>NZ_KB892102.1:0-404144 GCF_000373665.1 Streptomyces sp. BoleA5
GGGTATCAACATATCTGGCGTTGACTTTTGGCACGCTGTTGAGTTCTCAAGGAACGGAAGCTTCCTTCGAGACCGTTTCACCGGCCCCTCCGGGCTTTCCCTTCGTTGTCTCCAACCTTACCAGATCCGATTCGCGTTTCCGCTCTTCGTTTCCGGCCCCCTGCTGGAGCGGGGTTTTTGTCTTCCGGCTTTCGCCTTTCGACGTTCCAGACTTTATCAGACTCTTTCAGGTCCGATTACCGTCCGGGTTTCGCCTCTATGAATAGCGACGCAAAAGACCACTCAGAAAGTTCTTTCTGAGAGGTGCGGTGCGATCGATAGTCTGTTGAAGCGAGCTAGATTCTAGCCGCCGGCCCCCGAACATGTCCAGTTCGTGGCAACTGCTCAAATCTACCTCCCCTTGCCACCCATGTCAACAGGTGTCTTGGGGCGAAGAGGAGGCTAGCAGGTCAGCCGCCTCCGACGCACATCGCCGGTGTCGGCCGTACGGGTCATGCGGCGGTGGGCAGGACGTCGCTGCGGTCGCCCTGCTCCAAGTCCCCCGTCTCACCTGCGAGGGCGGCTCGGCGCCCGACGACGAAGACGTAGACGAGGAACAGCAGCTCGGCGGTGACGCCGATACCTATGCGGGCCCAGGTGGGGAGGCCGGAGGGGGTCACGAAGGCTTCGAGCGCGCCGGAGACGAAGAGGACGGCGGCGAGCCCGATGGCCATGCCGATGGCGGCCCGGCCTTCCTCGGCGAGGGCCGTGCGGCGCGGACGAGGACCGGGGTCGATGACGGTCCAACCGAGGCGGAGTCCCGTCCCGGCGGCGACGAAGACGGCGGTCAGTTCGAGGAGACCGTGCGGGAGGATCAGCCCGAGGAACGTGTCGAGGCGGCCCGCGGAGCCCATGAGACCCAGTCCGAGACCGAGGTTGACCATGTTCTCGAACAGGACATAGAGGACCGGCAGCCCGAGGAAGACGCCGAGGACGAGGCAGTAGCCCGCGGCCATGGCGTTGTTCGTCCAGACCTGGGCCGCGAAGGAGGCGGCGGGGTGGCTGGAGTAGTAGGTCTCGTACTCGCCGCCGGGGCGGGTCAGGGCGCGCAGTTCTTCGGGGGCGGCGATGGCGGACTGGACCTCGGGGTGGGTGGCGACCCACCAGCCGATCAGCGCGGCGACCGCGGTGGACAGGAGTGCCGTGGGGACCCACCAGTGGCGTGAGCGGTACACCGCTGCCGGGAAGACGCGGGTGAAGAAGAGAGCTGCGTCGCGCCAGCCGGGGGTGCGGGCGCCGGTGACGGCGCTGCGTGCGCGGGCGACGAGGGTGGTGAGGCGGGCGACGAGTGCGGGATCGGGGGCGCTGGACTGGACGAGGGAGAGGTGGGTGGCGGCGCGTTGGTAGAGGGTGACGAGTTCGTCGGCTTCCTCGCCGGTGAGGCGCCGACGCCGGCGCAGCAGGGCGTCGAGCCGGTCCCACTCGTGGCGGTGGGCGGCTGCGAAGACGTCGAGGTCCATGGGCGCTGCTCCTGGCTGGCCGGGGAGGTCCCAGCTTGGCAGAAGGGGCAGACTGGGCGCTCCGGGTCCGGGGTGGGCAGGAGGAGGTTCCCGCATGGGTGAGGCGAGCGCGGCGGACGGTGCCGGGCGTCTGGTGACGGGTGAGGCCGTCGAGCTGGGGCTGCACACGGCGAAGCTGCCGAGCCGGGCGCTGGCGGCGGCGCTGGACGGGGTCGTGTACATCGGGGGTTATCTGGCCGTCTCGATCGTGCTGACGGTGGCGACGGCGTCGATGGACGGCGCGGCGGTCGCCGCGGTGTACGTGGGCTCGTTGCTGCTGGTGCTGATAGGGGTGCCGATCGCGGTGGAGACGCTGTCGCGGGGGCGGTCGCTGGGGAAGCTGGCCTGCGGGTTGCGGGTGGTGCGGGACGACGGCGGGCCGATCCGGTTCCGGCACGCGCTGGTGCGGGGGGCGGTCGGGGTCGTGGAGATCCAGATGTTCCTCGGGGTGATCGCGTGCATCGCCTCGCTGGTGTCGGCGCGCGGGCGGCGGGTCGGGGACGTGTTCGCGGGGACGCTGGTGGTGCGGGAGCGGATTCCGGTGCCGCGGGCGGCGCGGCCGCTGCCGCCGGCGCCGCCGTGGCTGGCGGTGCAGTTGGCGGGGGTGGACCTGTCGGCGGTGCCGGAGGGGCTGTGGCTGGCGGTGCGGCAGTACCTGTCGCGGGTGCACCAGCTGGATCCGCAGGTGGGGTGGTCGATGGCGGAGCGGCTCGCGGGCGACGTGGTGGCGTGCACGGGGGCGCCGGTGCCGCCAGGAACACCGCCCGCGGCGTTCCTGGCGGCGGTGGTCGCGGAGCGGCAGGGCCGGGACGCCCGCCGGGTCTTCGGCGCTCCGGTCGCTTCCCCGGTCGACGGGGTCGCGGAGCAGGGGAAGGGCCGGGGGGCCGGGACGCCGCCGGTGGGCTGGGTGACGCCCGGTGCGGTAGGCGGGGTGCGGGGGGAGGCGGGAGGACAGGCCCCGCAGGCGCTTGTGCCTCCGTCCCCTTCTCCGTACCCCTCCGCTTCCTCGCCGTCGTCCTCGTCGACGGGCTTCGCGCCTCCGGCGTGAGGGGTCGCCGGTGCCCGCGGCCGGGTCAGTCCGCCGCGGGGAACCGGGACGGGGGTGACTCGAGGTCCTCGAGCTCGATGCCCGGGGCGGAGAGGACGATGTCGCCGGCGATGTGGACGGTGTGCTGTTCACCGGTCTCCAGGTCGTTGACCTGGTATTCGTCCACGAGCAGAGGGGCGTTGTCAGTGGGGTGTGCTTCGCTTTTGACCAGTGCCCACGACTGGTCGAGGGTGCGGGGTGCGAGCACGGGGGGCTGGAATGCGACGAGGCGTACGCGCGTGGCCGGGGTGCCGGGACGCAGGCGGAGCAGCCGCGCGGTGGCGATGTAGAACGCGGGCGACCCGCCGGTGAAGGCGTGGGCGGGGACGTTGCCCTCCTGAGCGTCTTCGCCGGAGGGGTCGGTGCGGACCCAGGTGAGGCCGTCGAGGGCGGCGCCGCGTACCTGCCAGCCCGACGCGTGCAGTTCGAGGCGGATGGGCCGGCCGAGTTCGTCGATGGTGAGGTCGACGGAGCCGGCGTGGGCGCCGTCGGGGCGGGTGTTCTGGGCGGTGTAGCGCCATCCGGTGGGGCCGGTGGCGCAGTGGAAGTGTTCTTCGCCGAGGGGGGTGTGGTCGTGGGTGTCGTGGAACGAGTAGCGGCCGCGGGGCATGGTTCGACCTTACAAAGCGGGCCGGGGCCCGACGGGGCAGGCCCCCGCCGGGGGCGGGGGCCTGCGGGGTGGCTCTGGTGCTGCCCGCGGAGCCGGGTGCGCGCTGTCGCGCGGTCGGCCCGGGCGACGTCAGTAGCGGTAGTGGTCCGGCTTGTAGGGGCCCTCGACCGGGACGCCGATGTAGGAGGCCTGCTCCGGGCGCAGGGTGGTGAGCTTGACGCCCAGGGCGTCGAGGTGGAGCCGGGCGACCTTCTCGTCGAGCTGCTTGGGAAGGACGTAGACGCCGATCGGGTACTCCTCGGGCTTGGTGAACAGCTCGATCTGGGCCAGGGTCTGGTCCGAGAAGGAGTTGGACATCACGAACGAGGGGTGGCCGGTGGCGTTGCCCAGGTTGAGCAGGCGGCCCTCGGACAGCACGATCAGGACCTTGCCGTCGGGGAAGGTCCAGGTGTGGACCTGGGGCTTGACCTCGTCCTTGACGACGCCGGGGATCTTGGCGAGGCCGGCCATGTCGATCTCGTTGTCGAAGTGGCCGATGTTGCCGACGATCGCCTGGTGCTTCATGCGCTGCATGTGCTCGGCGAGGATGATGTCGCGGTTGCCGGTGGTGGTGACGAAGATGTCGGCGGTCTCGACGACGTCCTCGAGTACGGTGACCTGGTAGCCGTCCATCGCGGCCTGGAGGGCGTTGATGGGGTCGATCTCGGTGACGATGACGCGGGCGCCCTGGCCGCGCAGCGACTCGGCGCAGCCCTTGCCGACGTCGCCGTAGCCGCAGACGACGGCGACCTTGCCGCCGATGAGGACGTCGGTGGCGCGGTTGATGCCGTCGATGAGGGAGTGGCGGCAGCCGTACTTGTTGTCGAACTTCGACTTGGTGACGGCGTCGTTGACGTTGATCGCCGGGAAGAGCAGGGTGCCGTCGCGCTGCATCTCGTACAGGCGGTGGACGCCGGTGGTGGTCTCCTCGGTGACGCCGCGGATCTCCGAGGAGAGCTGGGTCCACTTCTGGGGGTTCTCGCCGAGGGTGCGGTTGAGGAGCAGCAGGATCTGCTCGTACTCCTCGCTGTCGGCGGTGGAGGGGTCGGGGGCCTGGCCGGCCTTCTCGAACTCGACGCCCTTGTGGACCAGGAGGGTGGCGTCGCCGCCGTCGTCGAGGATCATGTTCGGGCCGCCGGTGGCCGCGTCGGGCCAGGTGAGGGCCTGCTCCGTGCACCACCAGTACTCGGCGAGGGTCTCGCCCTTCCAGGCGAAGACGGGGATGCCCTGCGGGTTCTCGGGGGTGCCGTTGGGGCCGACGGCGATGGCCGCGGCGGCGTGGTCCTGCGTGGAGAAGATGTTGCAGGAGGCCCAGCGGACCTGGGCGCCGAGGGCGGCGAGGGTCTCGATGAGGACGGCGGTCTGCACGGTCATGTGCAGGGAGCCGGTGATGCGGGCGCCGGCCAGCGGCTGGGAGGCGGCGTACTCCTCGCGGATGGCCATGAGGCCGGGCATCTCGTGCTCGGCGAGGGTGATCTCCTTGCGGCCGAAGGCGGCCAGGGAGAGGTCGGCGACCTTGAAGTCGTTGGTGACGGGGGACATGCAGTCTCCTCGTGGGGTGCTTCCAGAACGGACATCGGCTTTCCGCTGCGGGGCGGCGGGAGGCATGCGGACATACCTCTCCCTCGACCGCAGCTCAGCCCGTCGGAGGCCCTCTCTCCCTCGGCCGGTCCGTTTCCGGACCGCCCGACCGCCATCAGCAGCGACGTCTGGCTAGGGACGAATCTACACCGAGTGGCCGGGCGCGTCCGGAAGGTGCGTGGAGGTGGTGTGAAGGGGGTCAGTCCGTCCCGGGGGCGGCGGGGGCGGCCGACTGCTCGCGGTAGATGTCCGGCTCGAGGTAGATGACGCGGGCGATGGGCTCGGCCTCGCGGATGCGGGCCTCGGCGGCGTCGATGGCGCGGGCGACCTCGGTGGCGGTGTCGTCGCTCTCGACGGCGATCTTGGCGGCGACGAGGAGCTCGTCGGGGCCGAGGTGGAGGGTGCGCATGTGGATCACGCGCGTGACGACGTCGCCGTCGACGATGGCCGCGCGGATACGGGCGACGACCTCGGGACCGGCCGCCTCGCCGAGGAGCAGCGACTTGGTCTCGGAGGCGAGGACGAGGGCGATGGCGACGAGGAGGACGCCGATGCAGAGGGTGCCGATGCCGTCCCAGACGCCGTCGCCGGTGAGCAGGGACAGGCCGACGCCGCCGAGGGCGAGCACCAGGCCGACGAGGGCTCCGAGGTCCTCGAGGAGGACGACGGGAAGCTCGGGCGCCTTGGCGGTGCGGATGAACTGGCTCCAGCTCTGATTGCCGCGGACCTCGTTGGACTCCTTGACGGCGGTGCGGAAGGAGAAGCCCTCGGCGATGATCGCGAAGACCAGGACGCCGATGGGCCAGTACCAGGCGTCGATCTCGTGGGGGTGCTGGACCTTCTCGTAGCCCTCGTAGAGCGCGAAGACGCCACCGATGGTGAACAGGACGATGGAGACGAGGAAGCCGTAGATGTACCGCTCACGGCCGAAGCCGAAGGGGTGTTCCTCGGTGGCCTTCTTCTTGGCCTTCTTGCCGCCGAGCAGGAGCAGCGCCTGGTTGCCCGAGTCGGCCACCGAGTGCACGCCCTCGGCGAGCATGGACGAGGAGCCGCTGAAGGCGAACGCCACGAACTTGCTCACCGCGATGGCGAGGTTGGCGCCCAATGCGGCGACGATCGCCTTGGTTCCGCCTGACGCGCTCATAGGTGCTGGTGGTCCCTTCCCTCGGCCCTGCTCTTTGCCCGGTCTTTACGGCGTTACGGCGGGACATTCTTGCAGGCCGTGGTTCGCCTGGTGCGTCAGGCCACCACGGTGGCCCGGAAGACGGTTCCCTCGCCGGTGAGTTCGACCTTCTCGCCCGCGGGAACGTAGGCGGACTGGCCGCGCTCCAGGGTGAGTTGCGGTGCCGCGGGGTCGCCGGGGGTGCGCACGACGGCGGTGCCTTCGGTGCAGAGCAGGATCTGGGCGGTGCGGTCGTGCGGCGTGCGGGGGGCGGCGTCGGCGGCGAGCGAGTAGCGGGAGAGCCGGAACTCGTCGATGGGGGTGCCGTAGAGCTCCTCGCCGTCGGGGGACGCCTCGGGGCGCAGGACCCCCGCGTCGCCCGCCTGGAAGCGGACGATGCGCAGCAGTTCGGGGATGTCGACGTGCTTGGGGGTGAGGCCGCAGCGCAGCACGTTGTCGGAGTTGGCCATGATCTCGACGCCGAGGCCGCTGAGGTACGCGTGGGGTATTCCGGCGCCGAGGAACAGCGCTTCGCCGGGCTGGAGCCGGACGTGGTTGAGGAGCATGGCGGCGATGACGCCGGGGTCGCCCGGGTAGGCGTGGGCGATGGCGGCGTAGGCGGCGTACGCGTCGGCGTGCGGTCCGCCCTCGGCGGCGAGGCGGCCGGCGGCCTCGGCGGCTTCGTCCACGCTGCCTGCCATGGCGGCGCGTTCGGCTCCGAGCACGGCGGTGAGGACCTCGCGGAGCGCGGCCTCCTCGGGGTGGGCGCGCAGGAGGTCGGCGTACGGCTTGAGGGCGTCGACGCCGAGGCCGGTGAGGAGGTTTGCGGTCTCCTCGGGGTGACGGAAGCCGCACAGACCCTCGAAGGGGGTGAGCGCGACGATCATCTCCGGCTTGTGGTTGGCGTCCTTGTAGTTGCGGTGCGGGGCGTCGACGGGGATGCCGCGGGCCTCCTCGTCGGCGAAGCCGGCGGCTGCCTGGGCCAGGTCGGGGTGCACCTGCAGGGACAGGGGGGAGCCGGCGGCGAGGAGCTTGAGCAGGAAGGGCAGCCGGGGGCCGAAGCGTTCGACGGCGGGGGTGCCGAGTTCGCCGCCGGGGTCGGCGGCGATGACCTGGTCGAGCGGGACCGGACCGTTGCCGCGGTCGACGCGGGAGGGGGCGCCGGGATGGGCGCCCATCCAGAGTTCGGCCTGCGGCTCGCCCGTGGGGGTGGTGCCGAGCAGTTCGGGGATGGCCGTGGTGGATCCCCAGGCGTACGGGCGGATGGTGTTGGTCAGGCGGTCCATGCGGTCATGATCTCCCGGTGGAGGTGATGGCGAGGTAAACGGAGGCGAAATCCGTGACGGCGAGGAGTTCGACCGCGGATTCCAGGTCGCCCCCCTCGGCGGGGGCGAGTTCGCTCATCGGGGTGTCGTGGGTCGTGGCGAGTTCGCGGGCGAGCGGGGCGGAGCTCGCGGCGCCGTGGCCGGTGCGGTGCAGGAGCACGACGCGCAGGCGCAGGTCCTCGGGCTCGTCGACGCGGTCGCGGAAGAAGTCCTCGGGGTCGAGGGCGCCGGCCAGCGAGCCGGCGAGCAGCGCGCCGTGGATGTCGAGTGCCTCGGGGAGTTCGCCGTGCAGGGCGGGGCGGCCGGCGCGGGCGGCGATGGCCGCGGCGAAGCGCCGTGCGGCGACCGAGGCGACGGGTCCGTCGCTCCACATCACCGGCAGGGATTCGGCGAGTTCGGAGGCGAGTGCCTTGGCGGGGTTGCTGTAGGTGGCTGTTGCGGGGCCGCAGCGGGCGGCGACGTCGTCGAGGCGGTCGGCGACGCGCTCGACGGCGTCCGGAGGGGCGGCGAGCAGGCCGATGCGGTCGCCGAGGGCGAGCAGCGGGGTGAGCAGGGCCCAGAAGGCGCCGAGGTCCTCGGCGGGGTCGGCGGCCTCGCCCAGGACGCCCGCGACGGATGCCGGGTCGGGGGCGGGGGCGTACGGCAGGACCATGCCGCGCACCTGCTGGATCGCCTCGGCGATGGGTGAGCCGGCGGGGACGACGGCGGCGGCGGTGCAGCCGCGGCGGTAGGCCTGTTCGATGAGGTCGGCCAGGCCCGCCTCGGTGCCGGCGGGGCTGGCGATGAGCAGCAGGTCGAGGGGGCCGGCCCAGCCGGGGAGGGTCCACCGCAGGTCGTACGGGGCGGGGCCGGTGGGGTGCAGGGACAGCACGGGGCCGCCGCTGTTGCCGAGGGCGCCGAGCAGTTCGGCGACGGCGGTGACGGCGACCGCGCCGGGACCGGCGACGAGGACACTGCGGGGACGGCCGTCGGGCTTGAGTCCGCCGACTCCCGCTTCCTGCGCGAGGCGGGCGGCGGTGCGGACGCGGGCGCCGGCGCCGGCGACGCCGAGGAGGAGGCCGCGGGTGTCGGCGCGGGCGAGGGCGTCGGGGTCGTCGAGCAGCGTCTCGTCCAGCATCGGGGGTGTCCTCCGGTCCGGTCCGGTCGTGTCGGGTGTCGCGGGGCGCCGTGCGGTGCGGGTGCCCGGGCCGCGCCGGTGATGTGTGCGTGAAGCTGCCGGGCCGGGGCCGGTCGGGCGCGGCGTGCCGGACGGCCCGGTCGCGTTACGCGGGGCGGCGGGCCTCGTCGACCAGGAGGACGGGGATGTCGTCGCGCACGGGGTAGGCCAGGCCGCAGTCGGCGGACGTGCAGGCGAGCTCGGTGGCCTCGGCGTCCTCGCGCAGCGGCGCGTGGCAGGCGGGGCAGGCGAGGATCTCCAGGAGGCTGGCTTCGACGAGCGGCATGGGTGGCGTCTCCCCTGTGGTCGTGGTGGCGTCGTGGTTTCCGGGCGGCCGCCGTGTGGGGGCGGGCGCGCGCGGACCGGCGGATTCAGCCTATCGCCGGGGGCCCCGGCCCGCGTGACCGCGTCGGGTGCCCCGGCACCGCCGGAGGGGGCGCGGTGCCCCCTCCGGCGGGACGGCGCTCAGGCGCGGACGATGGCGAGGACCTCGTCGCGGACACCGGCCATGAGTTCGGCGTCGCGGGCCTCCACGTTGAGGCGCAGCAGCGGCTCGGTGTTGGAGGGGCGGAGGTTGAACCACCAGCCGTCGCCGGTGACCGTCAGGCCGTCGAGCTCGTCGATGGCGGCACCCGGGCGGTCGGCGTAGGCCGCGCGGACGGCGGCGGTGCGGCCGGCCTGGTCGTCGACGGCGGTGTTGATCTCGCCGGAGGCGGCGTAGCGGTCGTACTCGGCGACGAGCGCGGACAGCGTGCCGTCCTGGCCGCCGAGGGCGGCGAGGACGTGGAGCGCGGCGAGCATGCCGGTGTCGGCGTTCCAGAAGTCGCGGAAGTAGTAGTGCGCGGAGTGCTCGCCGCCGAAGACGGCGCCGGTGCGGGCCATCTCCTGCTTGATGAAGGAGTGGCCGACGCGGGTGCGGACGGGCGTCCCGCCGTGCTCCTTGACGACCTCGGGGACGGTCCACGAGGTGATCAGGTTGTGGATGACGGTGGAGCCGGGGTGCTTGGCCAGTTCGCGGGCGGCGACCAGGGCGGTGATCGCGGACGGGGAGACGGGCTCGCCGCGCTCGTCGACGACGAAGCAGCGGTCGGCGTCGCCGTCGAAGGCGATGCCGATGTCGGCGCCGGTCTCGCGCACCTTGTCCTGCAGGTCGACGATGTTCTTGGGGTCGAGGGGGTTGGCCTCGTGGTTGGGGAAGGTGCCGTCGAGCTCGAAGTACATCGGGACGAGGTCGAGGGGCAGCCCGTCGAAGACGGTGGGGACGGTGTGGCCGCCCATGCCGTTGCCGGCGTCGACGACGACCTTGAGGTTCCGGATGGAGCCGAGGTCCACCAGGGTGCGCAGGTGGGCGGCGTAGTCGGCGAGCATGTCGCGCCGGGTGACCTCGCCGGGGGTGGCGTCGCTCGCCGGGAGGCCGGTCTCGGACCACTGCTCGACCAGTTCGCGGATCTCGGCGAGGCCGGTGTTCTGCCCGACGGGGGCGGCGCCGGCGCGGCACATCTTGATGCCGTTGTACTGCGCCGGGTTGTGGCTGGCGGTGAACATCGCGCCGGGCAGGCCGAGCTTGCCGCTGGCGAAGTACAGCTGGTCGGTGGAGCAGAGGCCGATCTCGGTGACCTTCGCGCCGCGCGAGGCCGCGCCGCGGGCGAAGGCCTGGGACAGGCCGGGCGAGGAGGGCCGCATGTCGTGGCCCGTGACGATCGCTTCGGCGCCGGTCACGGTCACGAAGGCCGCACCGAAGAGCTCGGCGAGCGGCTCGCCCCATTGGTCGGGGACGACTCCGCGGACGTCGTACGCCTTCACGAGCTGGGAGAGGTCGGTCACCGCATGTGCTCCGCTCTGGAATCCGGTTGCCGGTGGATGGATCGTGGCAAGAGCCAACCTACCGGGCGGATCCGAACGGGCCGACGAGGACCCGGGGGCACACGAGGGCCCGGGGCGGGTGGGGCCGAGGGGGCGCCGGTCAGGAGTCGGGCGAGCGCAGGACGCGCAGGTGCCCGCGGCGGGCGATCTCCATGGGGTCGCCGCCGCGGCCGTTGGTGCCGTTGCCCTCGCGTTCCTGGGGGCGGGCCGCCTCGCGCACGGCGTTGGCGAGCGCTTCGAGGTCGTCGCCGCTGGGGCGGGTGGGGCCGGTGTCGGTGGCGAGTCGTACGACCTCCCAGCCGCGGGGGGCGGTGAGGCGCTCGGAGTGCTCGGAGCACAGGTCGTAGCAGTGGGGTTCGGCGTAGGTGGCGAGCGGTCCGAGGACGGCGGTGGAGTCCGCGTAGACGTACGTCAGCGTCGCGACGGCGGGACGGCCACACGCGGTGCGCGAACAGCGACGTACAAGGCTCACGACGTTGGACGGTACCGCACTCTTGAGCGGGCCGCGACGACTCCCCAGGAGCTCACCCTGTCGTGTCGTCCGGGTTGGCCGGGAAGGTCCGACCTGCGGCCGACGCACCTGACCTGCAAAGGGCCGGAAATGTACGAGCGCCCCTCGGGCGGCACCGATCACCAAACGCCGCAAATGATGCCAAGAGCGATCGTCGAAGCGGTCGGGGCAGGGAAATCGGGCGGGCGCAGGGGGTCGGCGACCGTACATTCTGCGACATCGACGGGGATGTCCGGTCCTCGTCCCCCGTGGTGGTGGCAGCGGTCACGGAGCCGCATACCCGGGGCTTCCGACGGCTACTCTCAGAGGTGATGGACACCCCTTCGCCCGCACCGCGCCAGCGCCGCCGCGACCGACACGGCCGCGGCATGCGCGGCCCCATCGCGCCCCCGCAGGTGCCCCTGGCACGCACCCGCGCCGACGCCTTCGACGACCTCGTGCGGGACGCGGCGGACCGGCTCGAGCGGCGCTGGCCGCAACTGGCGGAGGTGGAGTTCGCGGTGCAGGAGGTGCCCTGGCCGCCGAACGGCGCCGACGGCGCCGCGGCCGACGGCCGCTTCGACGACGGGGTGCCGCTGGGGCGCCTGCTCGGCGGGCAGAAGGGCGACCCGCACCGCATCGTGGTGTACCGGCGGCCGGTGGAGATCCGGGCCAAGAGCCGCGAGGAGCGCGCCCTGCTGGTGCACGACGTGGTCGTGGAGCAGGTGGCCGAGCTGCTCGGGCTGTCGCCGGAGAACGTCGACCCCCGGTACGGGGAGGGTTAGGCCTCCCCGCACCGGCGTGCGGCCGGCCGGGGCCGCCGCACGGGAACCGTCAGCGGTTCAGGATGGACAGGTCCTCTTCGGACTCCGGGACGGCGACCAGACCGCGGTCGTCAGGCATCGCCTGGATGGTGAACATGGGGACGCCGCCCTCCGGCAGGGCGAGCATCCGGGAGGCGTAGACGGGGCCGCCCGAGGCGGGTTCCACCGTGACGGCGAAGGAGCCCTTGCCCTCCGAGGGGGCGGGCGGCGACAGGACCACCGTCGTACCCCGCTTGACCGGGACGTTCTTGGTCACGGGCTCGCCGCCCTTCGTCGAGGCGGAGGTGACCACGCGCACGGTGGCGTCGCCCTCCGGCGCGGTGAGCGCGAGCGTCGAGCCCTTCGTGCGGTTGTCGGCGGCACTGGCGCGGTCGCCGACGGGAGCGGTGGCGGGCAGGAAGGCGGTCTCCTGGTTGGCGCCCTTGCCGCGGGTGATCCGCAGCGCGGCGACGACGGGGGCCGCGTCGGAGGGGTCTGTCGGGCTCAGCACGAGTGAGCCGGCCTCGCCCTTGGTGAGGTCGCCGAGGTCGACGGCGCTGGTCATACCGCTCTTGACGTGGACGGTCTCGTGCCCGGCGGGGGTGATCTCACCGCCCGAGGAGGCGAGCCGCAGCTTGAGGTCGGCGTCACTGTCGCCGGTCGCGAAGACCACCAGGCGCACGTCGGAGGCGTCGCCGGGGATACCGGGCATGACGGCCCCGGGGGCGGGGTCGGTGGAGGCGGGCAGCCAGTCGCCGCCGGCCTTGGCGTCCTCGGCCTCCACCGTGGCGCCGACCCGGCCGCTGCGGGCGCTGACGTGCAGGGTCAGGGCGTCGGACTTCTCCGTGGTGAGCGTGGAGAGCAGGACGGGGACGGTCGCGCCCGGCGGCACCGTGATGCCGTCGGTGGTGCTGGTCTTGACCTCGCCCTTGTCACCGTAGAGCCGGAGGTCGACGACGGCGGAGTTCTCGTCCGGGTTCGTCAGGTGGACGTAGTCCTGCCGGTCGGCGCCGGTGCTTACCCCGGGGAACCAGAACTCGCTGTCGGGCACGGCGCAGGAGGTGCCGAGCACTGCCCGGGCCGGGCCGGCGTCCACGACCGTGGTCTGCTGCACGGTCCAGCCGGGGGCGAGCGCCCCGTCGGCGGTGCCGATGAGGGCGGGCGCGTCGGCGGTCTCGGTGACCGCGGTGACCGGTTTGCCGGCCTCCTTCAGCGGTGCCACCGGCTTGCGCTTGGCGGCGGCCTTGCCGTCCTGGCCGGCCGCGGCCAGCAGGGCGGCGGTGCCGCCCGAGCCGGCGGAGTCGCCCTTGGGCGTGAAGGCGGTGTACGTGGTCGAGGCGAAGTCCGAGTCGGACGGCGCCGGGCAGGCCAGGGTGGACCGCTCGACGGGCAGCCGCGCCGCGCTCACGGCGGGCGCCGCGTCCGGGGTGCCCGCGCCGGTGACGGTGGCGACGCCGGCGACCGCGGCCAGGGCGGCGGTGACGCCGATCAGGGAGAGGGTGCTGCGGTTCACTGCTGGTTGCTCCCGTCGCGGCGGTAGCCGTCCGTGTCGTACCCGTCCGTGTCATAGGTGCCGTAGGGGGCGTACGAGGCGTCGTAGCCCTGGGGCTGCTGCGGCTGCTGGGCCTGCTCGTAGCCCTGCCGGTCGTAGCCGGCCTGCTGGGGCTGCTCGCCGTAGCCGTACGGGTCGTAGACCTGCTCCTGCGGCTGGGCGGGCTGCTCGTAGCCGTAGGTGCTCTGGTAGTCGGCGGCCCACTGCTCCTGGCCGTACGGGTCGTCCTGCTGGGGGGCGGCGGCGTACGGGTCGTACTCGGCGTACTGCGCGTACTCGGCCTGCTCGGGGGGCGCCGGCTCGGCGGCCCGGGGCTGGGCGGAGGCGTCGTCGGTCTCCTCCTCCCCCTCGGCCTCGGCCGCGGCGCGCAGCCGGCGGGCGCGGCGGCCGTCGGCGCCGCCCTGCGCCGGGATGTCGGCGGCGGCCGCCGCCATGGGCACGGCCTCCGCGTCGGGCAGGTCGTCGTCGACCTCGCGGCGCCGGCCGGGCAGGGCCATGACGACGAGCACCAGGCCGAGGAAGCCCTGGACCCACAGCCACACGGTGTGCGTGAACGGGTCGTCGTAGACGAGGTCGAGCCGGCCGCCGCTGCTGGGGAGCCGGAAGCCCTGGGCCCAGCCGTCGACGGTGGTGGCGGTGAGCTCCTTGCCGTCGAGGGTGGCGGTCCAGCCGGGGGCGGCGCGGTCGGCGAGGCGCAGCACACGGCCGTCCGCGCCGGCCGGGATGGTGGTGTGGGCCTCGACCTTGCCGGAGGCGACGGTCACGGGGCCGGCGGGGGTGTCGGCGTCCTCACCCGTGCCGCCGTCCTCGCCCTTGCCGGAGGGCTCGACGATCGTGACGCGCGCGACGTCGTCGTCCACCCGCCACAGGGCGCTGCCGTCGTCCTGGCTGAGCCGGGACAGGCCGGGCGTGCTGTCGAGGGTGCGGCTCACCTCGCGCGGGGCGCCGCTCTGGACGAGGACGTAGCGGACGGCGTAGCCGCCGAGCTGGCTGGCCTGGTCGGCGCCGGAGCCGGCCACGAGGTTCCCGACGATCTTGGCGAGCCGGGCGTCGCCGCTGTCCGCGGCAGCGATCTCGGCGTCGCCGAGGCGCGCGCCGGCACCCCGGACCAGGGCGTACGAGACATGGGCGGGCGTGCCCGAGACGACGAGGGTGCGGGCCTGGTCGCGGGTGGTGCTCTCCTCGGCGACGAAGGCCGGCACCTGGGTCGGGTCGCGGCGCTCCAGCGGGCCGTCCGCGCCGCCGGCCATCCAGCCGACGGCGGCGGCCAGCGGGGCGAGCACGGCGGCCAGGGCGACGAGCGCGGCGACCGGCTGGCGCCAGCCGAAGCCGGAGGCGGCGAGCCGCTCCTTGGCGCCCTCGGCGCCGACCGCGGCCGCGGCGAGCAGGGCGAAGCCGTAGACCAGGGTGGCCGGGCCCGCCCAGGCGGTGGTGTTGGCGAGGACCGCGAAGACCAGGCCGGTCAGGGCGCCCGCCCAGGCGGTGACGATGGCCGCGCGGCGCTCGGCGCGCACCAGTGCGGCAAGTGCCGCCAGCACGATGCCCGCGAGCAGGAAGCCGCCGGTGGCGCCGGGGCCGCCCGGGTTGATCAGGAGGAGGTCGGTGGCGGTGGCCGACCTGGCGCCGAACGGCAGGCCGGCCTCGTCGAGGAAGCGCCGGGGGTGCGTCAGCAGCCCGAGCGACCAGGGCGCGAGCACCACCATGGGGGCGCCGAGGACGGCCAGGGCCCGCATGGCCAGCGGGACGAGCAGCCGGCCCTGTCCCCGCACGACGCGGGTGGCGACGGCGACGCCGACGAGTACCAGTGCGATCAGCCAGGTGATGGGGGTGAACGCGGTGGTGATCGTCAGCAGCAGCGCGACCGCCCAGGCGGCGCGCCAGCCGGGTCGCTGACCGCGCTCGACGGCGTCGGCGGACATCCGCAGGCCCGCGGCGGAGACGGCGGCGCGGGCCATCAGCGGCAGCAGGACGGCCAGGACGGCGGTGCCGAGCCGGCCGCCGGCCAGGGCGCCGGTGGCGGCGGGCAGGAACGCGTACGCGACAGCGCCCCAGGCGCGCAGCAGCCGGGAGTCGACCAGCGGCCGCGACACGAAGTAGGCGCTGAGGCCCGCGAGCGGCACCGAGGCGACCAGGAGCACGGTCAGGGCGAGGCCGGAACTGCCGAGCAGGATGCTCGACAGCGTGGCCACGAGCGCCAGGTAGGGCGGCGCGGTCTCGGTGCTGCCGGCGCCGAGGGAGTGCCAGCCGCCGAGGTACGAGCCCCACAGGTCGGAGGCGTCGCCGGCGGCGGGAAGCAGCGCGCCGCCGGACAGGGCGCCGCCGCCGAGCAGGGCGCGGCAGGCGATGAGGGAGAAGAGCAGCAGGACGGCGAAGAGCATCGGGGCGGGCTGCCGCGCGATGCGCTTGAGCAGCGCGAACTGCTCGACGTCCATGTACTCGCCGTCGTCGTCGCCACCGCTGGGACCGGACTCCAGCCCGCCGCCGTGACGTCCGGCGGAGGACGCGTCGGCGGCCGCACGGCCGGACACGTTGCTGACGACCTGCTCGACGGTGGCCCGCAGGGTCGCGCCGGGCGGCGGGAAGAGCGGCCGCAGCTCGGAGGGCGGGACGACGGCCCGGGAGCGCCGGTGACGGGCGCCGAGGAGGCGGCCGGGGCGCAGCAGGACCGAGAGCAGGCCGGTGATCTCGTCGACGGCCTGTCCGGGGACCTTGCCGACGAGGTAGGCCAGGGTGCGGAGCACCGTGCCGAGCACGATGCGCGCGAAGACGTAAGGGAGCTGGACGCCGCGGGTGTTGGCCAGCAGCGTGTAGACGGCGCCCGCCTTGTCGACCCGGTGCGGGTTGACGGCGGAGCGGCCCGCGCAGTCGACGGGGCGGCGCTCGCGGGAGGCCGCCTCGGCGTGCCGCAGGACGGCGTCGGGGGCGACGAGCACGGTGTGGCCGGCGGACTGGGCGCGCCAGCAGAAGTCGACGTCGTCGCGCATGAGGGGCAGCCGGCGGTCGAACCCGCCGAGGTCCTCCCACACGTCGCGGCGCACCAGCATGCCCGCGCTGGAGACCGAGAGCACCTGGCGGACCTGGTCGTGCTGGCCCTGGTCCTGCTCGCGGCGCTCCAGCCCGGTCCAGCGGCGGCCGCTGCGGGCGATGGAGACGCCGACCTCCAGCAGCTGGCGCCGGTCGTACCAACTGCGCAGCTTGGGGCCGATGATCGCGGCGGAGGGCGAGGCGTCGGCGACCTTCAGGAGGTTGAGGAGGGCGTCCGGGGCGGGCTCGCAGTCGTCGTGCAGGAGCCACAGCCACTGCACGGGTTCGCCGTGCGGCTGGTCCGGCTCGTCGTAGGCGTCGTCGTTCCAGGTGCGGGTGGCCGGGTCCCAGCTGCTGCGCCGGCCCAGGTAGGGCAGGTGCTCCGCGGTAAGGGGCTCGGCGGCGCGCACGCACTCGTCGACGGCGGCGCCGAAGCCGTTGCGGCGGGCGAGGTGCAGGACGCGGTGGTCGCCGAGGCTCTCGGCGAGCAGCCGGGCGGAGTCGTCGGCGCTGCCGGTGTCGGCGGCGATGACGTCCTGGACCGGGCGGTCCTGGGAGACCAGACCCGAGAGCGCGTTGGGCAGCCAGCGGGCACCGTCGTGGGCGACGAGCACGGCGGTGACGACGTGGCGCGGGAACTCCGGTGCCTGGGCGGCGTATTGAGTCCCGGCAGAACTGTTCACGGACATCGAGGTTCGGGCCCCGGTTCGCTGGACTTCGGACGACGCCTTGGGCGTCTCGGACGGGCCCCCACACTAACGGTTGCGGGAGGCGGCCCTTCCGGGTCCGGGGCACATATACCGACGAAGCCTGCCGTGACGGACGCGAACCGGGCGGGCGCCGTGCGTTCGCCCCCGTGGGGTGCCGTACGGTCGCCGGCCGGGTGCCGGGGACGGGGCCCTACACGACACCCTTCTTCAGCCGCCGGCGCTCACGCTCGGACAGGCCGCCCCAGATGCCGAAGCGCTCGTCGTTGGCGAGGGCGTAGTCGAGGCAGTCGGAACGGACCTCGCAGGCGAGGCAGACCTTCTTGGCCTCGCGGGTGGAGCCGCCCTTCTCGGGGAAGAAGGACTCGGGATCGGTCTGCGCGCACAGCGCGCGCTCCTGCCACCCGAGCTCTTCGTCGGCCTCTTCGGCCAGCAACAGCTGGAACAGCTCGGTCATGCGCGCCCCTCGTCTGTTTTCGCGTCCCCGTGATGTTGCCGTTACCTGCGACGGTCGAACGACACGAGTGAAATTACAAGTGTGCCGATACGGGCCAGTCAAGCCGAGATCTGCTATTGGGCCCGTTATTCACCCTGCGGAACCAAGGCCTGACAGAAAGTGTTCAAATCAGCCCAAATGTCCGCGTACGTCAACCGCGCTCGACGCCCTTCGGGGGTGGCGATCACGATGCGATCACGAAAACACAACGACGTTTCACGAGGAGACGTTCCTGCGCACCCGTGTGGTTGCGTCGGCACTTTTCCTGGGCCTTCTGTGCGCAAACCTTTCACCACACCGAATAGCCGGATCAGGTGAAAGATTTACGACAAACTCGACATCAAGTTGACAGGCCACCGAGGAGCCGGTGTGCTAGGGCGCATGCCAGTGACCCACGCGCCTACCCGGACCTGCCGCCTCGGCGAGTTCCGTCGTGCCGTGGAAGCTCACTGCCGCTGTTCCAGCTGTTGCCGCTGAAGACCCGTCCGAAGGTCTCTTCCCAGCCCGCACAGCCTCATGCGCATGCCTGACGCTCCTCATCCCGTAGGAAACTCCCGCACCCATGAACAGCGACGTCTCGATCGCCGGCGACCCACTCGCCATCCCTCACCTCCTCCCGCCGGTTCCCGCCTACCCCGTCACCGTCGCGGAATTCGCCGGACTGGCCCGCACGATCGCGGCGGACCGCGCCCGTTGGGCGCCGCGCGTCCGCTACGACGCCACCACCCGCTGGTACGACCGCCTGGAGACCGGACCCGGGTACGAGGTCTGGCTGCTCAGCTGGGTGCCCGGCCAGGGCAGCGGGCTGCACGACCACGGCCGCTCCTCGGGCGTACTGACAGTCCTCGACGGCGAATTGACCGAGCGCGCCCTCGGCGGCAACGGCGAGACCCGCCGTTCACTCCTGCCGGGCCACCAGCGGGTGTTCGCCCCCGGTTACGTCCACGAGGTGGTCAACGACTCCCTGGAGGGGGCGGTCAGCCTGCACGTCTACTTCCCGGGCCTGACGGAGATGACCCCGTACGCCTGCACCTCCGGGAAGCCGGCGGCGAAGGGGACGTTCGCGGGCTGACACGGCGGACTGTCAGACTGTCCGCATGCGAATCGTGGTACTGGCCGGCGGCATCGGAGGAGCCCGTTTCCTGCGCGGCCTGAAGGCGGCGGCGCCGGAGGCGGACATCACCGTCATCGGCAACACCGGCGACGACATCCACCTGTTCGGCCTCAAGGTCTGCCCCGACCTCGACACCGTCATGTACACCCTCGGTGGCGGGATCCACGAGGAACAGGGCTGGGGCCGCGCCGACGAGACCTTCACGGTCAAGGAGGAACTGGCCGCCTACGGCGTGGGGCCCGAGTGGTTCGGTCTCGGCGACCGCGACTTCGCGACCCACATCGTGCGCACCCAGATGATCGGCGCGGGCTACCCGCTCAGCGCCGTCACCGAGGCGCTGTGCGCGCGCTGGAAGCCCGGCGTGCGGCTGATCCCCATGACCGACGACCGGATCGAGACGCACGTCGTCGTCGACGACCCGGACGCGGGCCCCGGCGGCGGGCGCAAGGCGGTCCACTTCCAGGAGTACTGGGTGCGGCTGCGGGCCTCCGTCCCCGCGTACGCGGTACTGCCAGTCGGCGCGGAGGGCGCCAAGCCCGCGCCCGGCGTCCTGGAGGCGATCGGCGAGGCGGACGTCATCCTCTTCCCGCCGTCCAACCCCGTGGTCTCGGTCGGCACGATCCTGGCCGTCCCCGGCATCCGCGAGGCGATCGCCGAGGCGGGCGTACCGGTGGTGGGCCTGTCCCCCATCGTCGGCGACGCCCCGGTACGGGGCATGGCCGACAAGGTGCTGGCGGCGGTCGGCGTGGAGTCCACGGCGGCGGCGGTCGCCGCCCACTACGGCTCCGGGCTGCTGGACGGCTGGCTGGTCGACACCGTCGACGCCGGGTCGGTGGCGGAGGTCGAGGCCGCGGGCATCCGCTGCCGGCCCGTGCCGCTGATGATGACGGACCTGGACGCGACGGCCGCGATGGCCCGCGAGGCGCTGACGCTGGCCGGGGAGGTGCGGGCGTGACCGCCTCCTACCGCGTGTGGGCCGTCACCGGCATGCCCGAGGTCGAGCCCGGCGCCGATCTCGCGAAGCTCGTCGCGGCGAGCACGGCGGAACTGGCGGACGGCGACGTCCTCGTCGTCACCTCGAAGATCGTCAGCAAGGCCGAGGGGCGCGTCCTGCGCGCCGCCGACCGTGAGGCGGCGATCGACGCCGAGACGGTACGGCTGGTCGCCCGGCGCGGCCCGACCCGGATCGTCGAGACGCGGCACGGCTTCGTCATGGCCGCGGCCGGCGTGGACGCCTCCAACACCGCCCCCGGCACGGTGCTGCTGCTGCCCGAGGACCCGGACGCCTCCGCCCGCGCCATCCGGGCGGGGCTGCGGGAGGCCCTCGGCGTCAACGTCGGCGTGGTGGTCACCGACACCTTCGGGCGGCCCTGGCGCGAGGGCCTGACCGACGTCGCGATCGGCGCGGCCGGGCTGCGCGTGCTGGACGACCTGCGGGGCGGGACCGACTCGCACGGCAACGAACTGGCCGTCACCGTCACGGCCCTGGCCGACGAACTGGCCGCGGCCGGGGACCTGGTGAAGGGCAAGTCCACCGGATCGCCCGTGGCCGTGGTCCGGGGCCTGGACCGTCTGGTGCTGCCCGCGAGCGACGACGGCGACGGCGGCCGCGCCCTCGTCCGGGCCGCCGCCGACGACATGTTCCGGCTGGGCACCTCGGAGGCCGTCCGCGAGGCCGTCTCCCTGCGGCGCACGATCCGCGACTTCACCGGCGAGCCCGTCGACGGCGCGGCCGTGCGGCGCGCCGTGGCCCTCGCGGTCACCGCGCCGGCGCCGCACCACACGACGCCGTGGCGCTTCGTGCTGCTGGAGTCGGAGCAGGCGCGGGTCCGGCTGCTGGACGCCATGCGCGACGCCTGGATCGCGGACCTGCGCCGCGACGGCCGCAGCGAGGAGTCCGTCGCCAAGCGCGTCCGGCGCGGCGACGTCCTGCGCCGCGCGCCGTACCTGGTGGTGCCGTGCCTGGTCGCCGACGGGGCGCACGACTACCCGGACCAGCGGCGGTCCGCGGCCGAGCGCGAGATGTTCGTGGTCGCCATGGGCGCGGCCGTGGAGAACTTTCTGGTGGCTCTGGCCGGTGAGCAGTTGGGGTCGGCGTGGGTGTCGTCCACGATGTTCTGCCGTGACGTGGTGCGCGAGGTGCTGGACCTGCCGCAGGACTGGGACCCGATGGGTGCCGTCGCCATCGGCCGGCCCGCCGTGCCGCCGAAGGAGCGGCCGGGGCGGAGCGCGGAGGCGTTCATCGAGGTGCGCTGAAGCGCGGGCGCGGACTCGTTCACCGGCGAAGACGGGCGGCTCGCCGCCCGTGTGCCGTGGTCTCCTGTGCCCATGGCGGGCATGAGCATCACCGTGTGTCTGCCGGGGGCGGCAGCCGACCAGGTGGACGAGGCGGTCGCCGGCGCGATGGCGCCGTTAGGGATCGACGGCACACGGGAAGGGGAGCGGGACATCTGGGACGCCTGGTACATCACCGGCGGCCAGGCGAATGGCGGGGGGTTCAACGTCCTGCCCGGCCATGAGCGGGATCCGAGACTGATCCGGTCGCGCCGGTGGGACAGGAAGTCCGAGAGGCTTCCCAACGACTTCGGCTGGCGCGCGGGCGGGCCCCGTGAGCTCCTCGACTTCTCCGCGTCGCACGAGGAGGCACGCCGCCTGGCGGAGGCGGCCTGGCGGCGGTGGCACGAACTGGCGGCCGAACTACCGCCGGCCGACCCGTGGAAGGTCTAACGCGACCGCGCGGAAGCCGAGTTCGGGTGATACGACGGCGCGCAGGTATCGGCCGAATACCGTGCCCAGCCGCTCGTGCGGGCCTTCGACGCCTACCTGCGGACGTTGCCGACCCAGCGCTTTTGGTACTGGTTCCTCCAGGGGCTGGACCCGGTCGAGGATGTAGGACGCAGCGAGCGGGAGACGTTCGTGGCGGGTCGCATACGCGCTGCGCAGGCGCAACCTCCTCACGCTGAACGGCTGGTGGTACGAGGACGGCGGACCGGGGATCCATGGGGAGTGCCACGGTCCCGCGACCTGCGCGCACGACGGGCACGGGTGCCTCCATCAGCCGCGCCTCGTCCAGAACGCCTGAGCCGCCGGCGGAGCAGGAGCGCGTCGACGGTTACCTGTTGGACCTTCCCGGGGACACGCTTTTGGTCAACGTGAAGTGCCACGTGTGACGCGACGGACGTGGCAGAGGGACCCACGCGCGCCTCGCGGGCTCGTCACAGGGGCACGATGTTGCCCGGGGCCATGCGCGGGGCGCGGCGTGGGGGGCGGCGGCCGGTGAGGAGGATGAGGCGGGCGGCGCGGTGGCGCTGGCCGGCGTAGGGCTCGAGGAGTTCGAGCATGACGGCGTCGTCGGAGCGGTGGGCGCCGGTGAGGGCGTAGCCGACGGTGTGCGGCAGGTGGAGGTCGCCGACCGTGATCGCGTCGGGGTCGCCGTTGCTGCGCTGCAGGGTCTCGGCCGCGGTCCAGGGCCCGATGCCGGGGACGGCCTGGAGACGGGCGAGGGCCTCGGCGGAGGCGAGGTCGGTGGCCTGCTCCATGCGGGCGGCGGCACGGGCGGCACGGACCGCGGCGGCGGAGCGCTTGCCGTCGACGTTGGCGCGGTGCCACTCCCAGGAGGGGATCATCGCCCAGCCGCGGGCGTCGGGCATGACCCGCATGCGTAGTTCCTCGCCGGGGCCGGGGGCGGGCTCGCCGAAGCGCCACAGCAGGACCCGCCAGGAGCGGTAGGCCTCGTCGGAGGTGACCTTCTGCTCGAGGATCGCCGGAATCAGGGACTCCAGCACCAGACCGGTACGGGTCAGCCGCAGGCCGGGGTTGCGCCGGTGGGCCTCGTGGACGACGCGGTGCCGGGCGGTGAAGGCACCGGGGTCGTCGGCGTCGCCGAGCAGGCCGGGGAGGCGGTCCAGCAGCCACTCGGCGCCCGGACCCCAGGCCTCGGCCTCGATCTCGCCCCCGGAGGGGCGGGCGATACGCAGGGTTCCGGGGCCCTCGGGGGTGCGCGAGGCGCGGTAGAGCGCGCGGTCGGCGCCGACGCGGAACGCGGGGTCGCCGGGGCCGCGGCGCAGGGGGCCGAGCGTCAGGCCGAGGTCCAGGGGGCCGCGCGGGGTCCAGCGGCGGGTGCGGCCGGGTGTGCGGGGGGCGGGGACGCGGCCGGCCGCGGCGCGGAGGAGTCGGGTCTGCTCGGGGTGCACCCTCCGAGCCTACGGCGTGCCCCGCCGGGCTTCGGGACCTTTCGGGGCCTCCGGGGCTCGGGCTGCCGCGCGCTGCGGCACGTCGCTGCGCGGGGCGCGGATACTGCTGCCGGCCCCGGGTCTCCGGGGGCCGGTGGGCGGCGTGCGCCCACCGGCCGGGCCCGCGGCGGCTACTGGTCGGAGGAGAAGCGGACCGCGCCGTCCGGAATGACCGCGCCGCACCAGATGCGCACGCCGTGCCGCAGTTCGTTGCCGGCGCCGATGTGCGCGGCGTCACCGATGACCGATCCGTGGACGACGGTGCGCTCGCCGATGACCGCGCCGGCGCCGATGAGCGAGTCCACGACGGTCGCGCCGGGGTGAACGACGGCGCCCGCCAGGATCGTGCTGCCCTCGACGACCGCCCCGGCGCCGATGACGGCGCCCGCGGAGACGGCGGTGCCGCCGGTCAGCTTGGCGTCGTCGGCGATCCGGGCGCCCTCCAGGACGAGACGTTCGCCGCAGCGGCCGGGGACTGCCGGGGAGGGCGCGTGGCCGAGGACGAGGTCGGCGGAGCCGCGGACGAAGGCGTGCGGGGTCCCGAGGTCGAGCCAGTACGTGGAGTCGACCATGCCCTGCAGATGGGCGCCGTCGGCGAGCAGCCCGGGGAAGGTCTCGCGCTCGACGGATACGGCGCGGCCGGTCGGGATGGAGTCGATGACGGAACGGTCGAAGACGTAGGCGCCCGCGTTGATCTGGTCGGTGACGATCTCCTCGGGCGTCTCCGGCTTCTCCAGGAACGCGGTGACGCGGCCGGTGGCGTCGGTCGGCACGAGCCCGAAGGCGCGCGGGTCCTCGACCCGGGTCAGGTGGAGGGAGACGTCGGCCCCCGAGTCGCGGTGGGTGGCGACGAGTCCGGCGATGTCGAGGCCGGTGAGGATGTCGCCGTTGAAGACCAGGACCGGGTCGCCGGGCGCGGAGTCCAGG
The DNA here is from genome assembly GCF_000373665.1 of Streptomyces sp. BoleA5. NCBI lineage: Bacteria > Bacillati > Actinomycetota > Actinomycetes > Kitasatosporales > Streptomycetaceae > Streptomyces > Streptomyces sp. BoleA5. The sequence continues at coordinate 23,707 of NZ_KB892102.1, forward strand.
CGGTCGGCGACGTTGCGGATGGCGCCGCCGGTGCCGAGCGGCTCGTCCTCGGTGACGTACTCCAGACGCAGCCCCAGCGCGGACCCGTCGCCGAAGTGCGGCTCGAAGACCTCGGCCAGGTAGGAGGTCGCCAGGACGATGTGCTCGACGCCCGCCGCGCGTGCCCGGGCCAACTGGTGGGTGAGGAACGGGACACCGGCCGCGGGGACCATCGGCTTGGGGGTGTGCACCGTCAGGGGGCGCAGCCTGGTGCCCTTGCCGCCGACCAAGAGGATCGCTTCAGTCACCTGTTTTTGTCTCCGCTTCCTGGCGGGCCGAACGCATGAGCGGCCAATCCTATGCAGGGTGCGATCAGCGGCCCTGGAGCCCCGCCGCGGTGCGGCGGATGATGCCGAGATCGTCGTACAACTCCGTTCCTGGGCATTGCGTGGCGAATCCGTCCCGGTGGCCCGAGATGACGTTCATGCGGACCCGCGTACCCTTCGGGTACCTGTTGCTCCCTCCGGACACCAGATATGTCATGCCCTCCGGGTTGTGGCCGTAAATTCCGAGTTTCCACGCGGCGAGCCCGGCGACGGCCGTCAGGGCCTCGCGACTGGGCTCGTCCTCGGAGTAGTCGCCGAGCACGGCGATGCCCATGGTGTGCTCGTTGAAGCCGAGGGTGTGCGCGCCGAAGACGGCCTTGGAGACGCCGCCGCTGCGGCCTTCGTAGATGTTTCCGCACTTGTCGACGAGGAAGTTGTAGCCGATGTCGCGCCAGCCGCTGCTCTTGACGTGGTAGCGGTAGATACCGCGGATGACCGAGGGGGAGTCGGCGCACTCGTAGTCGTTGCCGGTCGCGGTGTGGTGGACGAAGATCGCGCTGACGGCGTCGGTCAGCTCCGAGTCCTCGCTGCGCAGTTGCTCGTCGGCGCCCCAGCCGAAGCGGGTGATGATGCGGGGGCGCCCGCCGGTGAAGCGCTGCCCGGTGAGGGCCTCGGTCTGGGAGCGGCTGAGCGCGGGGACGAAGGGGGACTCGACCGGGGTGCCCGAGGTGTCGCCCGGGTCCGCGGCGTTGTCGGTGGTGGTGCCGTCCTGCGGCTGGCGGCCGCCGAGCGGGTAGCCGCCCTCGCTGGGGCCGACACCGTCGAAGGGGTCGACGCCCTCGGAGGGCTCGCCGCCGCCGGAGGGCTCCCCCGGGAACGCGCCGTCGCCCGCGGGGCCGTCTGTCGTACCGTCACCGCGCGGGACGCCACCCCCGGGGCCGGTGGGGCCGGCGGGGCCGGCGGGGCCGGCGGGGCCGGCGGGGCCGGGGTCCAACGCGGCGTCGGGGTCGAGGTAGCTGCCTCCCAGGTCGCCGCCCAGGTCGCCGCCCAGCTCCCCGCCGGGCCCGTCACCGAGGCCGTCACCCGGTTCGTCCCCGGGGTCGACCATCTCCAGCCGCAGCCCCTTGGGCAGGCCGGGCTGCACCCCGCGCCTGCCGCCGGAGGGCGCCTCGGGCACGACCCGTACCTCGACCCCGTCGGAACGGCCCACCCACAGCGGGGAGGTCGAGCCGCGCACCGCGCCGGCCGAGCCCTCGGACGAGCCGGCGTCGGGGGCGTCGTCGCTGTGCGCCTCGACGGTGCGCCACTTCGACCAGGTCCCGGTGCCGGTGGCGCGGGTCCTGACCTGGACGGTGCCCCTCAGGTCGGTGCCGACGTCGTCCCAGGTGATGCCGATCATGGAGAACGGCTGCACGGCGCGGGCCGGCAGCCCCTGGGAGAGCGGGGCGCCGACGGCCCGGCCGGACGTGGCGAGCGGGGCCAGCGGGAGGGTTCGGGTGGCGCCGGGGGACGTGTCGGGGGTGGCCGCCCGCACCGGCACGTGAACGGTGGCGGTGGCACCGGAAGGAAAGGCGAGCGGCAGGGCGAGGGCAGCCATGCACGCCGCGGAGATCGACGTCGCAAGAAGTGCACGCATGGGATGAACAGTTACATAAGGCCCCAGAACGCGCAGCCGGGATCTGACGGGCTGTCCTGTTCTGCCGGGTCATCAGCCGCGCCCGCGGCGCGCCTGCCTGACGTAGCCTGGGCCGCGTGACATCGACTGCCCGCACACCCGCCGACCTGCTGCGTTCCGCGCTCTCGGTGGACCCCGCCCGGCCCCTGGTCACCTTCTACGACGACGCCACCGGCGAACGCGTCGAACTGTCGGTGGCCACCTTCGGCAACTGGGTGGCCAAGACCGCCAACCTCATCCAGGACGAACTGGGCGCCCAGCCGGGTGACCGGGCGGCGCTGCTGCTGCCGGCGCACTGGCAGACCGCGGTATGGGTCCTCGCCTGCTTCTCCACCGGCGTGGTCGTGGTGCCCGGGGGCGACCCGGGCCGTGCCGACCTCGTGGTGTCCGGCCCGGACACGCTGGAGGAGGCCCGCGCCTGCTCCGGCGAACGGGTCGCGCTGGCGCTGCGCCCGCTGGGCGGCCGCTTCCCGCAGCCGCCTGAGGGTTTCCTCGACTACGCGGTCGAGGTGCCCTCCCAGGGCGACCGCTTCGTCCCGTACGCGCCGGTGGACCCGGACGCGCCGGCGCTGGAGCTGCCGGGCGGGGAGGAGCTCACCGGCGCGGAGGTGACCGCGCGGGCCCGGACGTCCGCCGCGGCCCTGGGGCTGACGGCCGGGGCGCGGCTGCTGTCGGGCCGGTCGTACGACGACTGGGACGGTCTGGCCGCCGGGTTGCTGGCGCCGCTGGCGGTGGACGCCTCCGTGGTGCTCTGCCGCAATCTGGACCGGCTGCCCCCAGCAGACCTGGACAAACGCCGGGAGAGCGAGCGGGTCACCCACACGGCGTAGCCGACCGCAGGCCCGCCGCCCCCGGCAGTCTCGGACGGATTTGAACAACTCCGCACAACCGAGGGCGGGATTGAACGGTCTTTATAGGTGACCTGATCATCAGCAGCACCTGTAAGGACGGGCCCGGACGTGACCACGCCAGCCGATTCGCCGGAAGCCGAGGACACCCCTCCCGCCGACGACACCCCTCCCGCCGAGGCCCCGCCGAGGAGGCGCCGCCGCACCTGGCTGCGCGTCCTCGCGGTGGTCGTCTCCCTGGTGCTGCTGGCCGGGGCGGGGGTCTCCTGGTACCTCTACAAGCAGCTCGACGGGAACATCCGGACGGACACGGACACCGCCCACGAACTGATGCGGGTGAAGTCCGAGCGGCCCAAGGTGCTCCCCGAGGCGACCACCGCCGAGAACATCCTGCTGCTGGGTTCGGACAACCGCGGGGACGGCAACGGCAAGTACGGCCAGGACACCGGCACCCAGCGCTCGGACACGGCGATACTGCTGCACCTGGCCGCCGACCGGAAGAGCGCGACGGCGGTCAGCCTGCCGCGCGACCTCATGGTCGACATCCCCTCCTGCCGGCGGCCCGACGGCAGCATGACCAGCCCCCAGCTCGCCCAGTTCAACTGGGCGTTCGAGTTCGGGGGCACGGCCTGCGCGATCCGTACGGTGGAGAAGCTGACCGGGATCCGCGTCGACCACCACCTCGTGGTGGACTTCAACGGCTTCAAGAAGATGGTCGACGCCGTCGACGGCGTCGAGGTCTGCGTCCCGCACGCCGTGCACGACGAGGACGCGCACCTGGACCTGGAGGCCGGCCGGCAGGTGCTGAAGGGTGAGCAGGCCCTCGGGTACGTCCGGGCCCGCAAGGGCATCGGCGACGGCAGCGACACCCAGCGGATGGACCGGCAGCAGCAGTTCCTCGCCTCCCTGGTGCAGAAGGTCGACTCCACGGGGGTGTTGCTCAACCCCGCCAAGCTCTACCCGCTGCTGGACGCCGCGACCTCCTCGCTCACCGCGGACGAGGGCCTCGACTCGCTCGCCGAGCTGTACGAACTGGCGCAGAGCCTGCGCAAGACGCCGACCGACCAGGTGCGTTTCCTCACCGTGCCGCGGCGCCCCTACACGGCCGACCCCAACCGTGACGAACTGGTGCAGCCCGCTGCGGACGAACTGTTCACGACCCTGCGCGAGGACGGGCAGGTGACGGTCGAGGGGGACGAGGACTCCGCTTCGGGCTCCGCCCGCCCGACGGACCGCGGAACCTCCACCGCCCCTCCGGCATCTCCCACACCGTCGAGCCCGGCGAGCGCCTCCCCGTCGTACCGCGGCACCACCGCCGACCGCGATGTGTGTGACGGCAGCGGGGATTGAACAGTTTGTCCAGTTGTAGGGGAGCGTAATTTGTCAGCCGCGGGCGTAGACGCTGAACTGTGGGGTTAGTGTGAGCGATCCGGCCTGTTGCAGCGGCCGAGACGGAGGACTCGATCGACCGTGGACACGCAAGGCCGTAGGCAGCACGTCGACCCGGCGGATCAGTGGGTTTTCGATCCCGAGACGGGCAGCTACCAGTTGCGGCTGGACCCGCCGCAGCAGCCGGAGCGAGGCGTTCCCGCGCAGGGTGCGGGCCGGCGGGCCCAGCGCGTCCAGCCGCAGGGCGGCGGCCGCGCACGGCCGGGCCGTTCCGGCGCCGAGGACGAGGGCCACGGCGCGGTGGGCGGCCGCTCCGCCGACGGCGGCCGTACGGCGGGCGCCGGGCGAGCAGCGGGCAACGGCCGGGCGGCGGGCGGCGGAAGGACGGCGGCGGGCGGCCGTGCCGCCGGCGGCGCCAGGGGCGAGGGCGGCGGCCGGGCGGCCGCACGCACCAGCCGGCGCCGCCCCAAGTCGCGGAAGTCGGCCAAGAAGCGGGCCCTGATCTGGACCGCCGGCACGCTCGGGGTCGTGGTCATCGCGGCGTGCATCGGCGTCTACGCGCTGTACCAGCAGCTCAACGGCAACATCAACGCGATCGACCCGGGCATCGGCTCCAAGAACGCCACGTCCACCGGACCGGTCAACATCCTGGTCATCGGCACCGACAGCCGCAAGGGACTGAAGGGCAAGTACGGGGACTCGGCCAACGTCGGCCACGCCGACACCACGATCCTCTTCCATGTCTCCAAGGACCGCTCCAACGCGACGGCGCTGAGCATCCCCCGCGACATCATCACCGACATCCCGGACTGCCCGACGAAGCAGCCCGACGGATCCACGAAGATCATTCCGGCGGAGAGCGGCGTCCGCTTCAACACCAGCCTGGGCCAGTACGGCCGCGACCCGGGCTGCACGATGCGCACCGTCAAGGCGCTGACCGGTATCACCCCCGACCATTTCATGATGGCCAACTTCGACGCGGTGAAGGACCTCTCGACGGCGGTCGGCGGCGTCGAGGTGTGCCTGGCCAAGGACATCGACGACCCGGACTCGCACCTGAAGCTGGCCAAGGGACGGCACACCGTCGCCGGCGAGCAGGCGCTGGCCTTCGTCCGCACCCGGCACAGCGTCGGCTTCGGCGGGGACCTGAGCCGCATCGAACTGCAGCAGCAGTTCCTCAGCTCGATGATGCGCAAGATGAAGTCGGGCGACACGCTGACCAGTCCGACGAAGCTGCTCAAGCTGGCGAACACGGCGACGAAGGCGCTCACCGTCGACACCGGCATCGGCAGCGTGACCAAACTCAGCGAGCTGGCCAAGGACCTGAGCCGGGTCAACACCAAGAACATCACCTTCGCGACGGTGCCGGTGATAGACAACCCGGCCGAGAAGGTGCACACCACGGTGGTGCTGGACGAGACCAAGGCGCCGCAACTGTTCAGCATGGTCAAGGACGACGTCTCGCTGACCGAGGTGAAGAAGAAGCAGAAGGCGTCCGACGCGGCCAAGCTCAAGGGCCCCAAGGCCGACCCGATCAACGTACGGGTCGAGGTGCTCAACGGCAGCGGGGTCTTCGGCGCCGCCCAGGACACCGTCAACTGGCTGCAGAACGACGAGGGTGTCAGCCGCTCCACCAACGGCGGCAACGCGCCCGCCGAGGTGAAGAAGACGACGCTGGAGTACGCGCCCAACCAGGCCGACCAGGCACGCCGGCTCGCCGCGATGATGGGGCTGCCGGCCACCGCGCTCAAGCAGGGCACCGAGGACGCCGCGCCGCGCGCCAACATGACGCTCACCCTGGGCAAGGACTTCAAGCAGGCGGGCACGCCGATCGCCACACCGACGAAGGCGCCGGAGGGCATCCAGAAGGTCGAAGCCGACGACAAGAGCGTGTGTGCCAAGTAGCCGCCCGTTACGGGCACCAGGGTCGACAGGGGTATCAGGGGTGGGGACCGGACGATGACGGACAGTCGTGTGCGCGATCTCGGCTGGGACGACAGCCTCTACGACGACCACCCGCGGGACGGGGCGGAGCGGCGGGGCGCGGACACGGGACGGACCCCGCTCCCGGACCCCGAGGACGACGGCGACGACGGCGCCGGGCCGCCGCGCGGCCCGCGGCCGAAGCGCCGCGGACGCCGGATCGCCCGGTGGACCGCGATCACCCTCGCGGTGCTCATCCTCGGGACGGCGGGCGCCGGTTACGCGTACTACGAGCACCTCAGCGACAACATCCGCAAGGGGAAGCGGAACAGCGGCGACAGCGACGTGGCGAAGGCGCCGACGAACGCGATGAACGTCCTGCTGCTGGGCGCCGACGGCCGTAATTCCGCGGAGAACCTCAAGCTGGGCGGCGCCAAGTACACCAAGGGCGATCCGCCCCGCGCCGACGTGATCATGCTGCTCCACATCTCGGCCGACCGCAGCAACATGTCCGTGGTGAGCATCCCACGCGACACCCGGGTGCCGATCCCGGAGTGCACCGACCCGGAGACGGGCAGGAAGTTCGCCGCCACCACGCACGCGATCATCAACGAGAGCCTGATGCGCGGCGGTCCCGGCTGCACGCTCGCCACCGTGCAGAACCTCACCAAGGTCTACATCGACCACTGGATGACGATCGACTTCGCGGGTGTGGTGAAGATGGCCGATGCGGTCGGCGGCGTCGACGTCTGCGTGCGGCAGCCCGTGTGGGACCACCCGACCCCGCAGCAGCCGGGCGGCTCCGGGCTGAAGCTGAAGGCGGGCACGCAGAAGATCACCGGCAAGACGGCGCTGCAGTGGCTGCGCACCCGGCACGCCTTCGAGAGCGACCTCGGGCGCGCCCGGGCGCAGCACATGTACATGAACTCGATGGTGCGCGAACTGCGCTCGCAGAACGTCTTCACCGACGCGGGGCGGCTGGGTGACCTCGCCGAGGCCGCCACCAACGCGTTGCAGGTGTCGGAGGAGATAGGGACCCCGAAGAAGCTCTTCGACCTCGGGATGCAGCTCAAGAGCGTCCCGTCGGACCGGATCACGATGCTGACCATGCCGCCCGTCACGGACACCGAGAACGACCAGCACTACATGCCGGACCCGGTGGCCGCCCCCAAGGTGTGGTCGCGGCTGGTCCACGACCTCCCCTTCGACGACAAGGGGAAGAAGAAGGCGGAGAAGAAGCCCGTCGAGTCCGGGCCGGCCGCCCGGCCCGCCGCCGACGTCCCGGTCGCGGTGGTCAACGGCACCGCGGGCGACGCCGCGGGCACCCCCGTGAACGGCCGGGCGGGCGTCCTCGCCCAGGCGCTGGCCGGGAACGGCTTCGGGCAGGCGAAGGCGGTCGGCACGGCGCAGCCGTCGGCGGCCAGCGTCATCGAGTACCCGGCCGCAGAGGGCGCGCAGGGCCGCTCGGACGCACTCGCCGTGGCGAAGGTGTTCAAGCTCCCCGCCGGCGTTGTGAAGGAATCCTCACATGTCGGCTCCGTCACACTCGTCGTGGGCGCCGACTGGCGCGACGGAACGGTCTTCCAGGGTGCCGCCGACGACGACGGTACGCTGCCCAAGAGCGCCGGGGCCCTCAACGGAGCGAATGATTCAGCCTGCATGGACGTGTACAGGCCATATCGCTGGGATCCCGATTTGGGGTAGTGCGCACGATCGCTTTACACAGCCGATAAGAAACCAAAGCGTTGACCCCGTCGCGGTTTATGTATCGTGACCTCCAACCATTCGCGAGCAGGGCTGTTCCGGTCCCACAGGACTTCGACAGTCGCAGAGCTGACAATCACCCACGATCCGAGCGCCGCGGCGCAGCCGGTGACCGTAGGTACCAGCGCGTCATGGGAGGGCCCACATGCGCCACGGCAGCATCCCCGGAGGGCGGAACGCCCCCTACGATCCTCACGAACCCGGATGGGGCGACTCTCCGTACGGTAACGGTCACGGGCAGCAGCCGTACATCCCGCAGCAGCCCGGCTACCCGCACCCGACGGTCCCGCAGCAGCCGCAGCGCGGCGGCTACCGCCCCGAGGAGCCGCAGCGCGGCGGCGGGTACCCGCAGCAGGACGCGTACGCGCCGTACCAGCAGCCCGGCCGCGAGGCCGCGGGCTACGACACCGGGGGCTACGGCGACGACGGCCACGGGGCCGAGTACGGCGGCTACGAGGACTACGGGCACGAGGCGGACGACGGTACGTCCACCGGCACCCTGACCGCGGCGCAGAACGACGGGGCGGACGACGACGGACACGACGGGTACGACGGCCACGACGGCGCAGGCCGCCGCGGCACCCGCCGCCGCAAGAAGGGCAAGAGGCGCGCCCTGCGCTGGGTGGCGATCGTCACGTCGGTGGCGATACTCGGCACGGCCGGCGCCGCTTACGCGTACTACCAGCACCTCAACGCGAACATCAAGAAGGACGCGCTCAACCTCGGCGACAGCCAGGCCGCCAAGAGCAAGGCGAACGCGGCGGGCCAGACCCCGCTGAACATCCTCCTCCTCGGCTCCGACAGCCGGGCCTCCAAGGCGAACCAGAAGCTCGGCGGCGCCAAGGCCGACGCGGACCGCAAGCCGCTCGCCGACGTCCAGATGCTGCTGCACGTCTCCGCGGACCGCAGCAACATGACCGTGGTCAGCATCCCGCGCGACACCCGGGTCACCATCCCCAAGTGCACCGACCCGGACGACGGCCACGTCTACCCCGAGACCACGACGGACACGATCAACACGAGCCTCCAGCACGGCGGTCCCGGCTGCACCGTGGCCACCTGGGAGAAGCTCACCGACATATCCATCGACCACTTCATGATGATCGACTTCGCCGGCGTGGTCTCCATGGCCGACGCGGTCGGCGGCGTCCCGGTCTGCGTCAAGGGGAACGTCTGGGACAAGAAGTCCGGGCTCAAGCTCACCAAGGGCGACCACACCATCAAGGGCCAGCAGGCCCTGCAGTGGCTCCGCACCCGGCACGGCTTCGAGGACGGCAGCGACATCGGCCGTACCCACGCCCAGCACATGTACATGAACGCGATGGTGCGCCAGCTGAAGTCGGGCACGAAGCTCACCGACCCGGGCAAGCTGACCGGCCTGGCCGAGGCCGCCACCAAGGCGCTGACCGTCGACACCGGCCTCGGGACGGTGAAGAAGCTCTACGACCTGGGCAACAACCTCAAGGGCGTGCCCACCGACCGCATCACCATGACGACGATGCCGTGGGGCGCCGACCCGCAGAACCCGACCGCGCACGTCGTGCCGACCGGCGCGGCGACCAAGCTCTTCACGCTGCTGCGCAACGACCAGGCCGTGGACGGCAAGGCCGCCAAGAAGAAGAAGGCCGACAAGTCCGCCACCACCGCGAAGCCCTCGCCCAAGGACGAGATCGCGGTGACGGTCCAGAACGGCACCGGCAGCGCCACGACGCCCGCCGTCTCCGGCCGGGCGGGCACGGTCACGGAGAAGCTGAAGGCGCTGGGCTTCACCCAGGCCGAGTCCGACTCCACGCCCCAGTCGCAGTCCGGCAGCACGATCACCTACGCGGGCGACGACGACAAGGCGAACGCCCTGGCCGTGGCGAAGGCGCTGAAGCTGCCGGCCGGCGTGGTCAAGAAGTCCTCCTCCGCGGAGGGCATCACGCTGGTGATCGGCGCCGACTGGACGGCCGGGGCGACGTACCCGGCGGCCAGCAGCACCGACACCAAGGAGGTCCTGGACAGCGCGAGCGCGCTCAACGCCTCCGACGACTCGGCGTGCATGAAGGTGAACCCCTACTACAACTGGTAGGGGTTCACCCCCGCCTCACGCGTCGGCCGCCGCCCGCACCGCAGGGCGGCGGCTGGCGATGACCCGCCGGGCGAGCGAACGCGGGCTGGTCAGGAACCCGAAGCCCCAGGACATGTGCATGGTGGCGAGCGCCACCGGGATCTGCAGCCGCGCGGCGGCCGACAGGCCCTTGCCGGCCGGGAGCGAGCCCAGCACGATGGCCGCGAGGTAGCCGCCGGGGACGACGAAGGCGAGCGGGGTGACCGCCGCTCCCACCACCACGCCCGCCGCGATGGCCACGACGGCCGCCGGGGCGGCGAGGTAGCGCAGGTTGACCGAGCCCTGGTGGTACCGGGTGACGACACGGCGCCAGCGCCCGTAGTCCTTGTACTGCTTGGCCAGCGCGCGCACGCTGGGCCGCGGGCGGTACGAGACGCGCAGCTCCGGCGAGAACCAGATCAGGCCGCCGGCCTCGCGGATGCGGTAGTTCAGCTCCCAGTCCTGGGCGCGGATGAACTCCTCGTTGTAGCCGCCCTGCTGCTCCAGCACCTCGCGGCGGAACACCCCGAGGTAGACGGTGTCGGCGGGGGCGGCGGCGCCTCCGGTGTGGAAGGCCGCGTTGCCGACGCCGATCTTCGAGGTCATGGCGGCGGCGACGGCGCGCTCCCAGTCGTTCTCGCCCTCGGCGTGCATGATGCCGCCGACGTTGGCGGCGCCGGTCTCCTCCAGCAGCCGCACCGCGGTCTTGATGTAGTCGGCCGAGAGCATGCCGTGGCCGTCGACCCGGACCACGACCGGGTGCCGGGAGGCCTTGATGGCGGCGTTCAGGGCGGCGGGGGTGCGGCCGGTGGGGTTGGGCACCGTGTGGACGCGGGGGTCCTCCCGCACCAGCTCCGCCGCGATCTCGTCCGTGCGGTCGGTGGAGGGGCCGAGGGCGATGACGACCTCGAGCTCGCCCGCGTAGTCCTGTTCGAGGATGTGGCGGACGGAGTTTCGAAGGTGCCGCTCCTCGTCGAGCACCGGCATGATCACGGAGACGGCGGGCAGCACATGGGGGGTCGCAGCGTTCACAGCCGCACACGTTACCGCGAACGGATGATACGAGCGCGTGCGACCGGGCGGGGCTCGTTCCGTACGACGGTATGACTCCTTAGCGTGACTGTATGACCGTCGCTCGTCGCCGTCAGCAACCCGCCGCAGCCGCCCGCAGGACCCGCAAGCGGCCGCCGGTGCGCCGCGGGCTGCGCGTCCTCGGTGCCGTCTCGCTCGGCATCCTGACCGCCAGTGGGATCGGGCACGCCGTCCTGGGGCACATGGACGACCGCCTGGCGCGGGTGGACGCCTTCGCCGGGATGAAGAACCGGCCCAGCCCCACCAAGGGCACCAACTTCCTCCTGGTCGGCACCGACGTCCGCCGCGGGCTGTCCCAGTCGCAGCGCACCGGGCTGCGCCTGGGCGGGGAGCCCTGCGACTGCACCGACACGATGATGCTGGCGCACCTGTCGCGGGACGGCAGGCGGGTCAGCGTGGTCGCGCTGCCGCGGGACTCGTACGCGGAACTGCCGCGCGCCGGCAAGCTGAAGTGGGCCTGGGGGGTGGGCGGCCCCGCACTCGCCGTGAGCACGGTCGAGAAGATGACCGGGGTCAAGGTCGACCACTACGCCGAGTTCGACTTCGGCTCCTTCATGAAGACCGTCGACCGGATCGGCGGGGTCGACCTCTGCTTCGCCCGTCCGCTGCGCGACCCCGTGACCGGACTCGACCTGCCCGCCGGCACGGTACGTGCTGACGGCGGCACGGCACTGCGCTACGTGCGCTCCGGCCACCTCCCCGGCAGCCCCGACCTCCAGCGGATGCAGAACCAGCAGCGGTTCCTGGCCGCCCTGGTCCGCCGGGTCACCGACATCGGGCTGCTGCAGAACCCGGTCAAGCTCGACCAGGTGGCCAAGGCCGCGCTCGGCTCGGTGCGCGCGGACCGGCAGACCAAGCCGGACGACCTGATCGCCCTCGCCACGGGGCTGCGCGGCGGCTTCGGGGCCCGCTCGGTGGAGTTCGCGACGGTGCCGGTGGACGCCACCCCGTTCCGGGTGCAAGGGGTGGGGACGACCCTGCGCTGGGACGTCAAGGGCGCCCAGCGGATCTTCGAGGCGCTCCGCGAGGACCGCCCGCTCACCGGCCCGGACGGCGGCCCCCTGGCCACGCCCAGCCCGTCGGCGCCCGAGCCCGCGCAGGTCGAAGTGCCGCCCAAGTCGATCCGCGTCCAGGTCAACAACGGGACGACGGTCAACGGGCTGGGGGCGCGTGTGGACAAGGAACTGCGTCGCCTGGGCTTCCGCACCACCGGTACGCCCGGCAACACCGTCCGGCACGACGCGGAGTACACGGTCATCCACTACGACCCGGGCTGGGACCGCTCCGCCAAGGCGCTGGGGACGGCCCTGCCGTACGCGGAGCTGCGCCGGGTGTCCGGGCTGGGGCCGACGCTGCGGATCACCGTGGGCGCGGACTACGACGGCGTGACCCCGGTACGGGCCGGCGAGCCGGACCCGCCCGCGGCACCGCCGGTGGGGCTCCAGCCGATGCGCGGCGACCGCATCCTGTGCGGCTGAGGGCCGGGGGGCTGAGCCGAGGGGCTGAGCCGAGGGGCTGAGGGCCGGGGGCCGTCAGTCCTCGAAGCCCTCGGCGGCGCGCTTCTCGCGCAGCTCCATGATCGCCCGGCGGCGGGCCAACCGGTGCGTGCGGCGGATCTGCGCCTCCTGCAGACGGCGCCGGTCGCGGTCGGTCTCGGGCTCGATCTGGGGCACCGGACGCGGTGCGCCCTCGGCGTCCACGGCGACGAAGACCAGGTAGGCACTGGCCACCTGGGTCGCCGGGCCGGACTCGTTCCAGCGCTCGGCGAGCACGCGCACGCCGACCTCCATGGAGCTGCGCCCGGTCCAGTTCACCTGGGCCTGCACCTTGAGCAGGTCGCCGACCCGCACCGGTTCCAGGAAGGCCATCTCGTCCATGGCGCCGGTCACCGCGGGCCCCTCGGAGTGCCGTCCGGCGACCGCGCCCGCCGCGTCGTCCACGAGCTTCATGACCACGCCGCCGTGCACGGTGCCCAGGAGGTTCGTGTCGTGGTGGGTCATGATGTGCGCCAGCGTGATCCGCGAGGCGGACGTGGGCTTGAACGGGACAGGGTGCGGGGGTGGCTCCTCGAACATGGCTCCACCCTAAGCACTGCCGTGCCGTGCTCCTCGCCGGGCACATCTTGCCCGGGGGCGGGGCCGGGCGGATGCTGAGAAAGGGGCCGACGTCCAGATGTCCAAGAGGTGATCCGCCATGGAGAAGACGTGGACGATCAAGCTGTCGCTCGAGGAGGACGGCAGCCGCACCGCCTGCACCGCCTCGCTCTCCGGGGACGGCGCCCCGGGCGTGGTGGGCCACGGCTATTCGCGGCGCAATCCGCACGACGAGCCCGACATGCGCATAGGGGAGGACGTGGCCGCATCCCGGGCCTGCTCCAACCTGGCGCACGAACTGCTGGAACAGGCCGCCGGAATGATCGAGACCCACACCAACACCCCGACGCATCTCACCGGATGAGATCGTACGGGCACGTTCGGTCACCGCATTTCCGCGGTCCTGTGACCTTTGCATCAGCTCTGCTTCAGAAGAGCCACGGAGGCACTGCCGGGCCGGGCGGCAGGGCACACTGCCCTACATGAACGCATGGCCCGACGGTTGGTCCGACAACAGGAACCAGCGGCAGCAGCAGGTCTCCGAGCCGCCGCTGCCCCCCGAGCTGTCCCCGCGCCGTGCGGCGGCGGCTCCCGGCAGTGTGCCGCGCCAGCAGGCGTACGGCAGCGGCGTCCCGGGCCACGGGGGGCCTGGCGGCGGTGACTACGACGGCTACGGCGGCGGCTCGTACGGGCCGCCGTCCACCGGTGGCCGCGGCACCTCGCCCGGCAGCCGCAAGCGCCGGGCCAAGGGCGTCCTGATCGGTCTGGTCGTCGTGGTCGCCGCGTGGTCGATCGGCACCTATTTCTGGGCGGACGGCAAGGTGCGCCGCGAGGTGGACCTGAGCACGGTCATAGACCGCCCGGAGACCGGCGAGGGCACCAACTACCTCATCGTCGGCTCCGACAGCCGTGAGGGCCTGTCCAGCGAGCAGAAGAAGAAGCTGCACACCGGCTCCGCCGAGGGCAAGCGCACCGACTCGATGATGATCCTGCACGTCGGCGACAACGGGAACTCGCTGATCTCGCTCCCCCGCGACTCCTACGTCACCATCCCCGAGTTCAAGGGCTCCGAGTCCGGCAAGACCTTTTCCTCGCGCGGCCAGAACAAGCTCAACGCCGCCTACTCCATAGACGGGCCGACGCTGCTGGTGCGGACGGTCGAGTACAACACGGGCCTGCACATCGACCACTACGCGGAGATCGGCTTCGCCGGCTTCGCGGGCCTCGTCGACGCGGTCGGCGGTGTCGAGCTCGACATCCCCCGCAACATCGACGACAAGAACTCGGGCCTGCACATCCAGAAGGGCAAGCAGACCCTCAACGGCGACGAGGCCCTGGCCTTCGTCCGCCAGCGCTACCAGGAGGCCGAGGGCGACCTGGGCCGCACCAAGAACCAGCAGAAGTTCCTGTCCGCTCTCGCGAGCCAGACGGCCACGCCGGGCACGGTCCTCAACCCGTTCAAGCTCTACCCGACCATGGGCGCGGGCCTGGACACGCTCATCGTGGACAAGGACATGAGCCTGTGGGACCTGGCGTCGATGTTCTGGGCCATGAAGGGCGTCTCCGGCGGTGACGGCGTCTCGATGAACATGCCGACCTCCGGCTCCATCGGCACCAACGTGGGCAGCGCGCTCAAGTGGGACATGCCGAAGGTCAAGCAGCTCGTCTCGGAGCTGAAGAACGACGAGAAGGTCACGGTCACGCCGGACTCCTGATCCCTCGCGACGGCGGAGGGGCCGGCCGGGCGCGCACACCGCGCCCGGCCGGCCCCTTTGCCGTTCCCGTCGGCCCCGGAGGGCTCACGGGGTGCTGGAGCCCAGGCGGTCGAGGGAGTGGTTGGCCACGTACTCGTCCATGGTGTCGTTGCGCATGGCCTCCCACAGCTGCTCGCTGCCGTTGTCGTCGAGCAGCACCACCGACTGGCCCTTGATCATGTCGAGCCCGCCGACCGGGGCGTTCATGAAGACCATGTCGCCCGCGCGCACCCCGCGCATGCTCCACATCAGGTCCCGCAGGTCCCCGTCGGACAGCCGGTCGTCGACGCTGACCACACCGGTGACCTGGTCCAGCAGCTCCTTGGCCTTCAGCGGGTTGCTCATGGAGTCCTTGGTCAGCGTCTTGGCGATCACCGCACGCAGGAAGGCCTGCTGGCGGTGGGTGCGGTCCAGGTCGCCGCGCGGCAGGTTGTAGCGCTCGCGGACGTAGGTCAGGGCCTGCTCGCCGTTCATGTGCTTCCCGGCCAGGTCCACGCCGCCGATGTCGTCGGTGAGGGTCCTGAAGCCGCTCCAGTCGATGACGGCGAGGTGGTCGACCTTCAGGTCGGTGAGCCGCTGCACGGTGTCGATCAGCAGCGGCGGGCCGCCCCAGGAGAAGGCGGCGTTCAGCTTGGCCTTGCCGTTCCCCGGGATCGAGACCCAGCTGTCGCGGGGCAGCGAGACCACGTACGCCCGCTTGTGGTCGGCCGGCAGGTGCACCAGCATCATCGTGTCGCTGCGCTGCGCGCCGCGCTTCCACTCCGGGGCCTCGGCGCCCCGGCCCGTGGTCGGCAGGTCGGAGCGGGCGTCCACACCGACCAGGAGGAACGTTTCACCGCCCTTGGCGGCCTGCGGCTGCTCGCTCTCGGGCACGTTCGTCGGGAACACATTGGGAATGCGGTCCACCTTGCCGGTGTAGTGGTCCACCGCCCACCACAGGGTTCCGGCCACCCCCAGTACGCCCACGACCAGCAGGACCAGCGCGCCCAGCAGCACCCGACGGGTGCGGCTGCGCCTCCTGCGGGTCGGGTCCGGGGCCTTGCCCGGTGCCGCTTCCCGTTCCGTTTCCGTTTCCGCCGTCCGCTCGTGACCGACCGGATCCGTTGTCGTCATCATTCACCCCCACCATGTGCACCCGCTCCCCACGCGTGCGTCGGGGGCATTGTGGCGCGTGGGACGGTGCCCTGGCCATTCCCGGGTCTTCTTCCGTGCCCGCACCGGGGGAACCCGGACGCCGCCCGGGGCTATGCTCAACATCGCAATCAGGCCACGACCTGGGAGGGACCCTCCGCATGGCGCTCAAGCTCACCGTGATCGGCACCGGCTACCTCGGTGCGACGCACGCCGCGGCGATGGCCGAGCTGGGCTTCGAGGTACTGGGCCTGGACATCGACCCCGCCAAGATCGAGACCCTCTCCGCCGGCCGCGTGCCCATGTACGAGCCGGGCCTGGAGGACCTGATGCGCCGCCACGTCGCGGGCCTGCCGGACTCCAGCGGGCGACTGCGCTTCACCACCTCCTGGGAGGAGGTCGCCGCCTTCGGCGACATCCACTTCGTCTGCGTGAACACCCCGCAGAAGCACGGCGAGTACGCCTGCGACATGAGCTACGTCGACAGCGCCTTCGAACTGCTCGCCCCGCACCTGAAGCAGCCCGCGCTGGTCGTCGGCAAGTCGACCGTGCCGGTCGGCAGCGCGGCCCGGCTGGCGGCCCGGCTCGCCGAACTCGCCCCCGCCGGGGACCGGGCGGAGCTGGCCTGGAACCCCGAGTTCCTGCGCGAGGGCTTCGCGGTCGAGGACACCCTCCACCCGGACCGCATCGTGGTCGGCGTCGCATCCGAGCACGCCGAGAAGCTGCTGCGCGAGGTCTACGCGACCCCGGTCGGCGAGGGCACGCCCTTCGTCGTCGCGGACTACCCGACCGCGGAACTCGTCAAGACGGCGGCCAACGCCTTCCTCGCCACGAAGATCTCCTTCATCAACGCCATGGCAGAGGTCAGCGAGGCGGCCGGCGGGGACGTGGTGAAGCTCGCCGAGGCCATCGGGCACGACGAGCGGATCGGCAAGAAGTTCCTGCGCGCCGGCATCGGCTTCGGCGGCGGCTGCCTCCCCAAGGACATCCGCGCCTTCATGGCCCGCGCCGGCGAACTCGGCGCCGACCAGGCGCTCACGTTCCTGCGCGAGGTCGACTCCATCAACATGCGCCGCCGCGCCCACATGGTCGAGCTCGCCCGCGAGGCCTGCGGGGGCAGCGGCTTCCTCGGCAAGCGGATCGCGGTGCTCGGCGCGGCCTTCAAGCCCGACTCCGACGACGTGCGGGACTCCCCCGCGCTCAACGTCGCCGGGCAGATCCACCTCCAGGGCGGCCAGGTCACCGTGTACGACCCCAAGGCGATGGAGAACGCGCGACGGCTCTTCCCGACCCTCGGCTACGCCGCGAGCGCCCTGGAGGCGGTCCGCGGGGCCGACGTCGTGCTGCACCTCACGGAGTGGCAGGAGTTCCGGGAGCTCGACCCGGCGGAGCTCGGGGCGGTGGCCAGGGGACGGCACGTCATCGACGGGCGGAACGCGCTGGTGCCGCAGGGGTGGCGTGAGGCGGGGTGGACGTTCCGGGCCATGGGACGCCCCCACGCGTAGCCCTCCGGGGTGCGCCGCAGGCGCAACAGACCCGCAGACGAGCGCGGGCCGCACGGGACACCCCGGGCGGCCCGCGCAAGCGTCAGTGGACGTCACCCATGAGCGCGATGACCCGCTTGCGGTACAGCACGAAGGCCGCACCCGCGGCCAGCGCCACGAAGCCCTGGATCGCGAACGACGTCTCCGACAGGAAGGCGTCGCCGATGACCAGCTGCAGGATCGCGGCCACGCAGTCCCCCGCCGTGACGGCCAGGAACCACAGGCCCATCATCTGGCTGGCGTACTTGACCGGGGCCAGCTTGGTGGTGACCGACAGCCCCACCGGGGACAGGCACAGCTCGGCGGTGGTCTGGATCAGGTAGACCACGGCCAGCCACAGCGGGGTGACCTTGACGTCGCCCGAGGCGGCGGCCTGGGCGAGCATCATCACCACGAAGGAGACGCCGATGCCGGCGACGCCGAGGGCGAACTTCACGGTCGTGCTGGGGTTCCTGCGGCCCAGCGTCATCCACAGGGCGGCGAAGACCGGGGCGAGCGCCATCACGAACAGCGGGTTCAGGGACTGGAACCAGCTCTCGGGGAAGTTGAAGCCCCACAGGGTGGACGCGGTGTGCTCGGAGGCGAAGACCGTCAGGGTCGAACCGGACTGGTCGTAGATCATCCAGAAGACGGCGGCCACGACGAAGAACCAGATGTACCCGCCGACCTTGGTCTTCTCGTCCGGCGTGAGCTCCTGGTCCCGGCGGATGCGGGTGAAGTAGTACGCCGGCAGCGCCAGGCCCAGCAGGGAGAGCGGCCAGAGCACCCAGTTGATCGTGAAGTGGCCGGTGAAGGTGACCACGCCGTAGAAGACCACCGCGGCGGCGAGCCAGCTCAGCGCCTTCTTCATCAGGCCGGCGCGCTCGGCGTCGTCAAGGGGGGTGGGGACCACACTGGAGACCGGCGCGAGGTGCCTGGTGCCGATGAGGAACTGGGCCAGACCGAGCCCCATCCCGACGCCCGCCATGGCGAAGCCCAGGTGCCAGTCGACCTGCTGGCCGACGGTGCCGATGGCGAGCGGGGCGAGGAAGGCGCCGAGGTTGATGCCGATGTAGAAGATCGTGAAGCCGCCGTCCCGGCGCGGGTCGTTGCGGTCCGGGTAGAGCTGGCCGACCATCGTCGAGATGTTCGACTTCAGCAGGCCGGAGCCCACGGCGATGAAGACGAGGCCGACGAAGAACGACGCCTTCACCGGCACGGCCAGCAGGAAGTGGCCGATCATGATGATCGTGCCGCCGATGGCGACCGTGCGGCGCGGCCCCCAGAGGCGGTCGGCGAACCAGCCGCCCGGCATCGCCAGCAGGTACACCGTCGCGGTGTAGACGCTGTAGATCGCGCCCGCGGTGGCGGCCTTCATGCCGAGGCCGCCGTCCGTGACCGAGGCCGTCAGGTAGAGGACGAGAAGGGCCCTCATGCCGTAGTAGCTGAAACGCTCCCACGTCTCGGTCATGAAAAGGGTGGCCAGGCCGCGGGGGTGGCCGAGGAAGGTCTTGCCGCCGGCCGCAGGGGTGCCCTGCGGCGCGGCGTCCTTCGTCAGGCTGGACGCCATGGACTTTCCTTGCTGCTCGGGACGCGCTGCGAGAGCGGTGCGCGCCCGGTGGGGGGAGGCCGGCACCGGGGCGCGCGGGGGCGCACCGGGATCCACGGCCCACTGAAATGCTGGTGGGGACCAGCCCCGTACCGGAAGGGCCCTTCGCCGCGTGGGGCGCGCCAAGGGTCCTGTGTACCTATACGGGCTTTTGGTTACCTTATGGCAGTGCGAGATGTGCTATATGAGACGACTTGAGATGTGCCTCACAACAGTGACGGCCCGCCCGGCGTGCGGTTTCTCCGAGCGGACTACCATCAGCCCATGACCCGCGTACTGCTCGCCGAGGACGACGCATCCATCTCGGAACCGCTCGCACGCGCGCTGCGCCGCGAAGGGTACGAGGTCGAGGTGCGCGAGGACGGACCCGCGGCGCTCGAAGCCGCCCTGCTCGGCTCCTTCGATCTTCTGGTGCTCGACCTGGGGCTGCCCGGAATGGACGGGCTCGAGGTGTGCAGAAGGCTGCGCACCGAAGGCCATGGCTTCCCGGTACTGGTGCTCACCGCGCGCGCCGACGAAGTGGACACGGTGGTCGGCCTGGACGCCGGCGCCGACGACTACGTGACCAAGCCCTTCCGGCTGGCCGAGCTGCTGGCCCGGGTTCGGGCGCTGCTGCGGCGCGGCACCGCCGAGGCCCAGCATCCCTCCACCCAGGGCGTGCGCATCGACGTCGAGTCGCACCGCGCGTGGATGGGCGACGAGGAACTGCAACTCACCGCGAAGGAGTTCGACCTCCTGCGGGTGCTGGTGCGGGACGCCGGCCGGGTGGTCACCCGGGAGCAGCTGATGCGCGAGGTCTGGGACACCACCTGGTGGTCCTCCACGAAGACCCTGGACATGCACATCTCCTGGCTGCGCAAGAAGCTCGGCGACGACGCGGCGGCCCCCCGCTACATCTCCACGGTGCGCGGGGTCGGCTTCCGGTTCGAGAAGAACTAGGAAGCAGGGGCACACCAGGGGTCCGCGCGGTCTGAGACGCTTCACTCATGCGCCGCCGTCTCATCCAGTCCACGCTCGCCGTGGTGCTCGTCGTCATCGCCGTCTTCGGCGTCTCCCTCGTCCTGGTGGAGGCCCGGACGATCGAGAACAGCGCCAAGGAGAGCGTGGACTCCGAGGCCGTGCGGCTGATCGGCATCGTCGAGAGCAGGATGATCGGCGAGGAGCGGATCAGCCGCGAGGTGCTGGCCCAGCAGATCGCCCCCGGGCGGTACGCGCTGGTGCAGATCCCGGGGGCGGAGCCGATCGCCATCGGCACCAGGCCCACGGGCCAGGTGATCTCCTCGCGGCAGACCGGCGAGCAGGGCGAGACCGTCACCGTCGAGGAGTCGCGCAGCAAGGTGAGCCAGGAGATCGGCCGCACCCTGCTGATCATCCTGGCGGTGGCGCTGCTGGCGGTGCTGGCCGCCGTCGTCCTCGCGGTGCGCCAGGCACGGCGTCTCGGCAGCCCGCTGACGGACCTCGCGGAGACCGCGGAGCGGCTGGGCTCCGGCGACCCCCGGCCGCGGCACCGGCGCTACGGCGTCCCGGAGCTGGACCGGGTCGCCGACGTGCTGGACCGCAGTGCCGAGCGCATCGCCCGGATGCTGACCGCCGAGCGGCGCCTGGCGGCGGACGCGTCCCACCAGCTGCGGACCCCGCTGACGGCGCTGTCGATGCGGCTGGAGGAGATCATCGCCACGGCCGAGGACGAGGACGCCGTCAAGGAGGAGGCGGCGATCGCGCTCGGTCAGGTGGAGCGGCTCACGGACGTCGTGCAGCGGCTGCTCACCAACGCGCGGGACCCGCGGACCGGCTCGGCGGTCGTCTTCGACATCGACGACGTGATCAAGCAGCAGGTGGAGGAGTGGCGCCCGGCGTACCGCAGCGCGGGCCGGGCCATCACCTCCGCGGGCAAGAACCGGCTGCGCGCGGTCGGCACCCCGGGGGCGGTGGCCCAGGTGCTGGCGACACTGATCGAGAACGGGCTGATGCACGGCTCCGGCACGGTCGCGATCACCACCCGGGTCACCGGTACGCAGGTCGTGGTCGAGGTCACGGACGAGGGCCAGGGCGTGCCGCCGGAGCTGGGGGCGCGGGTCTTCGAGCGGACGGTCAGCGGCCGCAACTCCACCGGCATCGGTCTCGCGGTCGCACGCGACCTGGCCGAGGCCGACGGCGGCCGCCTGGAGCTCCTGCAGCAGCGTCCGCCGGTCTTCGCGCTCTTCCTGGCGCGTGAGGACCAGGTCACCCGCGGGAGGGGCGCGGAGAAGCGCTAGCTGACGTGGGTGCCGGTCCGGGCGCCGGGGGTCTCGTTCCCCTTCGCGACCAGGAACGATTCTGCTTGGTGCACGGCCGGCTCGCGGACGGGGAGTGCCTTGAACACCCAGCTGCGGTACGACCAGAAGCGGAACAGGGTCGCCACGCCGATGCCGATGAACTTGAAGACGTTGCTCTGCAGCGGGCTGTCCCAGCCGAAGGCGTAGGTCGCCGTGTACAGCACCCCGTTCTCGATCACCAGGCCCACGGCGCTGAACACCATGAAGAGGGTCAGCTCGCGGGTACGGCCCGACTTGTCGCGGTCACGGTAGGTGAAGTAGCGGAACCCCACGTAGTTGAAGGCGATCGCGGCGACGGTCGCGATGATGCCGGCCCGCACCACCTGGAGGTCCGTGCTGTGCCGGACGAGGTTGAAGACCCCGATGTTGACCAGGACCCCAGACCCGCCGACCGCGCCGAACTTGGCGATCTCGCGGGACATCGCCGTCAGCCGGTTCCGCAGCCCTGCCGCACCGTCCATGTGATCGTTCGGCCCCGTCTGTGTCTGGTCAGTGACCTTCATGCTATCCGGGGCCCCTCCGGGACGGCGGTCGGTGCGTCATTGATGCCCAGATATCCTGGTGCCTGTGACATTCCCCGTAGTCGGCATGATCGGCGGCGGCCAGCTCGCCCGTATGACCCACGAGGCGGGCATCCCGCTCGGCATCAGGTTCAAACTCCTCAGCGACACACCCGTGGACTCCGCGGCCTTGGTCGCCGGTGAGGTCGTGGTGGGCGACTACCGCGACCTCGGCACCTTGCGCGCGTTCGCCGCCGGTTGTGACGTGATCACCTTCGACCACGAGCACGTCCCCACCGAGCACCTGCGGGCGCTGGAGGCCGACGGCATCGCCGTCCGCCCCGGGCCCGACGCGCTGGTGCACGCCCAGGACAAGGGCGTGATGCGGGCGAAGCTCGACTCCATCGGCGTGCCCTGCCCGCGGCACCGCATCGTCTCCGACCCGGCCGACGTGACGCGCTTCGCCGAGGAGGGCGAGGGGTATCCGGTCGTGCTGAAGACGGTGCGCGGCGGCTACGACGGCAAGGGCGTGTGGGTGGTCCGCGACGAGGCCGGCGCCGCCGAGCCGTTCCGGGCCGGCGTGCCGGTGCTGGCGGAGGAGAAGGTCGACTTCGTGCGGGAGCTGGCGGCCAACGTCGTGCGCTCCCCGCACGGGCAGGCGGTGGCCTACCCGGTGGTGGAGTCCATCCAGGTCGACGGCGTGTGCGACACGGTCATCGCCCCGGCGCCCGAGCTGCCGGAGGCCCGTTCGTCGCAGGCCCAGCGGCTCGCGCTGACCATCGCCAAGGAGCTCGGCGTGGTGGGTCACCTCGCCGTGGAGCTCTTCGAGACCCGGGACGGCCGGATCCTCGTCAACGAACTGGCCATGCGCCCGCACAACAGCGGCCACTGGACCCAGGACGGCGCCATAACCTCGCAGTTCGCCAACCACCTGCGCGCGGTCCTCGACCTGCCGCTCGGCGATCCGCGCCCCCGCCAGCCGTGGACGGTGATGGCGAACGTGCTCGGCGGTGACTACCCCGACATGTACGCGGCGTACCTGCACTGCATGGCGCGGGACCCGCAGTTGAAGATCCACATGTACGGCAAGGACGTGAAGCCCGGCCGCAAGGTGGGCCATGTCAACACCTTCGGCGACGACCTGGCCGAGGTGCGCGAACGCGCCCGGCACGCCGCCGACTACCTGCGAGGGACGATCCAAGAGTGAGCAATCCCGCTGGGCCGCTGGTCGGCATCGTGATGGGTTCCGACTCCGACTGGCCGGTCATGGAGGCCGCCGCGCAGGCGCTGGACGAGTTCGAGGTGCCCTATGAGGTCGACGTCGTCTCCGCGCACCGCATGCCGCGCGAGATGGTCGCGTACGGCGAGCAGGCCGCCGAGCGCGGCCTCAAGGCGATCATCGCGGGCGCCGGCGGCGCCGCGCACCTGCCCGGGATGCTGGCGTCGGTGACTCCGCTGCCGGTGATCGGCGTGCCCGTGCCGCTGAAGTACCTGGACGGCATGGACTCGCTGCTGTCCATCGTGCAGATGCCCGCCGGTGTCCCGGTCGCCACGGTCTCGGTGGCCGGCGCGCGCAACGCGGGCCTGCTCGCGGTGCGCATGCTCGCCGCGCACGACACGGAACTGCTGGAGCGCATGCGGCACTTCCAGGACGAGCTGAACCAGCAGGCCACCGAGAAGGGCAAGCGGCTGCGTGCCAAGGTGGAGGGGTCGGCCGGCTTCGGTTTCGGAGGGAAGAAGTAGTCCATGGACCTGCTCGCACGCGCACAGGAACTGCTCGCCGCCCACCCCGTGGTGGACGGACACAACGACCTCCCGTGGCGATTGCGCGAGCAGGTCCGCTACGACCTCGAGCGGCGTGACATCGCCACCGACCAGTCCGCCCACCTGCACACCGACATCCCCCGGCTGCGGGCGGGCGGCGTCGGGGCGCAGTTCTGGTCGGTGTACGTCCGCAGCGACCTCACCGGGGGCGACGCGGTCGTCGCCGTCCTGGAGCAGATCGACTGCGTGCTGCGCCTGGTCGACCGTCACCCGGACGCGCTGCGCCTGGCGGTGACGGCGGACGACATGGAGGCCGCCCGCACCGAGGGCCGCATCGCCTCCCTCATGGGGGCCGAGGGCGGCCACAGCATCGCCAACTCCCTGGGGGTGCTGCGGATGCTGTACACGCTGGGCGTGCGCTACATGACGCTCACCCACAACGACACCATCGACTGGGCGGACTCGGCCACCGACGAGGCACGGCACGGCGGCCTGACCGCCTTCGGCGAGGAGGTCGTCCGCGAGATGAACCGCCTCGGCATGCTGGTCGACCTCTCCCACGTCTCGCCCGGCACGATGCGGGCGGCGCTGCGGGTCAGCGAGGCCCCGGTGCTGTTCTCGCACTCCTCCTCGCGCGCCGTCTGCGACCACGTCCGCAACATCCCGGACGACGTCCTGGAGCAGCTCCCCAGCAACGGGGGCGTCGCGATGGCCACCTTCGTGCCGCAGTTCATCCTGCCGGCGGCCGCCGAGTGGATCGTCGGCGCGAACGAGAACATGAAGGCCCACGGCCTGCACCCGCTCGACCAGTCGCCGAAGGCCCAGGCCGTCCAGGAGGCCTACTCGGCCGCACACCCCCGGCCGCTCGCGGACATCGGCACCGTCGCGGACCATCTCGACCACATGCGCGAGGTCGCCGGCGTCGACCACCTCGGCCTCGGCGGCGACTACGACGGGGTCGTGCACCTCCCCGAGGGCCTGGGCGACGTCTCGGGCTATCCGCGGCTGTTCGCCGAACTCCTGCGCCGCGGCTGGTCCGAGGACGACCTCGCGAAGCTGGCGTGGCGGAACGCGGTCCGGGTGCTGCGCGACGCCGGGTCGGTGGCGGCAGGGCTCGCGGGCAAGCGCGGCCCCTCCACCGCCTCGATCGAGGACCTGGACGGCTAGGCCGGCCTCCGTCGGCCGCCCCGGCCCGGCGTGCGCGCGGCGTCGCCGGGTCAGCGCCGCAGACGGCTCCACGGGGTGAAGGTGAAGCCCGCACCGCCGGGGAGGAGCGCCGTCCCGGCGACGAGGGCGGGGGCGTGCAGGGACGCCCGGTCGGAGGCACCGGTGCCGGCGAGGCCGCCGGAGGTGGTGGCCTCGCCGCCGGAGGTGGTGGCCGTACCGCCGGACGTGCCGGACGACCCGCCGGAACCGCCGGTGATACCGCCCTCCTGCCCGGTGACGTCCGGGGTCAGGGAGACCCCGGGGTCCTCGGTGGGGGTGCAGGTCGTGGTGGTGCCGAGGGACTCGACGGTCAGGACGCCCGGGGTCAGGGTGGCCCGCCCGTCGTGGGCGGGTGTGTAGGTGCCGGTGAGGTCGGGGATCTCGATGGGGTCGCCGGCCTTGATGGGGTCCTTCTTGGTGTGGCCCTCGACGACGACCTCGCCCTAGTCCGCGCCGCCGGCCTCGACCTTCATCGAGGGTTTGACGGAGTCGGCGGGTACGTCGGCCGGGCTGCCATGGCGGCTTCGCCGAAGTGGACGACGAGGTCGTGGGCGCCGCCCTTCTCCTCGGCGTCGCCGATCGGCGTCCCGCAGTCGTACGTGACGTCCACGACCGTCGCGTACGCGGCCGGGGCGCCGCCGAGAACGGCCGCCGCCGCCATGACGGCGACAGCGGCCGACACCGCGGCCGCCTCGCGCTCGGGAAGTGACACCAGATGCCTCACTTCCCCCAGACGTTACTGACGTTCCATCGGATACGAGGGGACAGCACGCCCGCGAGGGAAAGAGGGGAAGACATCCGGCTCAGGCGGGGGAGGCGACCTCGGCCCAGACCGTCTTGCCCGGCCGGCCGTCGGCGTAGCGCACGACCCCCCAGTCCAGGCAGAGCCGCTGCACTATGAACATCCCGTGCCCACCGGGGCGTCCGGCCCGGTGCGGGGTGCGCGGGGCGGGGCTGCCGGCGCCGCCGTCGGCGACCTCCAGGCGCAGGGCCTTGGCATGCCGGAACAGCCGCAGCTCCTCGGGACCGCCCGCGTGCAGGCAGGCGTTGGTGACCAGTTCCGACACCACCAGCAGGACGTCCTCCGCCGCCGCACGACGGTCCGCGGTGTCGGCCGGCAGCCAGCCCCAGTCGTGGAGTGCGCGGCGGGTGAAGTCACGCGCGCTGGGCACCACGCCGGCCACGTCGGCGAGTGACAGCCGACGTGCCTCGCCGTCCTGGTCGGCCTGACCGCGCGGCGGCACTTCCGCATCGCCCGGGTCCGGGCCGCGGTCGTCGGCCGCAGGTGGCCGGGTGGTGCTCATCAGCGCCTCCACTCACCGATGTCCGGCGGTGTCCGAAGTGATCCCGAGATCTCTCCTGCCCGGGCCGCTCCGGTGAACACCTCCGGGTGCGGACGAAACAGGGCGTGCCGTGGCGCCCCCCTGAGGAGCCGCCACGGAGGGTCACTCCTTGAGTGCGTCGTCCAGGGTGTCGTGGACGGTGAACACGGCCTCGGCGCCGGTGATGGCGAACACCTTGGCCACGGCCGGCTTCATCCCGGCCAGATGGACCGCACCGCCCGCGGCCTCGACCTTCAGCCGGGTGCCGAGCAGGACGTTGAGTCCGGTGGAGTCGCAGAACTCCAATTGCGTGCAGTCCACCACGAGGGTGCCGAAGCCGTCCTCGATCAGGGTGTCGAGCGGCTCGCGCAGCAGGTCGGCCGTGTGGTGATCGAGCTCACCGGCGGGCGCGACGACCGCTTTCGTGCCGTACCGCTGCACGGAAACGTGCAGCCGGTCACGCCCGGTCGTGTCCACCATCTCGCGGTCCATGCACACTCCTCCCGGACGACTCGGCGATCCGCTTCTCGCACCCTACGCGCTTCCTGACCTGGGTGGTAGTCGCTCCGGCGGCGTCCGCAGATCGGGGGCCCCCGGGTTGCAATATCCATGCCGAACGGGGTAGGCGTTGAGTGTGGGCTGAATTTCACGCTCCGCTTGCCCTGCCGCCGCACCCCGAGGGAGGAGAGCATGGCACCCCGTCTCGACGCGCACGACGCGTCGGCGACCACCGAGGCCGGCGTCCACGAGGAACACGGAACACCGGAGGGCCTGGAGGACCTCCCGGAGATCCCGCCCTTCGACGAGGTGGGTCCGGTCGACGCACGGGCCCTGTCCAAGACGCTCTTCCAGCGACTCGAGACGCTGGAGGAGGGCACCCAGGAGTACAGCTATGTACGCAACACCCTGGTCGAGCTCAATCTCGCCCTGGTGAAGTTCGCCGCCTCCCGGTTCCGCTCCCGCAGCGAGCCGGTCGAGGACATCATCCAGGTGGGCACGATCGGGCTGATCAAGGCCATCGACCGCTTCGAGCTGAGCCGCGGGGTCGAGTTCCCCACGTTCGCGATGCCGACCATCATCGGCGAGATCAAGCGCTTCTTCCGCGACACCTCCTGGTCCGTGCGGGTGCCGCGGCGGCTGCAGGAGCTGCGGCTGGACCTGGCCAAGGCCGGTGACGAGCTCGCGCAGCAGCTGGACCGCGCGCCGACCGTCGCCGAGCTGGCCGACCGGCTGCAGATCACCGAGGCAGAGGTCGTCGAGGGCATGAGCGCGAGCAACGCGTACACCGCGAGCTCGCTGGACGCCCAGCCCGAGGAGGACGACACCGAAGGGGCGCTCGCCGACCGCATCGGCTACGAGGACCACGGTCTGGAGGGGATCGAGTACGTGGAGTCCCTCAAGCCGCTGATCGCCGAGCTCCCGGCGCGCGACCGGCAGATCCTCTCGTTGCGCTTCGTGGGCAACATGACGCAGTCCGAGATCGGCGTCGAGCTGGGCATCTCCCAGATGCATGTGTCCCGGCTGCTCAGCCGCACCCTCGGGCGTCTGCGGCGGGGGCTGCTCGTGGAGGAGTGACCCGCTCCCTTCCCCTTCCCTTCCCGGTACGGCGCGGTGGGCCCGGTGAGACTTGCCTCACCGGGCCCTCGGCGTTCTCAGGACCGGCCCGTGGCGCCGGCGGGCGGGAGGTGGGACGGTGGCACGCCCGCGCCCGGCACGGGTCAGACCGATTCGCGCACCCCGCGCCGCCACACCGCGGACACCAGCGGCACCCCGGGCCGGTAGGCGAGGTGGACGTGCGACGGGGCGTCCAGCACGACCACGTCGGCCCGCGCGCCGGGCGCGAGCCGTCCGACGTCGTCCCGGCGCAGCGCCAGCGCCCCGCCGAGGGTCGCGGCCCGCACCGCCTCGTCGGGGGTCATCCGCATGTCCCGTACCGCGACGGCCACGCAGAAGGGCATGGAACTGGTGAAGGAGGAGCCGGGGTTGCAGTCCGTGGACAGCGCGACCGTCGCGCCCGCGTCGATCAGCCGGCGCGCGTCGGGGTAGACCGCGCGGGTGGAGAACTCGGCGCCGGGCAGCAGCGTCGCCACCGTGCGGCCGCTCGCGAGCGCGTCGACGTCGGCGTCGGTGAGGTGGGTGCAGTGGTCGGCGGAGGCCGCGTCCAGCTCCACGGCGAGCTGCACGCCCGGACCGTGGCCGAGCTGGTTGGCGTGCACCCGCGGGACCAGGCCGCGGGCGGCGCCGGCGGTGAGGATCGTGCGGGCCTGGTCGCCGTCGAAGGCGCCGCGCTCGCAGAAGACGTCGACCCAGCGGGCGTACGGGGCGCACGCGTCGAGCATGGGGCCGGTCACCAGGTCGACGTAGCCGGCCGGGTCGTCGGCGTACTCGGGGGCGACGATGTGCGCGCCGAGGAAGGTGACCTCGTCGGCGTGGTCGCCCGCGATGCGCAGGGCGCGGGCCTCGTCGTGCGGGGTGAGGCCGTAGCCGGACTTGGTCTCGATGGTGGTGGTGCCCTGGCGCAGGGCCTCGGCGACGTAGCGGGCGACGTTGGCGTGCAGCTCCTCGTCGCTCGCCGCGCGGGTGGCGGCCACAGTGGTGCGGATGCCGCCGGCGGTGTACGCCTGCCCCGACATGCGGGCGTTGAACTCGCGGGTGCGGTCGCCGGCGAAGACCAGGTGGGAGTGGGAGTCGACGAAGCCGGGGATGACCGCCCGTCCGGCCGCGTCGTACGACTCGTCCGCGGCGGGCGCCGCGGCGGAGGGGCCGACCCAGGCCACGTGCTCGCCGTCGATGACGAGCGCCGCGTCCTCCAGCAGGCCGAGCGGGCCCTGCCCGAGCGCCGGGTCGTTGGTGACCAGGCTGCCGATGCGGGTGATGACGCTGCTGCTCATGACGGGGTTCCTTCGGCGGCGGGGACGGCGGAGATCGCGGCTCCCAGGGCCGCGCCCACGTCGTGGACGAGCTGGTGCGCGCCGTCGCGGACGACGTGACGGCCGCCGACCACCGTGTGGCGGACGTCGGCCCCGGTGGCCGCGAAGACGGCGGTCTCGGCGCCGAGCCGGGCCGGGGGGCCCGCGGTGCGCGCGCTGTCCAGCGCGATCGTGGTGAAGTCGGCGAGCGCGCCCGCCTCCAGCCGCCCCGCGTCGGCCCAGCCGAGTGAGGCGTGCCCGTCGGCGGTGGCGGCGCGCAGCAACTGGGCGGCGGTCCAGTGCCCGCGGGTGCGGGTGCGCAGCCGCTCGTCCAGCTCCATGGCCCGCGCCTCCTCGAACAGGTCGATCACGGCGTGGCTGTCGCTGCCGAGGCTGAGCGGGCTGCCCGCCTCCTGCAGCCGCTTGGCCGGGCCGATCCCGTCGGCGAGGTCCCGCTCGGTGGTGGGACACATGCAGATCGTGGTTCCGGAGCCGCCCAGCAGCGCGATGTCCTCGTCGGTGAGGTGCGTGGCGTGGACGGCCGAGGTGCGCGGGCCGAGCACGCCGTGGTCGGCGAGGAGCCGGGTGGGGGTGACGCCGTGCGCCGCGTGGCAGGCCTCGTTCTCGGCGGGCTGCTCGGACAGGTGGACGTGCAGCGGCGCCTGGCGGTCCTCGCTCCAGCGCACGACGGCGGCCAGCTGGTCGGCGGGGACGGCGCGCACCGAGTGGACCGCCGCTCCGATCCGCGCGTGCGGCCGGTCGGCGAGGGCTTCGGCGCGTTCGGCCCAGGCCTCGGCGTCGCCGTCGCTGAAGCGCAGCTGGTGCGGCTCGGGGGCGGCGCCGAAGCCGGAGGAGAGGTAGACGGTGTCGAGGAGGGTGATCCGGATGCCCGCCTCGGCGGCGGCGGCGATCAGTGCCTCGCCCATGGCGTTGGGCTCCGCGTAGGGCGCGCCGCCCGGCCGGTGGTGCACGTAGTGGAACTCGCCGACGCAGGTGATGCCGGCCAGCGCCATCTCCGCGTAGGCGGCGCGGGCGAGGTCGAAGTACGTGTCGGGGGTGAGCGCGGCCGCCACCCGGTACATGGCCTCGCGCCAGGTCCAGAAGGTGCCGCTGCCCTGCTGCACGGTGCCGCGCAGGGCCCGGTGGAAGGCGTGGCTGTGGGCGTTGGCCAGGCCCGGCAGGGTGAGCCCGCGCAGCGTCACGGCCCCGACGGGCGGCGCGGCGGCCCCGGTGCGCACGGCGGCGATCCGGCCGTCGGCGGCGGTGTCGAGGACCACGCCCCGTTCGACGCGGCCGCCCGTCCACGCGTACTCGGCCCAGTAGCTCTGCGGCGTCAGCGACACGCCAGGCCCTCCAGTACGTCGGCGAGTGCGGTCACCCCGGCCAGGCAGTCGTCCTCGGTGGCCGACTCGGCCGGGGAGTGCGAGACCCCGGTGGGGTTCCGCACGAACAGCATGGCGGTCGGGACGGCCTCGGAGAGGATGCCGGCGTCGTGTCCCGCCCCGGTCGGCAGCACGGGCACTTCCCCCAGCAGCTCGACGAGCTCGTCGCGCAGGCCGTGCGCGAACTCCACGACCGGGGTGAAGGACTCCCGGGTGACCTCCACGCGGACCCCGTCGCGCTCGCCCCGCTCGGCCGCGGCGCGCTCGATCTCGCCGACGACCTCGGCCAGGGTGGCCTCGTCGGCGGCGCGCGAGTCCAGCCAGCCGCGCACGAGGGAGGCGATGGCGTTGACGCCGTTGGGCTCGACGCCGACCTTGCCGAAGGTGGCCAGCGCCCCGGCGAGCCGCGCCTTCTTGCGGGCGGCCAGCACCGTGTTGGCATAGGTCAGCATCGGGTCGCGGCGGTCCTCCAGGCGGGTGGTGCCCGCGTGGTTGGCCTCGCCGTGGAAGTCGAACCGCCAGCGGCCGTGCGGCCAGATGGCGGAGGCGACGCCGACGGCGTGCGGGGTGTCGGCCAGGGCGCGGCCCTGCTCCACGTGGAGTTCGACGAAAGCGCCGATGCGGGCGAGGCGTTCGGGGTCGGGGCCGATCGCCTCGGGGTCGTGCCCGGCGCGTTCCATGGCCTGCGCGAGAGTGACGCCGTCGCCGTCGCGCAGCTCCCGGGCCTTCCCGGCGGACAGCTGACCGGCGGTCAGCCGGGAGCCGACGCAGGCCAGCCCGAAGCGGGCGCCCTCCTCGTCGCCGAAGTTGACGATCGCCAGCGGCCTGACGGGGGCGGCGCCGCGGGCGCGCAGCTCGTCCAGCGCCGCGAAGGACGACACGACGCCGAGCGGGCCGTCGAAGGCGCCGCCGTCGGGTACCGAGTCCAGGTGCGAGCCGGTGACGACGGCGTCCCCCGCGGTGGCATCGCCGAGCCAGGCCCACTGGTTGCCGTTGCGGTCCAGCTCGTACGCCAGACCGCGGCTCTCGGCCTGCGCCCGGAACCAGGCGCGGCAGTCGGTGTCCGCGCCGGTCCAGGCGTAGCGGCGGTAGCCCCCGGAGCCGGAGTCGCGGCCGATGGGCCGCAACTCCGCCCACATCCCGTGGAACGAGGAGGTCACGCCTCCCCGCCTTCGGCGCTCTCGGCGCCCTCGCGCATGGGCACGCGCACACCGCGCTCGGCGGCGACCTCCTCGGCGCGCTCGTACCCGGCGTCGACGTGCCGGATGACGCCCATGCCCGGGTCGTTGGTGAGCACGCGGCGGATCTTCTCGCCCGCCAGCTTGGTGCCGTCGGCGACGGTGACCTGGCCGGCGTGGATGGAGCGGCCGATGCCGACGCCGCCGCCGTGGTGGATGGAGACCCAGGAGGCACCGGAGGCGACGTTGACCATGGCGTTGAGCAGCGGCCAGTCGGCGATGGCGTCCGAGCCGTCGAGCATGGCCTCGGTCTCGCGGTACGGGGAGGCCACCGAGCCCGCGTCGAGGTGGTCGCGGCCGATGACGACCGGGGCGGCCAGGGTGCCGTCGGCGACCATCTCGTTGAAGCGCTCGCCGGCCTTGTCGCGCTCGCCGTAGCCGAGCCAGCAGATGCGCGCGGGCAGGCCCTGGAAGTGGACCCGCTCACCGGCCATCCTGATCCAGCGGGCCAGCGACTCGTTCTCCGGGAAGAGCTCGAGGATCGCCTTGTCGGTCTTGGCGATGTCGGCCGGGTCGCCGGACAGCGCCGCCCAGCGGAAGGGGCCCTTGCCCTCGCAGAACAGCGGGCGGATGTAGGCCGGGACGAAGCCGGGGAACGCGAACGCCCGCTCGTAGCCCGCGAGCTGGGCCTCGCCGCGGATGGAGTTGCCGTAGTCGAAGACCTCGGCGCCCGCGTCCATGAAGCCGACCATGGCCTCGACGTGCTTCGCCATCGCCTCGCGGGCGCGCTGGGTGAACTCGGCGGGCTTCTCGGCGGCGTACGAGGCCATGTCCTCGAAGTCGACGCCGATCGGCAGGTACGCCAGCGGGTCGTGGGCGGAGGTCTGGTCGGTGACGATGTCGATGGGCGCGTCCATGGCCAGCAGCTGCGGCACCAGCTCGGCGGCGTTGCCGAGGACGCCGATGCTCAGCGGCTTGCGCCGGTCGCGGGCCTCGGTGGCCAGCGCGAGCGCGTGCTCCAGGGAGTCGGCGCGCACGTCCAGGTAGCGGTGCTCGATGCGGCGTTCGATGGCGCGCGGGTCGACGTCGACGCAGATCGCGACGCCGCCGTTCATGGTCACGGCGAGCGGCTGGGCGCCGCCCATGCCGCCGAGACCGGCGGTGAGGGTGATGGTCCCGGCCAGGCTGCCGCCGAACTTCTTCTCGGCGACGGCGGCGAAGGTCTCGTAGGTGCCCTGGAGGATGCCCTGGGTGCCGATGTAGATCCACGAACCGGCCGTCATCTGGCCGTACATGGTCAGCCCCAGCGCCTCAAGGCGGCGGAACTCCTCCCAGGTGGCCCAGTCGCCCACGAGGTTGGAGTTGGCGATGAGCACGCGCGGCGCCCACTCGTGGGTCTGCATGACGCCGACCGGGCGGCCGGACTGGACGAGCATCGTCTCGTCCTGCTTGAGGCTCTGCAGGGTGCGCACCATGGCGTCGAAGGACCGCCAGTCGCGGGCGGCCTTGCCGGTGCCGCCGTAGACGACCAGCTTCTCGGGGTGCTCGGCGACCTCGGGGTCGAGGTTGTTCTGCAGCATGCGCAGCGCGGCTTCCTGCTGCCAGCCCTGCGTGGTGAGCGCGCTGCCGCGCGGTGCGCGTACGGTCCTCGCTCCGGCACCGGTTCCGGTCATGCCCCTGCCTCCTCGCGACTGGATTGAGTCATTCACATCCTGGTCTGCTGAATAGCACTAGTCAACCGGGTCGCCGTGCCTCTCCCGGGCCTGCCGTGGGGACGTTCCGGGTCGCATGTCCCCTCGGGCAGGTCGTACCCGCCCGGGGCCCGCCCCTCACGGGCCCGCCCCGGCCGGCCCGGGACTGACACGATGGCCGTATGACCGAGGAACCTGCGGCACGACGGGAACGGGCACTGCGCGCGGCGGTCGAGCGGGGACTGATCGGCCCCGACAGGCCCGTGGTCGGACTGCTCGACCTGGACGGGGTCCGGGCGGCCGCCGCCGATCTGCGGGCGGCCTTCGCCACCCCCGGGGTGGAGGTCACCCACACCTTCGCGGTCAAGGCGGCCTCGCTGGTGCCGGTGCTGCGGCTGCTGTCCGAGGAGGGCATCGGCGCGGAGGTCGCCAGCCCCGGCGAGCTCGCCCTGGCCCGGGCGGCGGGCGTACCCCCCGGCATGATCGTGCTGGACTCCCCCGCCAAGACCCGGGACGAACTGCGGCAGGCGCTCGCCCTCGGCATCGCCCTCAACGCCGACAACCCGCAGGAGCTGGCCCGCCTGGACCGGCTGGTGCCGCCCGGCACCACCGCCTCCTCGCTGGGTCTGCGGGTCAACCCCCAGGTCGGCGCGGGCAGCATCGGGGCGATGAGCACGGCCACGGCCACGTCGAAGTTCGGCGTCGCCCTGCGCGACGAGGGCGCGGTGGACTGGGTGGTCCGCGCCTACCTCGACCGGCCCTGGCTGACCCGGCTGCACACCCACACCGGGTCGCAGGGCGTGCCCCTGGAACTGATGGCGGCCGGCGTCCGCGCGGCCCACGAGCTCGCCGAGCGGATCAACACGGCGGCCGGGCGGCGGCAGGTCACCACCCTCGACATCGGCGGCGGCCTGCCGGTCAACTTCGCCTCCGACGAGGTGCGCCCGGGCTTCCGTGCCTACGCCGACGCACTCCGCGCCGCCGTGCCCGGGCTCTTCGACGGGCGGTACGCCCTGGTCACGGAGTTCGGCCGGTCGCTGGTGGCCAAGCAGGGCACGATCCTGGCGCGGGTGGAGTACGCCAAGCGCGCCGGGGGCCGCGCGATCGCCGTGACGCACGCCGGCGCCCAGGTCGCCACGCGTACGGTCTTCGCGCCCGGCGCCTGGCCGCTGCGGGTGCTGGCGCTGGACCCGAAGGGGCGGCCCAAGGACGGCGAGCCGGTCGTCCAGGACGTCGCCGGGCCGTGCTGCTTCGCCGGCGACCTCGTCGCGACGGCGCGCGAGCTGCCGCTGCTCACCGAGGGCGACCTCGTGGCGCTGCCCGACACGGGGGCGTACTACTTCTCGACCCACTTCGCGTACAACTCGCTCCCCCGCCCCGCCGTCCACGGCTACTCCGGGCCCGGGCCGGCCTTCAGCACCCTGCGCCGCGCCCAGACCCTCGAGGACCTCGTACGGGAGAGCGGCGGCTGAACCGGCGCCGCCCGTCACCCGGACGGCTCAGCCCGCCACCGCCGCACGGCGGCGGGGGGAGCCGCCGGGACCGGCGTCGCCGGCCACCGGCCCCGTGGCCTCGTATCCGGGGACGGACCGGGCGGCCGGACCGCGTCCCGCGTGCTCGGGCCGGACCCACAGCAGCGTGTCGTGGGCCCGCTCCCAGCGCCCCAGGCGCACCGCCTTCGCCCACAGCCCCGCCCCGGCCCCCGCGAGCAGCATCCCGGCCGCCGCCGGCGCCGCGGCACCGGACGCGAGGGCCGCCACGAACGCCCCGAGCAGCCACCACCGGCGGGCCCGGAGCCAGGCGCGCGCGGTCACCCGGCGGTCCTGCAGGAAGACGCTCCGGGGCGCACGCTCGGCCGCCTCCGCGAGGGCCGTGTACCGCCGCCGGCGCGCCAGGAAGGCCACCACGGCGGCGACCACGAAGAGCGCCGCACCGCCCAGCACCCCGATGCGGCGGCCGGTCAGTCCCGGCACGAAGACCCCGACGCCCGCGGCCACGACCCCCAGCCACCACAGCCACCGCCCCGGCACCCGTACCAGGACCGCCACCCGTGCCAGCACATACGCCCCACGCACCACCGCTGCCTCCTCCTCCACGGCTCGATCCGAGAGTGCTGGGGAGGGAGGTTACTCAGGGAACATCAGAATTCCGTGAGAACGGCACCGCGTGCGGGGCCCGGGAGGCAGTGATACCACTGAAGCCAGGGGCCTCTGGGGCTGGAGTGGTGCGTATGAACATCGTGGTCGACCTCAATCGCTGCCAGGCCTACGCGCAGTGCGCGTTCCTCGCTCCCGAGGTCTTCGAGCTGCACGGCGAGGAAGCGCTGCTGTACGTCCCGGCCGTACCGGAGGACCAGCAGGAGCGCGTCCACCGGGCCGCGGTGGCGTGCCCGGTGCAGGCCATCCTCACGGGCGGGGCGGCTGGTGCCGATGTCCGGTGAGCTGCGCGACGGGCGCATCGTGGTCGTCGGCGCGTCCCTGGCCGGTCTGCGGGCCGCCGAGACGCTGCGCGACGAGGGGTTCGAGGGCTCGCTGACACTGGTGGGCGACGAGCCGCACCCGCCGTACGACCGGCCGCCGCTGTCCAAGCAGGTGCTGCTCGGCCGGGTGCCCGCGACAGCGACCGGGCTCCCCGCGCGCCGTCCGGTGGACGCGCGGTGGAAGCTGGGCGTCGCCGCCGCGGGGGTCGACGGGATCGGCAAGCGGGTCTTCCTCGCGAACGGCGAGGAGGTGCCGTACGACCGCCTGCTGATCGCCACCGGCACCCGCGCGCGCCCCTGGCCGAACCCCGCCGAGGCCGCCCTGGACGGGGTGTTCGCGCTGCGGACCAGCGACGACGCGGCCGGGCTCGCCGAACGGCTGGACGCCGGGCCGCGGCGGGTGCTGGTGATCGGCGCCGGGTTCACCGGCTCTGAGATCGCCTCCGCCTGCCGGGAGCGGGACATCCCCGTGACCGTGGTGGAGCGCGGCCCCGCGCCCCTGGTGGGCGCGCTCGGCGGGACGCTCGCCGCGGTCGCCGCGGAGATGCACCGCAGGCACGGGGTCGACCTCCGCTGCGGGGTGCAGGTCACCTCACTGGAGGGTGACGGCCGCCTGACCGGCGCCCGTCTCTCGGACGGGAGCACCGTCGAGGCGGACGTGGCCGTGGTCGCCCTCGGCGCCGTCCGCAACACCGAGTGGCTGGCCGAGTCGGGCCTGGCCGCGGGCCCGCGTGGCGTGACGTGCGACGCCGGCTGCCGCGCCTTCAACATGTACGGCATCGTCACCGACGACGTGTTCGTCGCCGGAGACGTGGCCCGCTTCCCGCACCCGCTCTTCGGCTACCAGCTGATCGCCCTGGAGCACTGGGGCAACGCGGTCGCGCAGGCCGAGGTGGCGGCGCACAACATGGTCAGTACGGGGCCCTTCCGGCGGCCGCACCTGGCAGTGCCGACCTTCTGGTCCAGCCAGTTCGGCCACAACATCAAGTCGGTGGGCGTGCCCACCTACTCCGACCAGGTCGTCGTCGCCCAGGGCTCGCTGCGCGAGGCCCGGCTGGTCGTCGTCTACGGCTACAAGGGCCGGATCACGGCGGCGGTGTCGGTGAACCGGGCCAAGTGGCTGGACTACTACCAGAACCTGATCGAGACGGCCGCGCCGTTCCCGCCCGAGCCCGGGGCCGCCGACCGCACCACCCCGATGATCCCCCTGCCGTCCGACGTGCCCGACCCGGCTGTGCTCTCGCACGGCCCGACGGTCGCCCTCACCGGTCATCTGCCGGACCGGCGCCTGACCCTGGTGCGTCCCGGCGGCTGAGGCCGCCGCCGACCGCACCGCGGACGGGCCGTGGCAGGACGCCGGGGCCCCCGACGACGAGGAGCCCCCGCGCATGGCTGCGGACACGCTGTTCCGAAGGATCACCGACTACGCCAGCCGGCCCGATCCGTACCCGCTGTACGCCGAACTCCGCGAGAGCAAGGTGGCGCCGCAGGACGACGGAAGCTATCTCGTCGGCACATACCACGAGATCACGGCCCTGCTCCACGACCCGCGGATCAGCTCCGACCGGCGCCACCGCAGCGACCCGGAGGAGGCCCGGCTGGCCGCGGAGCTGGCGCCGTCCTTCATCGGCCTGGACGACCCCGAGCACGACCGGCTCCGCCGCACCACGATGCGGCCCTTCGGCCCGCCGCACACCCCCGGCCGGGTGGACGCCATGCACGGTGAGATCGTCCGCATCGCCGACGAACTCGTCGCCGGGCTCCGCGGCAAGCAGCGCGTCGACGTCGTCGACGACTTCGCCTACCCGCTCCCCGTCACCGTGATCTGCCGGCTGCTGGGCGTGCCCCCGGAGGACGAGCCGAAGTTCCGCGGCTGGTCCGACGCGATCGTCGGCGGACTCGACCTCAACCCCGACCAGGACCCCACCGAGCGCACGCAGGCCGCGACCGAGGCCCGCCGGGCGATGGGCGTCTACCTGGGCGGGCTGGCCGAGGGGCGGCGCGGCAAGCCCTCCGACGACCTGCTGTCGGCGTTCGTCAACGACCAGGACCCGGCCGGCGGGCTGACCCAGATCGAGCTGATGGTGACCTCGGTGCTGCTGCTCGTCGCCGGGCACGAGACCACCGTCAACCTGATCACCAACGGGATGCTCACCCTGCTGCGCCGGCCCGACCAGCTGGAGCTGCTGCGCCGCGAACCCGCCCTGATGCCGCAGGCTGTGGAGGAACTGCTGCGGTTCGAGCCGCCCGTGCAGATGCTGCCGCAACGCACCCCGCTGGTGGACGTCGAGGTCGCGGGGGTCACCGTGCCCAAGGGGGCGCCGCTGATCCTCGTGCTCGCCTCGGGCAGCCGCGATCCGCAGCGGTTCCGCGACCCCGACCGGTTCGACCCGCAGCGCACCGACAACCAGCACCTGGGCTTCGGCAGCGGCGTCCACAGCTGCTTCGGGGCGCCGCTGGCCCGGCTGGAGGCGCAGATCGCCCTCACCGCCCTGCTGCGCGCCCTGGACGGCCTGCGGCTGGTGGACGACCCGCCCCCGTACCGGCGCAGTCCGGTGCTGCGCGGTCCCCGCCATCTGCTCGTGGAGCACGACGGGGCGCGCGCCTGACCGGGCCGGGCGCCGGTCACTCCACGAACAGGCCCTGCGCCGCGGCCTTGGCGTCGAACTCCTCCAGCCGCGCCTGCGCGTCCGGCAGCCCGTCGCACACGGCCTCCAGCAGCACCCTTCCGAGCAGCATCGGCGCGCACGCGGTGTCGAAGGCGAGCCCCGTGCCGACGGCCGCCGGGAGCAGGACGTCGGAGTGGGCGGCGACCGGCGCGAAGGCGCTGTCGGCGACGGTGACGACGGTGAGCCCGCACGAGCGGGCGTACTCCAGTGCCTCGACCACCTCGCGCGGATGCCGGGGCAGCGCGAAGCACAGCAGGGCGCTCGCCCCGGCCCGTACGGCCGCGTCCACGCGGTCGGCGAGCATGCTGCCGGCCTCGTCGAGGAGGCGGACGTCGGGGTGCACCTTGGCCGCGAAGTAGCAGAAGCCCCGGGCCTGGGCGGCCGCGGCGCGCAGGCCCAGCACGGGCAGCGGCCGGGACGCGGCGAGCAGGGCGCCCGCGCGGGCGACGGGGGCCGGGTCGGCGAGCAGCGCGGCGAGGTGCCGCAGGTTCTCGATCTCGGCCTGCACCGCTTCCTGGTACTCGTTGTACGCGTCCCCGGCCGGCTCCCCCTGGGGCCGCGCGGCGGGGGCGACCTCGCGCAGGTGGCGGCGGAGCGCCGGATAGCCGTCGAAGCCGAGCGCGACGGCGAAGCGGGTCACGGAGGGCTGGCTCACCCCGGCGAGCTCCGCGACCTCGACGCTGGACAGGAAGGGCGCGTCGGCGGCCCGGCGGACGAGGCAGTGGGCGATGCGGCGCTGGGTGGGCGTGAGCCGGTGCGCTTCGAACAGCTTCACCAGGCGCGCCGACGCGGTGTCCGTCCCGGCGGCTCCGGTGGCGTTCTCGGTGGCCATGACGCCCTCTCCGCTCGGCCATTCATGTGCCGATGACTCTGCATGATTCCATACAGGAGGGCAAGGCGCCCCGGCTCACGCGGGCGGCAGCAGCTTCTTCTGCGGTTTGCCCATCACGTTGCGCGGCAGCTCGGTCAGGAAGCGGACCTTGCGGGGGCGCTTGTGCGCCGACAGGTGGCCGGCCACGAAGTCGATCAGCTCCCGTTCACCGACCCCGTCCGCCACCACGTAGGCCACGATCTCCTGGCCGAGGTCGGCGTGCGGGGCGCCCACCACGGCGGCCTCGCGCACCGCGGGGTGGTCCAGCAGGGCGTTCTCCACCTCGCCCGCGCCGATCCGGTAGCCGCCGGACTTGATCAGGTCGGTGGACGCCCGGCCGACGATCCGGTGCATGCCGTCCGGCTCGATCGCCGCGATGTCCCCGGTCCTGAACCAGCCGTCCTCGGTGTACGAGGCCGCCGTCGCCTCCGGCCGTCCCAGGTAGCCGTCGAAGAGGGTGGGCCCGGTGAGCTGCAGCTCGCCGATCTCCGCGCCCGCCTCGGCGGCGATCCGGGTGCGGATCCCCGGCAGTGGCAGCCCGACGGAGCCGGGGCGCCGCTCCCCGGCCGCCCGGGTGCTGATCGTGATCAGGGTCTCGGTCATGCCGTAGCGCTCGACCGGCCGCTGCCCGGTCAGCGCCTCCAGGTCGCGGAAGACCGGCGCCGGCAGCGGCGCGCTGCCGGAGACCAGCAGCCGGGCGCCGCTCAGCGCCCGGGCGGACTCCGCGTCCCGCGCGACCCGGCCCCAGACGGTCGGCACGCCGAAGTACAGGCTGCCGCCCGCCGCCGCGTACGCCTGCGGCGTCGGGCGGCCGGTGTGGACCAGACGGCTCCCGGTGCGCAGCGCGCCGAGCACGCCCAGCACCAGACCGTGCACATGGAACAACGGCAGCCCGTGGACGAGGGTGTCCTGCGGCGTCCACTCCCAGGCCCCGGCGAGGGCGTCCAGGTCGGCGGCGACCGCGCGGCGCGCTACGAGGACGCCCTTGGGCGCCCCGGTGGTGCCGGAGGTGTACAGCACCAGGGCCGTGGTGTCCGGGTCCGGCTCGGGACCGTCCCAGGACCGGCGCTCGGTGAGGACGGCGGGGGGCGCCTGCACGGCCCCGGAGTCGCGCAGGATGTGGTCGCGCTCGGCCGGCCCCGCGTCGGGCGGCACCGGCACGACCGGGACGCCCGCCAGGAGACCGCCGACGACCGCCGCGACAGTCTCCAGGGACGGCGTCGCGTGCACGGCGACCGCCGGGGCACCCGCGACGCGCGCCGCGAACGCGCCCGCGGCGCCGAGCAGTTCCTCGCGTGAGCAGGTGCGTCCGTCGACGGTGACCGCGTCCGGGCGGTCGGACGTGGCGTCGTGGAGGGCGGTCAGCAGGCGCGGCACGGGTCCGGTCACGGGACGACCCTACTGGGGGCGACCCCTGAGAAGGTTCGGGGGTTTCCCCCAGTGCCCCCGGGCGGTGCGGTCCGTACGGTGGCGTCATGGACGCCCGTGACCCAGAGCTCAAGAAGGAATTCGCCGCCACCATCCAGGCGCGCAAGGACCTGGGGGAGGAGTACGAGTCGGCCCTCATCGACTCCTTCCTGGAGAAGATGGACCGGCGCATCGACTCCCAGGTCGAGCGGCAGGTGCGCCGCGAACTGGCCGAGAGCCAGACGGCGTTCGCCCGTGCCGGACGCCGGGTCGGCCCGGAGTCGCACGGCCGGGGCGGCAGCCGTTTCGGCGCCCGCTACGGCTTCGGGGCGTTCTCCCTGATCATGGCCATCCCGCTGTCGGCCATCGCGGCCGAAAAGGCCGACCTGGCCGGGCTGCTCGTCGCCTGGTTCGGCATCGTCGCCGTCAACGCCGCCCATTCGCTGGGGTGGCTGTTCCACGAGCGGAGCGCCGCCCCGCGCCGCGGCAAGGACCCGGACGCCTGGGAGGACTGACCGCCCGGCGGCGGGCGGTCCCCGCTCGCGCCGGGACACCCCCGCGGCTGCCCGCCCGCGGGCCCGGTTCCCGCGCCACCCGGCAATCGTGGGAGAACGTTCGCTGAGCGCGGTGGGGGCGGCCAGGGCTGCGCTCGTGGTTGCCGCGGACGCCGCTGACGCCGCGGCGGCCACAGACGCGGACGGATGCCCGCGACGGCGAGGAGTTGCCGTGGTCGATCTCATGCCGAAGACGGTAGGCGGAACGCCGCCCACGAGATGATCTTGCTCAGATCCTGTGGACCGCCCGCAGGTTGTGGACAACCCCGTCACCCGGAAGACGTCACAGCGGGGAGACGACCGCCCCCGGCGGCCCTGGCCCCGTGGCCGCGCTCGGCGGGGCGCACGCGCGCGCCGCGACGCGGGCCCCGGGTCCGGCGCCGCTACGCGGTGAGCAGCGCCACGACGCGGCGGGCCGCGCTCTCGTCGCGCGCCGCGGCGAAGGGCAGCGGCCCGGCGGTCATGCGGAACGGCAGCCCGTCCGCGCCGAGCACCGTTCCGCCCGCCTCGGCCACCAGCAGGATGCCGGCGGAGTGGTCCCAGGGGTTGTCGTAGGCGTAGGTGGCCGCGTCCAGCCGCCCGAGCGCGACGTCGAGGTAGTCGCAGCCGGCGGAGCCGCTCGCCCAGGGCTTGACGCCGTGCGCCGCCCCCAGTTCGTACAGCCGCCGGTGCTGGTCGGCGGTGAGGTGCGCGGGCCGGGCGCCGGCCACCAGCAGCACCTCGTCCGCGTGCTGCGCGCCGCCGGGGGCCGCCCGCAGCGCCCTGCCGCTCGCGTGCGCGCCCTCGCCGCGCCGGGCCGTGGCGAGGATCCCCTCGACGGGCCGGTACGTCCAGGAGGCGAGCAGCTCACCGCGCGCGGCGAGGGCGACCTGGGTGACGAACGCGGAGTCGCCGCGGACGAAGTTGGAGGTGCCGTCGACCGGGTCGACGATCCAGACGGGATCCTCGCCCAGCAGCGCCCCGAGCAGCGCGGGGTCCGCGTGCACGGCCTCCTCGCCGATGACGTGGGAGCCCGGCAGGAGGCGGGTGAGCGCGCGGGTGAGGCGTTCCTCGACGCGGCGGTCGGCGACCGTGACGAGGTCCAGCGGGCCCTTCTTCTCGTCGACGTCGCCCTCGGCGAGGCGGCCGAAGCGGGCGAGCGCCTCCTCGTCGGCCACGGCGCGTATGGACTCCTCGACGGCTGCGAACGTCTGTGCGCTGATCACGGCGGCCACTCAACCAGAAGAGCGGCCCGCGCGTGGCGCGGACCGCTCTTCCACAGATTGCGCGGGAACCGCCGCACCCCCGGTCACCCGGGGGGCGGGACGACGGCGGTCCCCGCGAGGGACGCGGGCCGGATCAGGGCCGGGTCACGCGTCCTGGGGTCACCATGGAAGTCCGGGAGCCGCTCCGGAGGTCCTTGGTGCCACATCCGTGGTGTCTGCCGGGCGACCGGTGCGCCGTCCGCCGACATCCACCAATGTGCCGGAGCCGTGTTAAGGGCGTGCTGCGGGTACGTGACGTGGGTGTACCACTTCCGCGAACCTGCGGCGGAGCCCCCCGGGGGCGTCCCGGGGTGCCCGCTACTTCGCCTCCTCGGCGAGGAAGGCGAGCAGGTCCTGGCGGCTGACCACGCCCGTCGGCTTGCCCTCGACCAGCACGATCGCGGCGTCGGCCGAGCCCAGCACGGTCATCAGGTCGCCGACCGGCTCGCCGGAGCCCACCTGCGGCAGCGGCGCGCTCATGTGCCGCTCCAGCGGGTCGTCGAGGGTGGCGCGCTTGGTGAACAGCGCGTCGAGCAGCTCCCGCTCCACGACGGAGCCGATGACCTCGGCGGCCATGACGTCGGGGTGGCCGGCGCCGGGCTTGACGATCGGCATCTGCGAGACGCCGTACTCGCGCAGCACCTCGATGGCCTGGCCGACCGTCTCCTCGGGGTGCATGTGCACCAGGTGCGGGATGCCGCCGTCCTTGCGGTCCAGCACGTCGGAGACGCGGGCCTGGCCGGTGCCCTCCTCCAGGAAGCCGTAGTCGGCCATCCACTCGTCGTTGAAGATCTTCGACAGGTAGCCGCGGCCGGAGTCCGGCAGCAGGACGACCACCACGTCGTCCGGGCCGAGCCGCTCGGCCACGCGCAGCGCCGCGACGACGGCCATGCCGCAGGAGCCGCCGACGAGCAGGCCCTCCTCCTTGGCGAGGCGGCGGGTCATCTGGAAGGAGTCCTTGTCCGAGACCGCCACGATCTCGTCCGCGACGGTGCGGTCGTAGGCGGTGGGCCAGAAGTCCTCGCCGACGCCCTCGACGAGGTACGGCCGGCCCGAGCCGCCGCTGTAGACGGAACCCTCCGGGTCGGCGCCGACGACCTTCACCCTGCCGTCCGAGGCGTCCTTCAGGTAGCGGCCGGTTCCGGAGATGGTGCCGCCCGTGCCGACGCCCGCCACGAAGTGCGTGATCTTCCCCTCGGTCTGCTCCCACAGCTCCGGGCCGGTGGAGTGGTAGTGCGAGGCCGGGTTGTTGGGGTTGCTGTACTGGTCGGGCTTCCAGGCGTTCGGGGTCTCGCGCACCAGCCGGTCGGAGACGTTGTAGTAGGAGTCCGGGTGCTCGGGGTCCACGGCGGTGGGGCAGACCACGACCTCGGCGCCGTAGGCCCGCATGACGTTGATCTTGTCCGCGGAGACCTTGTCAGGGCAGACGAAGATGCAGTGGTAGCCCTTCTGCTGGGCCACGATCGCCAGGCCGACGCCCGTGTTGCCCGAGGTGGGCTCGACGATCGTGCCGCCGGGCTTGAGTTCGCCGCTCTTCTCCGCGGCCTCGATCATCCGCAGCGCGATGCGGTCCTTGACCGAACCGCCGGGGTTGAAGTACTCGACCTTGGCCAGGACGGTCGCCTGGATTCCTGCCGTCACGCTGTTGAGCCTCACCAGCGGGGTGTTGCCGACGAGACTGATCATCGAGTCGTGGAACTGCACCATTGTCTCCGGGTTCTCCGTGATTGTGAGGCCAGGGTAAGCGGTTTTCCCACACGGGGCCGCCCCT
Source organism: Streptomyces sp. BoleA5 (assembly GCF_000373665.1). Taxonomy (NCBI): domain Bacteria; kingdom Bacillati; phylum Actinomycetota; class Actinomycetes; order Kitasatosporales; family Streptomycetaceae; genus Streptomyces; species Streptomyces sp. BoleA5. Next base: position 68,164 of record NZ_KB892102.1, read on the forward strand.
GCCGGGACCGGGCCCGGCAGGCTTCACATCGGTGTTACGTACGCCCCGGAAGGTCCGGTTGTAGAGTCGCACCGTGGCGCGATCACGACACGTCGCAGTTACGACACCGGGCTTGTACAACCGGGGGGTGGGCAATGCCTGACGAGAAGCACCCGGACACCGCCGACGCGGGCACGGGCAACGCCGACTACGCCGCCGCCCTCAGTGGTCTGGCGGCCGTGGAGTCCGGTCTCGCCTCCGTACGGGAGCGGCTCACGGCACTCGCCGCCGTACGCCCGTCACGGCCGGCCGAGCCGGTGATGCCGGGCGGGATCGCTGAGGTGATCCACGGCGAGGCTGAGCAGCAGCACATGATCGAACAGCTGCAGCGCGAGGCCCGCAAGGAGGTGCTGACCTTCGTGCGGCCGCCGTACGTCGCCGCGGCGGGCAACATCGTGCAGAAGGAGCGGCTGACCGCCGGGGTGGAGTATCGCTCGCTGTACGAGACGACGGCGCTGGTGTACCCGGGTGCGGCGGACATGCCGGGCTTCGTCGAGCCGGGCGAGCTGGCCCGGGCGGCGCCGAGCGTGCCGATGAAGCTGATGATCGTCGACGCCGAGCGGGCGCTGCTGCCGTTGTCCGGCGGCCGCGACCGCTCCGTGGTCTCCTCCGCCGGCCTCCTGCTGCTGCACCCCTCGGTGCTGGTGGACGCGCTCCTGGAGCTCTTCGAGGACCGCTGGCTGCGCGGTACGCCGCTGCGGATGCCCTCGCCCGGCGGGGAGACCGAGGAGGACCCGGAGTTCCCCGACTCCCCGGAACTGGACGAGCAGTTGCTCTCACTTCTGATGTCCGGGCTGCCCGACAAGGCCATCGCCTCCCAGCTCGGGATATCCCTGCGCACACTGCAGCGCAGGATCCGGTCCCTGATGGAGTCCACCGGAACCGCCAACCGCACCCAGCTCGCCTGGTTCGTCGCCCAGCAGCGGCTGACCTGAGTCCGGGCCGCGCAGCGGTTGCGGCGGGCGCCGGACGGGGCAACAAATCGTTGTACGGGTCGGGCCACGGGGGCCCGCACACCCGGCGCGGGAGGTGGACGTTGTCCAGGGCAAGGGTGGCGCGGCGGATCGCGACGGCCGCCGCGTACGGAGGAGGCGGCATCGGGCTGCTGGGCGGCGCCGCGGTCGGCCTGCTGCTGACCGAGGGCGCGCTCGCCCGGCGGGCCGTCGGCGGCTCCGACGCGGTCCCGCCCCGAGCGGACGGCGTCTACGGCGCCGCCTTCGCGCTGAGCACCGACGAGCGGCCGATCGTGCTGGCCCTCGTGGGCGACTCCACGGCGGCGGGCCAGGGAGTGCACCGGGCGAGCCAGACCCCCGGCGCGCTGCTGGCGTCAGGGGTGGCGGCGGTGGCCGAACGGCCGGTACGGCTGGTCAACGTGGCCAACCCCGGCGCACAGTCCGACGACCTGGCCCGCCAGGTCGATCTTCTGCTGGGGTCCGGCCCCGGCACCGCCCCCGGTCTGTGCGTGATCATGATCGGGGCGAACGACGTGACGCGCCGGATGCCGCTCGCCGTCTCGGTGCGGCTGCTGTCCGACGCGGTGCGGCGGCTGATTGAGGCGGGCTGCGAGGTGATCGTCGGAACCTGCCCCGACCTCGGCACCATCGAGCCGGTCTACCAGCCGCTGCGCTGGATCGCGCGCCGGCTGAGCCGCCAGCTCGCCGCCGCGCAGACGATCGCGGTGGTCGGCCTCGGCGGCCGCACCGTGTCCCTGGGCGACCTGCTCGGGCCGGAGTTCGAGTCACGCCCCCGCGAGATGTTCGGCCCGGACAACTACCACCCGTCGGCCGAGGGGTACGCGACCGCGGCCATGGCGATGCTGCCGACCCTGTGCTCCGCCGTCGGGCTGTGGCCCGAGGAGGACGAGCGCCCCGACGCCCGGCGCGGCGAGGGCTTCCTTCCGGTGGCCCAGGCCGCCGCGGAGGCCGCGGGCGAGGCCGGCACCGAGGTCACCCCGGCCGCCGGCACGGTCTCCGGTCCCCGCGGGCGCTGGGCACTGCTCAAGCGCCGCCGCCGTCGCCGCCTCCCCGACGCGACGGAGCCGGCCGCCACGGCGGCGGCCGAGGCCGCCCAGAACTAGGGCCTCCGGGCGGGGCGCGGGCCCACGGACGGCGGTACGCGCCGCCGCCGTCCGCGGGTCCGCTGCGCCCGCGGCGGGCCCTCTCCCATCCGCCCGAACCCCGGACCACCGGCACCCGCCGGGGGCACCCATCCCCGCGGCCTCCGACCACCGCGGAAGCGCGGGCCCGGACGCGCAGGGCCCATGGGCGCCCTGCGCCAGCTTGCCGAAGGGGTCGGCCCGCGGCGCGGGGACCCGGCCTCCGCGCGGCGACCCCGGGCGCCCGGGCCCGAGCGCGACCCGGGCGCCGGGTCCGAACCACCGGGCGGCCGCGCGGCTGCGAACGGCGGGGCGGCGCCCCTGCCCCGACGACCACGACGTCCGTTCCGGGTCGGCCCGTGACGCGGCCGGCGGCGCGGGATCCGCCGGCGTCAGCCGGCCTTGCGCTGGTTGAAGCGGAGCAGGTTGCCGGAGGGGTCGCGGAAGGCGCAGTCCCGGACGCCGTAGGGCTGGTCCATGGGCTCCTGCAGCACCTCGCCGCCCGCGTCGCGGATGCGCTCGAAGGTGGCGTCCACGTCATCGGTGGCGAAGATGACCCCGCGCAGCATGCCCTTGGCGAGCAGCTCGCTCATGGCCCGCTTGTCCGCGTCGGAGGCGTTGGGGTCCGCGAGGGGCGGTTCGAGGACGATCTCCACACCGGGCTGGTCGGGCGAGCCGACCGTCACCCAGCGCATACCCTCGAACCCCACGTCGTTGCGGACCTCCAGGCCGAGGACGTCGCGGTAGAAGGGCAGCGCCTTGTCGTGGTCGTCGACGGCGATGAAGCACTGTGACAGCGTGATGTCCATGCGGACCACGCTAGGCCCGCGCCGCGGGCTTCGCTTCCTTGTTCCTGACCGGCCTGGTGTACCGCTTCGCGACGCACGCGGGGATCGGCGCCCCCGGCTCGTGGTCGCGGGCGCGGTAGGCGCTCGGGGTCTCCCCCACGAGTTCGGTGAAGCGTGAGCTGAAGGAGCCGAGCGAGGTGCAGCCCACCGCGAAGCAGACCTCCGTGACCGTCAGGTCGCCGCGCCGGAGAAGGGCCTTGGCGCGTTCGATCCGGCGCGTCATGAGGTAGCTGTACGGGGACTCGCCGTACGCGGCCCGGAAGCTGCGCGAGAAGTGGCCGGGGGACATCAGGGCCGCGCGGGCCAGCACGGTGACGTCGAGGGGGTCCGCGTAGTCGCGGTCCATCGCGTCTCGGGCGCGCCGCAGCCGTACCAGGTCGTCCGGATTCACGGGCCCAGCATCGCACGGGGGGCGCGTCCGCCACGAGGATGCGCCATCATGGACTAAGCAAGCGCTCAGAAAGAGGTCCGCGTCACAGCTCGCAGCCCGTGACGCGTTCCGCTACGTACAGGTAACTTTCCAGAGAGTCCCAGCCGTACCCGCCGCCTCGTCGAGGAGTCGCGATGCCCGAAGCCGTGATCGTCTCTGCCGCCCGTTCCCCCATCGGCCGGGCCGTCAAGGGATCCCTGAAGGACCTGCGTCCCGACGACCTGACCGCCACGATCATCCAGGCGGCCCTCGCCAAGGTGCCGCAGCTCGACCCGCGCGAGATCGACGACCTGATGCTGGGCTGCGGTCTGCCCGGCGGCGAGCAGGGCCACAACCTGGGCCGGATCGTGGCCGTGCAGATGGGCATGGACCACCTCCCGGGCTGCACGGTCACGCGCTACTGCTCCTCCTCGCTGCAGACCACCCGGATGGCGCTGCACGCGATCAAGGCGGGCGAGGGCGACGTCTTCGTCTCGGCGGGCGTCGAGACCGTCTCCCGCTTCGTCAACGGCAGCTCCGACGGCATGCCCGGCACCCACAACCCGCTCTTCGCCGAGGCCGAGGCCCGCACCGCGACGCGCGCCGCCCAGGGCGGTGGGGAGTGGCACGACCCGCGTGAGGACGGGCTGGTCCCGGACGCGTACATCGCGATGGGCCAGACCGCCGAGAACCTGGCGGCCCTCAAGGGCGTCACCCGCGCCGACCAGGACGAGTTCGGCGTCCGCTCGCAGAACCTGGCCGAGGAGGCCATCAAGAAGGGCTTCTGGGAGCGCGAGATCACCCCGGTGACGCTGCCCGACGGCACCGTCGTCAGCAAGGACGACGGCCCGCGCGCCGGGGTCACCCTGGAGGCCGTGCAGGGCCTGAAGCCGGTCTTCCGCCCCGACGGCACCGTGACCGCCGGCAACTGCTGCCCGCTGAACGACGGCGCCGCGGCGCTGGTGATCATGAGCGACACCAAGGCGCGCGAGCTCGGCATCACCCCGCTCGCCCGGGTGGTCTCCACCGGCGTCTCCGGCCTCTCCCCCGAGATCATGGGCCACGGCCCCGTCGAGGCGTCCCGCCAGGCCCTGAGGCGGGCCGGGCTGACCATCGACGACATCGACCTGGTCGAGATCAACGAGGCCTTCGCGGCCCAGGTCATCCCCTCCTACCGGGACCTGGGCGTCGACATCGACAGGCTCAACGTCAACGGCGGCGCGATCGCGGTCGGCCACCCCTTCGGCATGACGGGCGCCCGCATCACCACCACGCTCATCAACTCGCTCCAGTGGCACGACAAGCAGTTCGGCCTGGAGACCATGTGCGTCGGCGGCGGACAGGGCATGGCCATGGTCATCGAGCGCCTGTCGTAACGGGTCCCACCAGCCTCCACCGCCACTCGGACGTTCGTTCGAGGCACAAGTCGCAATCGAACCGCCCCCGGGATGTGACCTCATCCCGGGGGCGGTCGTTTATGCAGGTCAGAGGTGTGCCACCCATACGGGCCAAGACTTTGGACCCCCCCATTTCGTGACGTTCCGCACTGCAGAGGCCATGGATTCCGGTGCAGAGTGGTGGTGTACAGGGGGCCAGGCTCGGGAAAGCACAGTCGGGAGTACGCCAGTGAGCGCCATGTTCCTCGTCCTGCTGACGGGTGCGGCAACAGCCGTGGCCGCCGGCTCCGCCGCGCTGTTCGCCACACGCGGCGTACGTCGTGACGTCGCGGCCCTGCGCGCGGACCTGGCCGAGGCCCGTGCCGAGCGACGTGCCGCCGTGCCCGCCGCACGCACCACTCCGGACGCCGAAGCCATCCGCACGGCCGTCGCCGACGCGCTCGCCGACGAGCGGGAACGCGAACTGGCCGAGGCGCGCGCCTTCTGGGCAGCACAGGAAGCCCCCCTCGGCTACGGGACGGGTGAGGCCGGCGAGGCCCTCGCCGACCCGCAGCTCGACGCCCAGCTCTTCGGCGGCCAGGGCGCCGGTCCCGTTCCCGGCGCCGCCGGCACCGACTACGAGGTACTGCCGTACGGCCCGTTCCTCCCCCGCCAGGCGGACCTCGCGGGTCTGGAGCCCGGCGGCGCGTCGCCCTTCCGGCACCCCTCCGACCCCGACTTCGGCGTCCCCGCGCCGGTCGTGGCCAGCCAGGAGCAGACCGCGGAGCGCCTCTCCGAACTCGCGGACCTGCGGATGCCGCTCGCCGACGTCCGTCCCGGCCCGCTCGGCACGCTCGACGTGTACGTCTTCGCCGACGGCACCACGCTCTGCATGACCCCGGGCGACCGGGACACCGCCGACCGCCTCTGCGACGCCCTGGACCAGGGTGAGTCCCCGATACTGCTCGGCGGCTCCGCCGTCGCGGGCGGCTACGCGCTGACCTTCACCTACGGCGAGGAGTCCGTCTACGTGCTCGCCGACCGGGTGGTCGCCTCGCTCTAGCCGGCCCGTCCTACAGACCGCAGCGCGCGGCCGTGTCCCGGATCCGGGACACGGCCGCGTCGCGTTCGTGCGCCAGTTCGGGATGCGGTTCCAGGGCGGCGGCCAAGTCGTGGGCGGCCACCGAGATCTGGTCGCCGATCGCGAAGACCCCCTCGTCCGGCATCGTCAGGGGTTCCCGTCCGGGGAACTCGATCCGCTGTGCGCGGGCGGCCAGTTCACGGGCGAGTTCCAGGCCCGCCCGGGCCACCTCGCCGCGGAGCCGGCTCTGCGGCAGGGAGCGGTAGCGCGCCGCCAGGAGTCCTGCGGCGTCACGGAGCGTCGTACAGTCCAGCACGCCGCGAGCCTACCGGTGCGTACACACAACCGAGCCCCCTGCACTGTTGCCAACGGTCGACGGCTCAGGCACGGTGGGGTGACCGGAACGCATACCGGAGGCGCCGATGTCACAGACCTTCTCGGAAGAGACCCACCGGAACCTGCTCTCCCACATCCCGCACTGCACCGGCCGCGAGATCGGCGATTGGCTTCGCGCGGTCGACGACGGGCCCGCATTCCTTCGCTTCGAAGAGAAAGTCAGCTGGCTCCGCAGCGAGCACGACCTGTCCTACGGACACGCCAAGGCCATCGTCCACGAACACGACCTGAGGCGGGCCGCGCGGAGGTTCGGCTGACGCGCTCCATCCGCGCACGCGAACGGGCCCCGAAAGGCACTGCCTCCGGGGCCCGTTGAATGTCCGCGGCGCGTCAGCGCACCGGACGGTACGGCTAGTCGTCGCCGCGCAGGATCGAGATCAGCCGCAGCATCTCCAGGTAGATCCAGACCAGGGAGAGCGTGAGCCCGAAGGCCGCGAGCCAGGACTCCTGGCGCGGAGCGCCGTACTGGATGCCGTCCTCGATCTGCTTGAAGTCCAGCGACAGGAAGAACGCGCCCAGCGCGACACCGATGATGCCGACCACGACGCCCAGGGCGCCGCTGCGCAGGCCGAGGCCGTCGCCCCCGCCGATCATCGCGGCGATCACGTTGACGAAGGTCAGGATGAGGAAGCCGATGGCGATCGCCATGCCGATGCGCGTGTAGCGGGCGGTGACCCGGATGAGGCGCGTGCGGTACGCCACCAGCATGCCGACGAAGACCGCCATCGTCCCCAGTACGGCCTGCAGCGGGATGCCCGGCCACATGAAGTTGAAGATCTTGCTCCAGACGCCGAGGAAGACGCCCTCGAAGACCGCGTAGCCGAGGATCAGCGCGGGCGAGGCCTCGCGCTTGAACGACTGGATCAGGCCGAGGACGAGCGCGACGAGCATGGCGCCGATGCCGAGCCCGTAGCTCTTCTCCGACACCGGCAGCGCGAACCACGCCACGAGCGCGCCGAGCACCACGGTGCCCAGGGTCATGGCGGTGCGCATGACGACGTCGTCCATCGTCATCCGGCCGGTCTGCGCGGGCGCGGACGGCGGGGCCTGGTACGTCGTGTCGTAGGCGTTCCCGCCCGCGTACGGGTTGGTGCCCGCGTAGGGGTTTGCGCCCGTGCCGGGGTTGCCCTGCGTCTGCGGCTGACCGCCGAAGCCCGCGTAGCCCTCCCCGCGGGAGAACCCGCGCCGCGAGAAGACCGGGTTGCTGCTCCTCATCTGTCACTCCTCCATGGGCCGCGCGATACGGCTTCGCACCAAGAGTAATGCTATGGCAAAGCGGGTCGCCTACGCCTCAAGGAGGATCTTTCGCAGCGCCCGTCCGTGCCTGTCACCACGCCTTTCCCCGTCCCCTCGGCGCCACACCGCCCGGCGACGAACGGCGGGTGCCGGGGAGGGCCGGGCCCTCCCCGGCACCCGCCGGGAGTGGATCCTCGGTCAGCGACGCGTCGCCAGGATCTCGCTCAGCACGTCGTGCACGTAGGTGTTGGCGTGCTTGCCGGTGAAGCGGTCCGCGAGCGGGCCGGCCGCGGTGACCGGGACGTCCACGCCGGTGTGACCGGAGGTGGTCCAGTCGATGTAGAACGACTTGTCGCTGCCGCGGATGGCGAACGGGCCGTCCTCGGCGGAGATGCCGTCGCCGGACTCGTCGGCGGTGTCGGCCTCCTCGACCGCCAGGCCGCCGGTCTCGTGGTCACCGGTGACGACCAGCAGGGTGTCGGGGTGGGTGGCCACGTAGGCGCGCGCCACCGCGACGGACTTCTCCAGCTCCTGCATGGACTGCAGGACACGGGCGCCGTTGTTGGAGTGCGCGAACTCGTCGACGCCCTCCTCCTCGACCATGAGGAAGAAGCCCTTCTTGCTCTTGTCCAGCGTGCTCAGGGCCTTGCTGGTCATGGTGGACAGGCCGACCACCGGGTTGTACACGTCGCCCTGGCCCTCGGGGCGCTGCTGGAACATCTCCTCGTTGGCGAAGAGGCCGAGGAGCTTGCCGCTCTTGGCGCGGTTCAGCTCGTCCGCGCTGGAGACGTAGGTGTAGCCGGCCTTCTGGGCCTTCTTGATCAGGTCGCCCTTGGTGCCCTTGCTCGCCTCGGAGGTGTCCTCGGCGGGCTTGTCCTGGAAGGCGCCGGGGCTGCCCGCGGGCAGCCACCAGTCCTCGCCACCGCCCAGGATGACGTCGGGCTTGCTGACCTCGATGTACTGACGCGCGATCTCGTCCTGCGCCGACCGGTTGGGGGTGCTGGAGAAGAAGGCGGCCGGGGACGCGTCGGTGACCTGCGCGGTCGTGACCAGGCCGGTGGCCTTGCCCGCGGCCTTGGCCTGCTGGCCCAGTGTCGCCAGCGGGTTGCCGTCCACGTCGACGCTGATCGCGCCGTTGTAGGTCTTCTCACCGGTCGCCCACGCGGTCGCGGCCGCGGCGGAGTCGGTGACGACGGCCTTCGGGTCGTCCGGCTCCGTGGTCAGCTGGCCCGAGTAGGGGAGCTTGTCCATCGCGAGCTGACCGTTCAGGCCGGCCAGGTGCAGACGCGCGGCCTGCCGGGCGGCGGCACCCATGCCGTCGCCGTTGATGAAGATGACGTTCTTCGCAGCCGGGGCCTTGCCCTTGCTTACGGCCTGCGGTGCCGTGGCCGACGCACCCAGCGTCGGGTTGATCACCATGGTCACCACCGCCGCAGCGGCGGCGGCCGCCACGGGCGCGGCGAACCGCCGGGCCCTGCGAACACCCTCGGACACAACGACCTCCGTTGCTCACTGCTTGCCAATGCTTGGGCGTGAACTTAGGAGCCTTGGGGGGAAGGTTGACTAAGCGCAGATGTCCAGAACGCATCGAAACCTTCAGGTGTAGGTAAAAGACTAAGCCCGTACTTGTCCGTACAGGTGGCCGTGCCGCCCGCTCTCACGGACGGCCTCACACCGCCGCATCCGGCTCGTTCGCGCAGATCACCGCCGCCACGGGGCCTCGCGATGCGCGCAGTGGAGGGGGCCGGGGGAGGGGCGGCCGCGCCTCAGGTCCGGTTCACGCCCGGTTCACGCCCGGCAGCGGGACGGTGAAGTCGTCCTCGACGGGCGGGTCCAGTTCGTGCTCCAGCAGGCCGGTGGCGGCGAAGCACCGCACGCGCACGGCGGCCGGGCCGACGTCCAGCCGCAGGAAGCTCTTGAAGAACGGCGGGCTGTACGTCGCCGAGCCCGGGGACAGCAGACGGGTGAGCATCCGGCGGACGGGCAGGCGCAGCCGGCGCCTGCGGTCCGGGCGGGGAGGAGCGCCCAGGACGCTCGCGACGAAGCGGGTCCTCAGGGTCACCCGCGCCCCGGTGGCCCGGGTGGCCGGGACGCCGAGGCGCCGGGCGAGCACCGCCGACGCCTCGTCCGGGGTGAGGTCGAACAGGCGGCGCAGGTGGAGCCGGCGGCCGTAGAGCCGGCTGTAGAAGGCGAGGGAGTCGCCGCGCATCGGGTAGCAGCGGAACCGGTCCTCGCTGACGCCGCCGACCTCCACCCGGGGGATCGTGTGGGTGGCGTGCATGAAGGCGCCCCCGCCGCCGGAGACGACGTACTCGATCCTGCGGCCGTCCACGGCGACCGGGTAACGCTGGTAGTTGTGGATGTCGCCGCCGATCACGGCGACGAAGTTGCGCTCCGGGTCGCGGACGACCTCGTCGACCGTGCCGCCGCCATCGATGGCGCAGGGGTGGTGCTCGCCGTCCACGTAGATAGGGGAACCGGTGACGAGGATCTTGGGGCGGGGTCCGCGGGAGACCCGGCGCAGCCACTCGCCCTGCTCCCTGTCGATGCCGCCGAGCAGCCCGGTGTCGATCCCTATGATCCGTATCGGCCCCGAGTCGATCGCCCAGTACGGGCCGGGCTGGGACGCCGCCTGCGAGGGCGCGGAGCGCATCAGGCGGGCCTCGTCGAGCCGGGCGTCGTCCGGCACGTCGGGCTTCGCCCACAGCAGGGTGCGCCACCAGGCCCGGGACAGCGGACGGGGGCGCGGCGCGGGCGGCAGGGCGGGGGCGCGGCAGAAGACCCGCATGAAACCGGTGAGGCCGTCGTACCAGTCGTGGTTCCCGGGGATGGCGTAGACGGGGGCGTCGTAGTCCCGGTAGGGCCGGAAGAACTTGGTGTCGTACTCGTTGGCGCTGCCGACCGGGTAGAGGACGTCGCTGCAGATCACGGCGTAGCGGGTGCCGGCGCCCGCCGTGAGCATCCCGGGCACGACGGCGTACTGCGGATCGTCGCCCTCGCCGGTGTCGCCGAGGAGGAGGAAGGAGAACGTGTCGGGGTCGTCCCGCTCGATCACCAGGTCCGCGTCGGCCGCCCCCCGCTCCCGCTGGCCGTCCACCCAGTGCTGCCGGTCCCGGCCGGTCGGGTCGCCGAACAGCGAGGCGAGCGGGCCGTTGCGGGCCTTCCACAGGGTCGCCGGGTCCAGCCAGGAGAGGTTGACCACCCGGGCGGGCATCAACTCCCGGTAGGCGCCGTGCTGCCGGCCCTCCCAGCCGGCGCCGGCGAGGGATTCGCGCGAGGAGTCGGACACGGGCGCACTGTAGCAACCGGTCCCGGCGCCACCGGCGGCGCCCGGAACTCCCCTCAGCCCTCGGCGTCCTGCGGGTACCAGCGCAGTTCCACCGTGTTGCCGTCCGGGTCCGCGACATAGGTCGACTGCGCTTCGCCGCGCGCCCCGAAGCGCCGCACATCGGCCTCCAGCACCGTGAACACCCCCGAGGCGACGACCTCTTCCCAGTCCAGCGGTTCCACGGTGAGGCAGATGTGGTCGACGTTGGACTCGCCACGGGGCCCGGCGACCAGGTCGATGATGGTCTCCGGGGTGACCCGCACCGACGGGAACGGGGCGTGGCCGGCCCGCCATTCGTCGACGCGCACCGGTTCCAGGCCGAGCGGCCCGGTGTAGAAGGCCAGGGACCGCTCCACATCGGCGACGTTGAGCACCAGGTGGTCGAAGGCCTTCACACGCAGCACGGTCATGTCTCCTCCAGGGGTGGTGTACCGGACGCCCTCCGTGGGCCGGGCGGGCTAGAAAGGGGCGAAGCTGACGGCCGCGAGGGTGCCGTGTTCCACGGCGTCGCGCGGCAGGGTGAGGCCGAAGCGGCGTTCGCCCATCGCGAGGATCTCGTCCTCCCCGTCGGCGTCGGGTGCGGAGGTCCCGTCGGGGAGCAGCAGACCCACCTCCCGCAGGGCCGGCACCAGCCGGCCGGGGTCCTCGCCGCCGAGCTGGGCGGCCTCGACACCGGGCTCGAAGTCGGCCACGACCCGGCCGTCCTCGGCGTACAGGAACCAGCGCGGCGGGACACCGGCGTTGAGGTACACGACCGCCTCGGTCCCCCGGGAGACCTCGCGGAGGATCCTGTGGTCCATGCCCTCGGCGCTCCAGTGCTCCAGGGCGAAGGCCCATCCGCCGCGGGTGCCCAGCCGGGCCACCAGTCCCTTGCGGTCCGACCAGTCCATGGCGTCGCCGGCGGAGAGCCCTTGGCGGATCGCCCCGGGGTCGCCGCCCATCCGGCGGACCAGTTCGCCGACCTCCAGCCCGCGGGCGAAGGTCAGGCAGTAGGTGTCGAAGGCCCCGGCGATCCACCGGATCCCGTCGTCCGTCACAAGAACTCCCCCGCACGATGTGTGGCTCCGCGGTACGCCGGGAGAATGACACGCTCCTCCCCGCGGCCGGTCAGCCGACACACTACGCACCGGGGCGGCCCGGCGGGTGCCGGTGGGAGAGGTGGTGCCCGGAACCGGATTCGAACCGGTACGCCCGCAAGGGGCAGCGAGGTTTAAGCTCGCCGTGTCTGCATTCCACCATCCGGGCATGGCGGCGCGAGAGCGCAGTACGAGCCTATCCGGCGGGGCGGGTGGAACAGGGCCCAGGATTCGTCATGTTGTCTGATTTCAAGAGTGGCTGACGACTCGTCAGATATTGCCCACCCGGAGGAAAGCACAGGCCCGGGGCGGTACGGGCGGCGGACCGGGGCCGCTGCATATGACGCGAAATCGCTTCCGCCCGCGGGCGGGATCTCGGGGTCCCCGTCATACCCAAGTAGTACGCCGGGGTTCGCGCATACCTCTCGGGACTGCCTCCAGAACCACGATGTGGACGGATTCCGGCGACGTCCGCCGTCGGGACGATGGAGGGGTCCGATCGACTCCCCCGTCCCGACAGGAGCAGCGTGCCGTGACCACCACCACCGCACACCCCACCGCCACGGCCACGGCCGCCCGTGCCGTCGATCTGAGCAAGGTCTACGGAGCCGGCGAGACCCGGGTCGTCGCGCTCGACGCGGTGTCGGTCGAGTTCCGCGCCGGCGAGTACACCGCGATCATGGGGCCCTCGGGCTCGGGCAAGTCCACGCTGATGCACTGCATGGCCGGTCTGGACACGGTCTCTTCCGGCTCCGCGCGGATCGGGGACACCGAGTTGTCCGCGCTGAAGGACAAGCAGCTCACCAAGCTCCGCCGGGACAAGATCGGCTTCGTCTTCCAGGCGTTCAACCTGCTGCCCACCCTCACCGCCGCGGAGAACATCACCCTCCCGATGGACATCGCCGGCCGCAAGGCCGACAAGCAGTGGCTGGACCGCGTCATCGAGACCGTCGGGCTGTCCGAACGGCTGTCGCACCGGCCGTCCCAGCTGTCCGGCGGGCAGCAGCAGCGCGTCGCCGTCGCACGGGCGCTGGCGAGCAGGCCCGAGATCATCTTCGCCGACGAGCCGACCGGCAACCTCGACTCCCGCTCGGGCGCGGAGATCCTCGGCTTCCTGCGCAACTCCGTCAAGGAACTCGGCCAGACCGTCGTCATGGTCACCCACGACCCGGTCGCAGCCTCCTACGCGGACCGCGTGGTCTTCCTGGCCGACGGCCGGATCGTCGACGAACTGCACGGCCCGACCGCGGACACGGTGCTGGAGCGCATGAAGCGCTTCGACGCCAAGGGCCGCACCAGCTGATCCCGCCGCCGACCACGAGCCACGACCGAGAGACGACCCCTGACATGTTCCGTACCGCCCTGCGCAACGTGCTCGCGCACAAGGCCCGGCTGATGATGACCGTGCTCGCCGTGATGCTCGGCGTCTCCTTCGTCTCCGGCACCCTGGTGTTCACCGACACCATCGGCAACGCCCTCCGCAAGGCCTCCGCCAGGAGCTACTCCGACGTCTCGGTCGCCGTCACCTACGGGGACGTCGACCATCCGCTCCCCCAGCGACTGGTGGACGAGATCGGCCGCCTGCCCGGCGCCGGGTCCACCACCGCGACCGTCACCGGCTTCACCGCCGTCGCCGACAAGAACGGCCGGCTGGTCGGCGACGGCTGGTCCACCCGCGGCGGCAACTACGCCGGTGCGGGCCGCTATCCGATGAGCGAGGGACGCGCCCCGCGGACCTCCTCCGAGATCGTGCTGGACTCCAGGACGGCCGAGCGGACGGGCTACGGCGTCGGCGACACCGTCCGGATGTCCGTCGACGGCCCGGTGATGCGCCAGAAGGTGACCGGCGTCTTCCGCACGGACGACGGCAACGTCGCCGCCGGCGGCAGCCTGGTGCTCTTCGACACCGCCACGGCCCAGAAGCTCTTCGGCAAGCCGGGCACATACGAGGAGATCGACGTCAAGGCCGCCCCGGGCACCGCGCAGGCCACGCTGAAGGCGGGGATCGAGAAACTGCTGCCGCGCTACGCCGAGGACGCCACCGCGACCACCGGGCGGCAACTGGCGGACGACGAGGCGCGGCGGATCGCCTCCGACCTCGGCGACTTCAACACCACCCTGCTCAGCTTCGCCGGCATCGCGCTCTTCGTCGGCATCTTCATCATCGCCAACACCTTCACGATGCTGGTCGCCCAGCGCACCAAGGAGCTGGCGCTGCTGCGCGCGGTCGGCGCCAGCCGCCGGCAGGTGACGCGGTCGGTGCTGGGCGAGGCCCTCGTGGTGGGCGCGGTGGCCGGTGTGACCGGCTTCCTGCTGGGCATCGGCATCGCGGCCGTCATGCGCGCGGTGCTCGGCTCGGCGGGCGCGGAACTGCCCGACGGCGCCCTGGCCGTACAGCCCGGCACGGCGGGGGTGGCGCTCGCGGTCGGTGTGGGCGTCACCGTGCTCGCCGCGTGGCTGCCGGCCCGCCGGGCCGCGAAGATCCCGCCGGTCGCGGCGATGAGCAGTGTGCACGCCCCGGCCACCGTCAAGGGCCTGGTCCTGCGCAACACCCTGGGCGCGCTGCTGTCGGCGGCCGGGATCGTCCTGGTGATGGCCGGCTCGGGGATGAAGGACGGCGGCAACATGGTGCTGGGCGGCGGCGCCGGGCTGCTGCTGATCGGCGTCTTCGTCCTCACGCCGCTGCTGTCCCGGCCGGTGGTCGCCGCGGCGGCGCCGCTGCTGCGGCCCTTCGGGGTCACGGGCAGGCTCGCCCGGCAGAACTCGGTGCGCAACCCGCGCCGCACCGCCGCCACCGCCTCCGCGCTGATGATCGGTCTGACCCTGATCACCGCCCTCACGGTGGTGGCCATCTCGGTGAAGACCACCGTGGACGAGCTGGCGGCAGCCCATCTGAAGGCCGACTACCAGATCACCATGGCCACCGGCCGGAACCTCTCCCCCGAGGTGGCCGAGCAGGTCGCCGGCACGGACGGCGTCAGCGACTCCAGCGCCGTGCGCGACGCGCACACCGAACTGGACGGCGAGGACGAATGGGTCACCGGCGTCGACGCGCCGCAGATCGGCCGGTTGCTCGCCCTGGACTTCAGCCACGGCTCGCTGGCCGCAGTGCACGGCGACTCCGTGGTCGTGGACTCCGACACCGCGAAGCGGCGCGGCTGGCACGCCGGGCAGAGCCTGCCGGTGCGCTACGACGACGGCGCCAAGGGCCGGTTGACGATCGGCGGCGTCTTCGAGGGCGGCGACCTCATCAACGGTGTGATCATGGACAACGCCACGGTGACCCCGCACACCCCGAAGGCCGGGGACATGCGCATCCTGGTGAAGACGGCCGGCGGCGCCGCCGAGGCCCACCAGGACGCGCTGGTGAAGGCGCTCGGCGAGAACCCGGTGATCAAGATCCAGGACAAGGCGGACATCTCCCGCGAGCTCAGCTCGACGATCGACCTGATGCTGAACATCCTCTACGGGCTGCTCGCGATGGCCGTGCTGGTGGCGGTGCTGGGCGTGATCAACACGCTGGCGATGTCGGTCTTCGAACGCC
This sequence comes from Streptomyces sp. BoleA5, assembly GCF_000373665.1. Taxonomy (NCBI): domain Bacteria; kingdom Bacillati; phylum Actinomycetota; class Actinomycetes; order Kitasatosporales; family Streptomycetaceae; genus Streptomyces; species Streptomyces sp. BoleA5. The sequence goes on from NZ_KB892102.1 coordinate 83,592, forward strand.
GGCACGAGATCGGGATGCTGCGGGCCATCGGCCTGGACCGTGCCGCGGTCAAGCGGATGATCCGGCTGGAGTCCCTGGTGATCTCGCTCTTCGGCGCGGTGCTCGGCCTGGGCCTCGGGGTCTTCCTCGCCTGGGCGGTCGGCGGGCTGATCAGGCCCGAACTGCCGAGCTACGTCATGGTGCTGCCCTGGGACCGGATCGCGGTGTTCCTGGCGATCGCCGCCCTGGTGGGAATCCTGGCCGCGCTGTGGCCGGCCCGCCGGGCGGCCCGGCTGAACATGCTGGAGGCCATCAAGGCCGAGTAGCGGGCCGGCGGGAACGCCCGCGGGGCGGGGGCCGTGTGCGGCCCCCGCCCCGCGGCGCGTTCAGGCCTTGCGGCCCGCGCCCAGCCAGTCTGCCCGGGTGCGGGGCATCCCGGAGCCGCCGTCCTTGTCGGGGCGGACGGCGAGGATCTGGTTGACGCCGATGCGGTTCTGCTCGAAGGAGAGCGCGGAGGCCGCCATGTAGAGCCGCCAGACGCGGGCGCGGCCGGCGCCGGCGAGGCGGACGGCCTCGGGCCAGCGGGCCTCCAGGTTGGCGACCCACTGCCGCAGGGTCAGGGCGTAGTGCTCGCGGATCGCCTCCACGTCCCGTACCTCCAGCCCGGCCTCCTCCAGCCGGGAGACCGTGGAGCCGACCGGGGCCAGCTCGCCGTCGGGGAAGACGTACCGGTCGATGAACTCGTCGACGTGGTAGGCCTCCTCGTCCGCCCAGGGGCGGCGGCCGATCTGGTGGTTGAGCAGCCGCCCACCGGGCCGCAGCAGCCCGTAGAGCACCCCGGCGTACTGCCGGTAGCGCTCACGGCCCACGTGCTCGGCCATGCCGATCGAGGAGATGGCGTCGTACGGCCCGTCGTCGACCGCCCGGTAGTCCTGCACGCGGATCTCGATCCGGTCGGCGAGGCCGGCGTCGGCGACCCGCTTGCGCGCGAAGGAGGCCTGCTCGGTGGAGAGCGTGACGCCGGTGGCGCGGACGCCGTAGTGCTCGGCGGCGTGCAGCACCATGGAGCCCCAGCCGCAGCCGACGTCCAGCAGCCTCTGCCCGGGCTGCAGTTCCAGCTTGCGGCAGATGAGGTCCAGCTTCGCCCGCTGGGCGTCCTCCAGGGTCGCGTCGGGCCCCTCCCAGTAGGCGCAGGAGTAGACCATGGACGGGCCGAGCACCAGCTCGTAGAAGTCGTTGCCGACGTTGTAGTGGTGACTGATCGCCTGCCGGTCGCGGATCGGGCTGTGCAGCACGCCGGAGCGTCTGCGGACCTCCTCCGGCGGCGGGGGCGGCGGCAGTCCGGGACCGGCGAGGGCGAGCGCCTCACGGGCCAGCCGGTAGGTCCCGGGGTCCCGCGCGATGCCGAGCAGACGGAGCGGCGAGGCCCCGCCGTCCTCCGCGGGGCGGTCCCAGACCAGCCCGGAGAGCCGGTCCAGCGCCTCGTACAGGTCGCCGTCGACGTCGAGTTCACCGGCCACCCAGGCGCGCACCAGGCCGAGTTCGCCGGGCTTCCACAGCAGCCGGCGCAGCGCCCTGCGGTGCCGTACGACCAGGGTCGGGGCGTCGGGCGGTCCGGTCTCGCTGCCGTCCCACGCGCGGATGCGCAACGGGACGGGGACGCCGAGCGCCTGCTCGGCGAGGGCGGTCAGTCGTCCGGCCGCATCGGCCATGGCGCGTACCTCCGTGCCTCCATGAAGACGGGTCCACTGGGCTGGGAAACGGATGCTGGATACACCGACATTCCCGCGCTACCGCTTCTTTACCTCTACCCATCTCATGTCCTGTGCCCCGGGGCCAGGGACACGGGCACGACGAAGGGCGCCCGCCCCACGGATGGCGGACGCCCTTCGGCCGTACTGCTGGCTGATCAGGCCTTGGCCTTGACGGCCTCGGCGGTGACCGCCGCGGCCGGGACCGGCTTGGCGGCCTCGTAGAACTCCTCGCGGGGGTTCTCGATCGCGCCGAGCGAGACGACCTCGCGCTTGAGGAAGACCGCCAGCGTCCAGTCCGCGAGGACCCGGATCTTGCGGTTGAAGGTCGGGACCGCCATGCCGTGGTAGCCACGGTGCATGTACCAGGCCAGGCGGCCCTTGAACTTCAGCTTCAGCTTGCCGAAGCGGATCAGGGCGACACCCTTGTGCAGGCCGAGGCCGGCGACGGCGCCCTTGTTCGCGTGCCTGTACTCCTTCTGCGGGAAGCCCCGCATGCCGGAGACCACGTTGTCGCCGAGGACCTTGGCCTGGCGCAGCGCGTGCTGGGCGTTCGGCGGGCACCAGGCGCCGGGGCCGGAGGCCAGGTCGGGGACCTGGGCGTTGTCGCCGGCGGACCAGATGTAGTCGGTGCCCTGGACCTGGAGCGTCGGGGCGGTGTCCACGTGGCCGCGCGGGCCGAGCGGGAGGCCGTACTTGGCGAGCGCCGGGTTGGGCTTGACGCCCGCGGTCCACACGATCGTGGAGGCGTCGACCTCCAGGCCGTTGGCGAGCACCACGTGCTTGTCGACGCAGGAGGTCATGGAGGTGCCGAGGTAGACCTCGATGCCGCGCTCGCGCAGGTGCTCCAGACCCCAGGTGCCCAGTTCGGGGCCGACCTCGGGGAGGATCTTGTCGGCGGCGTCGACGAGGATGAAGCGCATGTCCTCGCGCTTGACGCTGGTGTAGTACTTGGCCGCGTCGCGGGCCATGTCCTCGACCTCGCCGATCGTCTCGGCGCCGGCGAAGCCGCCGCCGACGAAGACGAAGGTGAGCGCCTTGCGACGGACGTCCTCGTCGGTGGTGGAGTCGGCCTTGTCGAGCTGCTCCAGCACGTGGTTGCGCAGGCCGATGGCCTCCTCGACACCCTTCATGCCGATGCCGTGCTCCGCGAGACCCGGGATCGGGAAGGTGCGGGAGACGGCGCCGAGCGCGACCACCAGGTAGTCGAAGGGCAGTTCGTAGGTCTCGCCCACCAGCGGCTCGACGACCGCGACCTTGCGGTCCTGGTCGATGGTGGTGACCCGGCCGGTGAGGACCTCCGCCTTGGGGAGCACACGGCGCAGCGGCACCACGACGTGGCGGGGGGAGATGCTGCCGGCGGCGGTCTCCGGCAGGAAAGGCTGGTACGTCATGTACGAGCGCGGGTCGACGACGGTGACCGTCGCTTCCGCGTAACGCATCTTCTTGAGGATGCGCCGCGCCGCGTACAGGCCGACGTACCCTCCGCCTACTACGAGGATCCTGGGACGCTCCGTGGTGCTCATGCTTCGAGTATTCACCACCCCCGAGGGGGTACCTCGTGAGCCCCTTCACAAGGTTTGCGGTGCCCTCTGCTACACTGCGCCGCTTCGTGATCAGGGCCACAGCACCCAGGGGGAACCCGCCGGGGCCTGTGAGCGTTGAGCGCCCCTTCCGACCAGCGGAGATCGGCATCCGGGGGTACCCCGCCACCTCCCCGCAACACAGCCGAAACGCCTGTGCACCAAGGGCTTTGGGGCCCCTGGGGCGCCCCGGCCCCGGAAAGTTGGGCCGTCCGGCGGGAACTTTCATGTGAAGAAATTCACGAACTTTTCGGAGCGGGCGTGTCCCGCCCGCCCCGAAAGCCCGCTCAGATGGAAAAGGCCCTGCTCAGGCGATGCTCCAGGCGATCCCGTCGAGGATGTCGTGCTCCGAGACCACGACCTCCCGGGCGCCCGTCCGCTCCATGATCCGCAGCAGGACCAGGGCCCCGGCGCCGATCACGTCGACCCGTCCCGGGTGCATCACCGGGATCGCGGCGCGCTCGGCGTGGGTGGAGGCCAGCAGGCGGGCGCTGATCTCGCGCACCGTCGCGACCGGGATGCGGGAGTGGTGGATGGCGGCCCAGTCGTACTCGGGCAGGTCCAGCGCGATCGCGGCGACCGTGGTGACGGAACCGGCCAGCCCCACGAGGGTGCGGGCCTCGCGCAGCGGGACGGTCCGCTCGGCGAGGTCGAGGGCGGCGTCGATGTCCCGCGTCATGGCGGCGATCTGACGGGCGGTGGGCGGGTCGGTGGCCACGCCGTCGCGGACCAGGTGCCGCTCGGTCATCCGCACGCAGCCGACGTCGACCGAACGCGCGGCCCTGACGCGGTCGTCGCCGACGACGAACTCGGTGGAACCGCCGCCGATGTCCACGACCAGGAAGGGGCGTTCGAGGTCCGTGCGCCCGCTCAGCTCCTTGGTGGCACCGGTGAAGGAGAACTCCGCCTCCTGGGCGCCGGTGATCACCTCGGGCTCGACGCCGAGGATGTCCACCACCCCGCGCACGAAGTCGTCGCGGTTGGCGGCGTCGCGGGAGGCGGAGGTCGCCACGAACCGGACCTCGCGCGCGCCCAGCTCCCCGATCACGCCCGCGTACTCACGGCAGGCCGCGAAGGTGCGCTCCAGGGCCTCGGGGGCGAGCCGGCCGGTACGGTCCACGTCCTGCCCGAGCCGGACGATCGTCATCCGGCGGTCCAGGTCCTTGATCTCGCCGGTCGCGGGGTCCGCGTCCGCGACGAGCAGGCGGATGGAGTTGGTACCGCAGTCGACGGCGGCGACCCGGGTCACAGGGCCTCGCCCTCCTGCCGCCCGGCACCGCCGCAGGGGCTCACGCACGGGCCCTTGCGCCACCACTCGGGCAGCATCGCGATCGTCTCGTCGCCCAGCGGGTTCACGCCGGGGCCGGCCGCGAGGGAGTGGCCGACCAGGACGTGCAGGCACTTGACCCGGTCCGGCATGCCGCCGGCGCTGGGGAAGCCCTCCAGGACCTCGATGGCGTCCCGGCGGGCGATGTAGTCCTCGTGCGCGGCGCGGTAGGCGGCGGCGAGTTCCTCGTCCTCCGCGAGGCGCGCCGTCATCTCCTTCATGACGCCCTCGGCCTCCAGGGTGCCGATCGCCGAGGCGGCGCGCGGGCAGGTCAGGTAGTACAGCGTCGGGAACGGCGTCCCGTCCTCCAGGCGCGGCGCCGTCTCGACCACGTCGGGGTTGCCGCAGGGGCAGCGGTGCGCGATGGCCCGCAGGCCGCGCGGCGGTCGGCCGAGCTGCTCCTTGAAGGCGGCGATGTCCGCCTCGGTGGGCGGGGCGTGCTCGGTCTGCGGCGGGGGCTTTTCCATGCCTGGGCGTGTCTCTTTCGGGGCTCGCGTCAACGGTGTGCTGCGGCGGCGGCGTCCGCGTGGTCGACGCCGTCCCACAAGTTGGCGTACCAGGGGCGGCGGGCGGCGCTGTCGCTGTGGCGGGCGCCGGAGTCCTCGGGGGCCGCGGCGGCCCCGCTGGGCTCCACCACCGTATACGCCGTCTCGCCCGGCAGTACGTAGTGCAGCCGGGCCCGGGCCTGCGCCTTGACGTACTCCGGGTCCTGCCAGCGGGCCTTCTCCTCCCGCAGTTCGTCCACCCGCTTGCGCGCCTGCTCGGCCTGCTTGCGCTGGTCGGCGATCTGCGAGCGCTGCGCGACGTACTGGCGCATGGGATAGGCCAGGGCCACGACCAGGGCGCACACGACCAGCGCCAGCAGCGCGGCCCGGCCGGTCAGCCGGTTGCGGCCGCGGGGCAGCGAGGGCCGCGGCCGGCCGGCCGCGCGGTAGACGCGGGCCTGCGCCTGTGCCCCGAGGGCACGGATGCGCGTCGCGGTGGAGAAGCGATCCGGCACGTGCACCTCCGGTGGGGGTTCGGATGGCCCTTGCCGGCGCACGGTGCCGCCCGCCGCGTGCGCGGCGGGCGGCACCGGACGGCCGGTCTCAGCCCTTGAAGCGGGGGAACGCGGAGCGGCCGGCGTACACCGCGGCGTCGTCGAGGATCTCCTCGATGCGCAGCAGCTGGTTGTACTTGGCGACGCGCTCGCTGCGCGCCGGGGCGCCGGTCTTGATCTGGCCGCAGTTGGTGGCGACGGCGAGGTCGGCGATGGTGACGTCCTCGGTCTCGCCGGAGCGGTGCGACATCATGCACTTGTAGCCGTTGCGCTGGGCCAGCTCGACCGCGTCGAGGGTCTCGGTCAGGGAGCCGATCTGGTTGACCTTGACCAGCAGCGCGTTGGCGGTGCCGCTGTCGATGCCGCGCTGCAACCGCTCGGGGTTGGTGACGAACAGGTCGTCGCCGACCAGCTGGACCTTGTCACCGAGCTCCTCGGTGATCGTCTTCCAGCCGTCCCAGTCCTCCTCGTTCAGCGGGTCCTCGATGGAGACCAGCGGGTACGCCGCGACCAGCTCGGCGTAGTACGCGGTCATCTCGGCCGCCGACAGGGACTTGCCCTCGAAGGAGTACCCGCCGTCCTTGTAGAACTCGGAGGCGGCCACGTCGAGCGCGAGCGCGATGTCCTGGCCCGGCTGGTAGCCGGCCTTCTTGATGGCCTCGACGATCAGGTCGAGGGCGTCGCGGTTGCTCGGCAGGTCGGGGGCGAAGCCGCCCTCGTCGCCCAGGCCGGTGGACAGGCCGCGCTCCTTCAGGACCGCCTTGAGGGTGTGGTAGACCTCGGCGCCCCAGCGCAGGGCCTCGGAGAAGGACTCCGCGCCCACGGGGGCGATCATGAACTCCTGGATGTCCACGTTGGAGTCGGCGTGCGAGCCGCCGTTCAGGATGTTCATCATCGGGACCGGCAGCACGTGGGCGTTCGGGCCGCCCAGGTACCGGAAGAGCGGCAGGTCGGAGGCCTCGGAGGCGGCGTGGGCCACGGCCAGCGAGACGCCGAGGATGGCGTTGGCACCGAGCGAGGACTTGTCCGGGGTGGCGTCCAGGTCGAACATCGCCTGGTCGATCAGGCGCTGCTCGGTCGCGTCGTAGCCGACCAGCTCGGGGCCGATCTGCTCGATGACGGCCAGCACGGCCTTCTCCACACCCTTGCCCAGGTAACGGCTCTTGTCGCCGTCGCGGAGCTCGAGGGCCTCGAACGCACCGGTGGAAGCACCGGAGGGGACGGCTGCACGGCCCGTGCTGCCGTCGTCGAGGCCGACCTCGACCTCGACGGTGGGGTTGCCTCGCGAGTCGAGGATTTCCCGGGCTACGACGACGTCGATGGACGGCACGTGGGTCTCCTTCTGGATGTCTCTTCGTTTCGGCATGAGCCTAACCGACCCGAAAAGCCCCGGCCGGGCACGCTCGGGGGATGGACACGCCCGTGCTCGGAACGGAGGAGAAAGTTCAGCCCGATGTCAGCCCTCGTCCGCCGGGCGGGGATGGACACCCGGCCCGGCGGCGCGCCGGCGGCTCAGCGGCCGAGGTCCAGGTACGAACCGGCGCTGATCGCGTTCGGGTCGTCGCCGATGACGTCGCGGTTGGCGTCGTACAGGCCGCGCCAGCCGCCCGCCACGTCCTGCTCCATGGCGATCTCGCAGAGCGAGTCGCCCTCCTGCACCAGGTAGCGCTTGCCGGTGGTGCTCTTGGCGCTCGCGTCGTTGTCCCGGCCGCGGTCGGCCTTCGCGGCCGCCGCGCGCGTGTCGGTGGCGAGCGGGATGACGCCCCAGGCGGCCTCGCCCTCCACGAAGTGGGCCGGCAGGCCGGCGGGGCCGTGGTCGCCGGTCCCGGCGGAACCCGTGGTGTCCCCGGTGGCGGGGCCGTCGGTGGCGGTGCCGGTCTCCGGCTTGCGGTGCTTGCCGGTGCCCTTGCCCTCGCTCTTGTCGCCGGCGGAGGGGGTCGCGGAGGCGTCGGAGCCGCTGGTCGGCTCGGCGTCCGGGGCTGCGGTGGTGTCGTCGCCGGTGCCCGGGGTGGTGGTGCCGGTGGAGTCGTCGCCGGTGCCGGCGCCGTCGGTGTCCTCGTCCCCGGTGCCGGTGGAGTCGCCCGATCCCTGGCCGTCGTGGCCGTGGCCGCCGTGCAGCAGGTCGTCGAGGGCGTCGATGAGCCCCGAGGAGTCGGCGCAGCCGGACCAGGCGTCCGGGCCGAGCTCGGCGAGGATCTTCTCCGCCACGGATATCTGCTCGTTGCGGCTGGCGAGGTCCGGACGCTCGGCGTACTGTTCGCCGCCGTACTGCTGCCAGGTCTCCTCGGTGATCTGCAGACCGCCGAAGAACCCGTTGCCGGTGTTCGAGCTCCACAGGCCGCCGCTCTCGCACATGGCGACGGCGTTCCACGTGCTGCCGGCGTCCGCGGCGCTGGCGCCGCTCGCTGCGAAGAGGGGGAGCGTGAGGCCCGCCCCGGTCGCCGCGACCGCGACCATTGCGGTCGGGGCCTGACGCGGCTTGCGGTGTCGGCCGTTCCCGGACTTCAGCATGCGCCATCGCCTTTCACATTCGAATACTGCGATGGCGCCAGACCGTAGCCGCCTTGGCCCATGCATCACAAGTCGATGTCTCACGGATCACGCAAAGATCACGTTCTGACGTCACGTCAGTCACTTTCCGGCGTGAACGCGACCGGCAGGGTGCGCAGGCCACGCATGATCAGGCCGCCCCGCCACCTCAACTCGGCTGGATCCGCAGCGAGTTGAAGGTCCGGCAGTCGGGTCAGCAGGGTCGCCAGCGCGGCCTGCGCCTCGAGCCGTGCGAGCGGCGCGCCGAGGCAGTAGTGGATGCCGTGACCGTAGCCGAGGTGCTGGTTGTCACGGCGCGACAGGTCCAGGGCGTCCGGGTCGGAGAAGCGGGCCGGGTCGCGGTCGGCGGCCGCCAGGACGACGAGCACCGGGTCGCCGGTGGCCACGGACTGCCCGCCGACGGTGAGCGGTTCGGTGGCGAAGCGCCAGGTCGCCAACTCCACCGGGCCGTCGTAGCGCAGCAGTTCCTCGACGGCGGTGCCGAGCAGTTCGTGCTCGCCGCGGGCGAGGGAGTCCTGCAGCCGCCGTCGTTGCTCGGGGTGGCGCAGCAGCGTGTAGGTGCCGTTGCCGATGAGGTTGACGGTCGTCTCGAAGCCCGCGAACAGCAGGATGAAGGCCATCGCGGCGGCCTCGTTCTCGGTGAGGTGCTCACCGTGGTCGCTCGCCCGGATCAGCCCCGAGATCAGGTCGTCGCCGAGGTCCGAGCGCTTGCGGTGGATCAGTTCCAGCAGGTAGGCGCGCATCTTCTTGACCGAGCGCGCCACTCCCCCGCGCGGCCCGCCGCCGTGCCGGATCATCATGCCCGCCCAGTCGCGGAAGTCGTCCTGGTCCTCGGCGGGGACGCCCAGCAGGTCGCAGATGGCGTAGATCGGCAGCGGGAACGCGAACTCATGGATGAGATCCGCCTCGCCCCTGGCGGCGAAACCGTCGATCAGCCGGTCCGTGAGCTCCTGCACACGCGGCGCGAACCCGGCCACCCGGCGCGGTGTGAAGGCCTTGGAGACCAGCCGCCGCAGCCGGGTGTGGTCGGGCGGATCGATGTTGAGCAGGTGCGTCATGAGGTCGGCGCTGCGCTCGCCCGGGATGCCCACCTTCCCCTTGGCGTGGGCGTGTTCGGAGTGGTGGACGGGGTTCTTGCTGAGCCGTGCGTCGGCCAGCGCCTGCTTGGCGTCCGCGTAACGGGTGACCAGCCAGGCCTCCACCCCGCTGGGCAGGGTCGTGCGGTGCACCGGGGAGTGCTCGCGCAGCCAGGCGTACGCGGGGTACGGATCGGTCGCGAACTGCCAGGTGAACAGTTCGGGGGCGGCCGGGATGCCGGGGTCGGGGGTCACACTGTCATGCACCCCATGACGTTAGCCGGTCGCGGCTGAGCCGGTCGGCGAGCCTGGTCGTCTCCGGGAGGCGGTAGGCGGGGGCGAGGGCCAGCACATGGCGGCAGGCGGTGTCCAGGTCGACGCCGTGGCCGGTCGAGACGTAGACCGGCTTCACCCCGCTCCGGGTGCGCAGCACCCGGCCCACCGTCTCCCCGGCGTCCACCAGCGGCGCGCTCGATCCCCGGGCGTCACCGAGCGCGGCCGGGTCCCAGCTGCCGACGAACGGCGTCTTCGCCACCCCCGCGGCCGGCACGCCCGTGACCACCCCCAGGTGGCAGGCGAGCCCGAAGCGGCGCGGGTGCGCCAGGCCCTGGCCGTCGCAGAGCAGCAGGTCGGGTGTGACGGAGAGCTTCTCCAGCGCGTCGATCAGCACGGGCAGTTCACGGAAGGCGAAGAGTCCGGGCACGTACGGGAAAGCGGCCCGGGCGGTGGCCGTGACCTGCTCGACCGGTGCCAGCGTCGCGGTGTCGAGCACGACGACGGCGGCGGCGACGATGTCGCCCTCGGCACCGTGGCCGCCGCCGTAGGCGACGTCCAGTCCGGCCACGTGACGCGGCCGCTGCGGGCCGGGGCTGTGGTGGTCCGCCAGCGGGCGCAGCCGGTCCTGCAGCGCCAGGGCCTCCGCCTCGTCGCGCGGCCATGTGTGCGGTACCTCGATGCGCATGGCCGTCAGCCTAGGGGCCCGTGCGAGGGCGGCGGCCGGGCCCGGGCCCGGCCGCCGCTCTCTCGGCCTCCGCTCAGTGCTCTTCCTTGCCGCTCTCCTCCTGGCCCGGCCCGGAACGGGTCGGTGCGCCTCTGGGGAACCCGCCCGCCCCTCCCGCGGCGCCCGCCGGACGGCGGGTGCCCTCGGGGCTGCGGGTGCCCTCGGGGCTGCGGGTGCCGGGGCTCGGGGCGCCGCCCTGCGGGCCGCTCACTCCGTGGGAGCCCCAGTTGCCGAAGCCCTTGAGGGAGTGCGGGAGGCGCCGGATGCCGTCCTGGGGCCATTCGTCCGGCTCACGCCATTCGGTGAGCGTGTGCCGCTCGCCGTCCTGGTGGCCGGGCCCGTGGTCGGCCGGGGTCTCCCTGCCGTGCTCCTGGCGGGTGTGCCACGCCCCGCCGCGGGGCTGCGGTTTCTGCTCCGGGGGCGGTTCCTTGCTACGGGCCCACATCCCGATCGACACGGCGCCGACCAGGATCCCGACCAGGAAGATGCCCACTACCAACGGCGCGATGCCGACGATGTAGTCGTGCGGCACGGCCAGCTGGATCTGTTCCAGTGCTCGCATATGTCCTGTTTACCCGCTACGCCCCAGGATGACGCACAACAACGGAAGGAGATGTTCCGCGGCAGGTCAGCCCGTCCTCTCGGCCTCCAGGATCGCGTCCCGGTAGCGGCGCGCGGCGGCGCGCAGGGCGGACTCCGGGTCGATGCCGGCCGCCTGGGCGGCGAGGGCGAGCGCCAGCAGGCGCTCACCGGTGTCGGCGGCGTCCTGGTCCGGCACGGCCACGGACAGGCCCGCCTGACGGGCCCGGGAGCCGAGCTTGGCGGCGAGGGCGAGCGCGGGCTGGCCGAGGGGGATGCCTTCGGTGACCGAGCCGCGCTGCTTCTCCTCCGCCTTGGTGCGCAGCCAGTGCTCGCGGACGTCCTCCGCCGTCTCGGCGACGGCGTCGCCGAAGACGTGCGGGTGCCGGTGGATCAGCTTGTCCACGATGGTGGCGGCGACGTCGTCGATCGAGAACGGCTCCTCCGGGTCGTCCTGCGCGATCCGCGCGTGGAAGACGACCTGCAGCAGCACGTCGCCGAGCTCCTCGCGCAGGGCCTCCCGGTCGCCCTCCTCGGCGGCCTCGGCGAGCTCGTAGACCTCCTCGATGCCGTACTTCACCAGTTCCTCGGTGGTACGGACGCTGCTCCAGGGGCACTCGCGGCGGATCCGGTCCATCACCTGCACCAGGTCGAGCAGCCGCGCGCCGGGCAGGTCGTAGGAGCCGGGCAGCAGCTCCAGGTCCGGCATGTGGACCCGGCCGGAGCCGCCGAGCCGGGCGAGTTCGTCGGTGACGGCGCGGTCGCCCTCGCCGCCGGCCAGGTAGACCACGGTGCGCCCGCCCCCGGTGAGGTCGACCAGCTCCCGCCCGGTGGGTGCGGACGACTCGACGGCGACCCCGGCCTCGCGCAGGTACGGCAGCTGCGGATTCCCCGGGTCGGGGCAGACGACCAGATCGGCGGCGCGCAGCAGCTCCCAGGCGGGCCAGGAGAGCAGGCCGGGGGCGATCCGGTGGGTGGTGGTCAGCAGTACCAGGCGGCCCGGGAGGGCGGAGTCATCGGAGTGGTCCACCCGACGAAACTACCTCGCCGCGAAACGGCACCGGGGCCGGGCCAGCGATCGGACCCGGCCCCGGCCACGCTGCGTCCCACGTCACGCTCGGACCAGGCTCAGGCCTGGGCGGAACGGCGACTGACCTCGGACAGCCACGGGTCCTTGGTGGCGTCCAGGTCGAGCTTGTCGGAGTTCCACGTGCCGTAGCGCGGGTTGACGTCGATGCGCAGGCTCTTCGACGTGTCCCGCAGCACCTTGATCAGCGCCGTCTGCCCCTCGGGGGTCTGCACGTCGGCGCCGTAGTGGGCGGCGACCTTCTGCATCAGCAGGTCGGTGCGGATGCTCTCGTCGATGTCGGCGGGCACCATCGCGTAGGTCTGCAGCAACTGGGCCTCCAGGGCCGCCCTGCCGCCGGCCTGCTGCTCGCTGGCCCCCCGGGCGGCCTGGAGCTCGCGCCGGGTGACGGAGACGCCGATGTCGTCGGCCGCCCGCTCGATCACCTCGTTCTGCACCAGGCGGTGCACGACGTTGCGCTGCAGATCGCTGCTGGCCTCGATGAGCTGGGCGGCCTGCGGGGTCTTCTCCTGCGCGGCGCGGACGGCGGCGACCTTCGCCTGGACCGCCTCCACGGTGATCTGCTCGCCGCCCACGACGGCCGCGGCACCGGCGTGCGGTGTACCGCAGGACGTCAGCAGCGGCGCCGCGAGCAGCACGGCTGCGGCGGCGGTGACGGAGAGAGCAGTCCTGCGGCGGAGCATTTTTGCCTCCCGGCAAGGGATCGAGCGACGGTGCACGACCTGGCAGTGATGCAGTGATCGAGGATATTGAGCGAGGCGCCGGGATATCCAGCACTCTGCACAACACACTGCGCAAACGATTCGCGGCACCTCAGGTGTCGCAGGCGACACCGTCTCCGTCGCGGTCCAGCGAACGCGAGTAACCGGGATCGCCGCGGCGCAGCGGGGCGGCGCCGGCCTCGCGGACCGCGGCGCAGTTCGCGTACGTGGCATCGGGCGAGGGTGCGGTGCCCTCCTTGCCGTCCCCATCCCCGTCCCCGTCGCCGCCTCCGCCGCCGGAACCCGGGCCGCCGCCGGACGCGGCCGGCTTGCCGGCGTCCGGCAGGGGCTGGTCGGGGCAGGTGTCCAGCACCTTCGCCATGGCGGCCTTCTCGGCCTCGGTGACCCACAGCCCGTACTTCTTCTTCACCGCGACCTGGCGGGCCACGTAAGGGCAGCGGAAGGCCTTGTCCGGCGGCAGCCAGGTCGCGGCGTCGCCGTCGCCCTTGCCGCGGTTGGTCGGCCCGTCGACGGCGAGGAGGTTGAGGGGGTCGTTGGCGATCTGCCTGCGCTTGTCGCGGGACCAGTACTTGGCGCCCTTCTGCCAGGCGTCGCTGAGCGCCACGACGTGGTCGATGTCGACCGTGCTGCGGCCGCGTGTGAAGTCGATCCGCCTGCCGGTGTAGGGGTCGGCGAGGGTGCCCGAGACGACCACGCAGTCCCCGCCCCGGTCGGCGCGGAAGGAGGTGCCGGTGAGGTCGCGGCGGAGTATGTCGTCGCGGGTGCCGCAGCCGTTGTGGTCGGTGTCCGCCCAGGCCGCGCCGAACTCGTCCCGCGCGTAACCCGTCTTGGGCGCCCGGCCCTTCACCGCCAGGTCGTCCAGCGCCTTGAGCGCGCTGCCCTTCGGCGCCCCGTCGCTTCCGGCTCCGCTGCCCGTGCCGCTGCCGAGGCCCTCGCCGGTGCAGCCGGCCAGACCCGCGCCGAGCAGCACGGCGACGGCCGCCGCTGCCGTTCCCGCCCTGGTTGTAAGCACCTTGGCACTCTAGGGGGTGGGGAGCCCGGCCCGGCAGGGGGCGTACGGCGGGCGGACGGTCAGCGCGCGGCGGTGGTTCGGCGCAGTTCGTCGACAAGGGAGAGGAACAGGAGGAAGTTCGGGATGTCCTTGACCTTCCTGGAGGACCAGGACAGGGACTTGCCCGCCTTCTTCAGCACGAGCACGCCGTTGTTCACCCGCACATCCTCGATCTCCCGCCAGGTGACGGCTCCGCGCCGGGGCGTCGCGACGCCGGTGCGGTTGACCGAGATCTCACCGAAGGTCAGTGTCCCTCCCTCCGCCAGCATCCGGAGCATGCCCGGCAGCTGGAACCCGGCCACCTCCTGCTGGATGAACGGTCCCCACCGCTCGGGCTCCGCGTAGAAGTTGAGGATCTTCCGGACGGTGCCGTCCTGCTTGTGCAGCGTGTAGCGGTAACCGGTGGCGACGTGGATGCCGTTGACGTAGGACTCGGTGATCTCCTGCAGCACCGTCAACGAGTCCCAGCGGAAGGCGGCGGGGACGCCGGCGTGGTCGATCTCGATCAGTCCGGCCTCGAAGAAGTGGAGCCGGCGGGCGGCGGCCCTGCGGGAGAAGTTGGGGGTCCGCAGGGCCTGGCGGAGGAACCACAGGCCGGGCAGGACGAAGCAGGCCAGTCCCACGAGGATCATGAACACGAAGTTGCACGTCATCAGGAAGCCGTGGCGCTTCGGCAGGATCGTGAGACGGTGCCGGCCGAGTCCCTCGGCCGCGGCCAGGGCCGCGACGTCGTCGGGTATCCGGTCTTCCATGGTGCGGTTCCGCCGTTCTCGGGAAGGGGACGGCCCTGGCACGGCGTGCGCCAGGGCCGGGGGATCCTGGCTGGTGGGCTCAGCCGGCCAGCTTGTCGATGTCGACGGCGTCCTTGGCCGCCGGGGCGGTGACCTCCGCCGGCTTGTCGAAGTCGGAGAAGAGCAGGGTGCCGGGCTCCTTGCCGCCCTTGACGACCACCTTCAGCACATACGGCTTGCCCTCGGTCGCCACGTAGGCGGTGGTGGTCTCGGCGCCGTCCTTGCTGGTGATCGGCACGGCGGGCGTGCCGTCGAGGGTGACGGGCTCGCCCTTCTTCCCGCCGAGGTCGCCGTCCGAGTCCTTCTCCAGCTCGGCGAGGAACGCGTCGAGGTCGCAGGTTTCGACGAGGTCCTTGTTGTCCGGCGCGTCGGCCTTGGTCTTCATCCACCGGCCGCCGAGGAGGTCCTTCAGTGCGGCGCCGTCGGAGCCCTGGGCCTTCCAGAAGGCGTCGTCGCCCTTCATGTAGAGCGAGGGGCCCGCCTTGACGAGCTGCATGGTGCCGCCCTCGGCGGTGACCTCGCCCTTGCAGTCGCCCGTCCTGCCCATCGTCATACGGAACTTCATCGGCTCGCCGTCGGTGATGCCGTCGAGGGCGACGGTCATCGCCGGGGCGGACTTCATGGCGGCCAGGGACTTCTTCCCGATCGTGGCGACCGACTGGTCGGCGAGGGCGGTGGAGGCGGGTTCCGCCGTACCGCCGAGCGGGCCGCAGGCGGCCATGGTGAGGGCGGCGGCGGCGCAGCCGAGGGCCGTGAGCACGCGGCGAGAGGTGGTCATGTGGGTCGTCCCCCTTGGTGGACAGCGTGTGGATGACGGTTGCGGGCCGGCGGAACGCCGAGGGACTCCGTGAACCGATGGGTCAATCACAGCATGAGCTGTGAACCGAGTCAACATGTCATTCCGATTCACGTGGATTCACGGCGTGAAGCCTCGTATCTTGCGTTCACCGGTATGCTCGTGGCCACAGCCGCACCCCGCGCGGGAAGGGAGCCAGCCAGGTGCCGGAGAACGCAAGCGAGGTGACCGCCGCCGGGATCGCGCGGCTGGCCGGGGTGGGGCGAGCGGCCGTCAGCAACTGGCGCCGCAGGCACGCCGACTTCCCCAAGCCGGTGGGGGGCACCGACACCAGCCCGGCCTTCGCGCTGTCCGAGGTCGAGGGCTGGCTCCGCGCCCAGGGCAAACTCGCCGAGGTCCCGCTGCGCGAACGGGTCTGGCAGCGGGCCGAGTCGCATCCCGCCGGAACCGCGGCCGCCCTCCGGCAGGCCGGCGCCGTCTGCCTGCTGGCCCGTGAACGCCCCGACGCCGCAACCCGGATGAAGGGCGCGCAGGGCACGGAGGCCGGGGAGGCGGTAGGGGAGCTCTTCGAGCGGCACTTCGGGGGACGGTTCGCCCCCGGCGCGCCCGTCGACGCCGAACTGCTGCGCGGAGCCGCCGAACTCGCCGCCGGGATGGGACCGCGCCAGGCCTACGAGTTCCTGCTCGGGCGCTATCTGGACGCCAACCCCCGGCAGTACACGCTGACCCCGCCCGCGCCCGCCGAGCTGATGGCCGCACTGGCCGGCCCCGCCCGTACCGTGCTGGACCCCGCCTGCGGCACCGGCACCCTGCTGCGTGCCGCCGAGGCACCGCACGAGGTGTACGGCCAGGAGGCCGACCCGGACCTGGCCGCGCTCGCGGCCCTGCGGCTCGCCCTGCACGCCGACCCGGCCGCCGCGGTACGGGTCGCGGGCGGCGACAGCCTGCGCGCCGACGCCTTCCCCGGGCTCGCCGCCGACGCGGTGCTGTGCCACCCGCCGTTCAACGAGCGCAACTGGGGCCACGAGGACCTCGCCTACGACCCCCGCTTCGAGTACGGCTTCCCGGCCCGCACCGAGTCCGAACTCGCCTGGGTGCAGCACTGTCTGGCCCGGGTCCGGGAGGGCGGGACGGTGGTGCTGCTGATGCCGCCCGCCGCCGCCTCGCGCCGCTCCGGCCGCCGGATCCGCGCCGACCTGCTGCGGCGCGGCGCGCTGCGCGCGGTGGTCGCGCTCCCGGCCGGCGCCGCGCCCCCGTACGGCATCCCGCTCCATCTGTGGGTGCTCCGCAGGCCCGGCACCGGCACGCCGGCCTCCCCGCACCTGCTGCTGGTCGACACGGCGGGCTCGCAGGACGCCGCCCCCGCGGGCGAGAAGGCGCCCTGGCAGACGGTGCGCGCCACCGTGCTGGACGCCTGGCAGTCCTTCGACCGGCACGGCACCACCGAGGAGCGGCCCGGTGTGAGCCGCGCCCTGAAGGTCATCGACCTGCTCGACGACGACGTGGACCTGGCCCCCGCCCGGCATCTGCCACCGCCCGCCGCGGCCGGCGGGGCGGCCGAGCTCGCCGGGGTGCGCGACCGGCTGGCGGCCACCCTGCTGCGCAGCGCCGAACTCGCCCCCGCCCCCGCCGGGGCGGCCGAGCCCGCCCGCTGGCCGCTCACCACGGTCGGCGAACTGGCCCGCGCCGGGGCACTGGTGCTGCGCGCGGGCGGCAACGGCAGCGCCCGCCCCGGCGGCGGTCCCGCCGTGCTCACCGAGCACGACGTCCTCGGCGGCGGCGCGCCCAGCGGCACCCTGCCCGAGGGGCCGCCCGGGGAGGAGCCGGTCCTGACGCGGGAGGGGGACGTCGTCGTCCCGGTGCTCGGCCGGGGTTCGGCCGCGCGCGTCGTCGACGCCGCCACCGCCGGGGCGGCGCTGGGCCGCAACCTCCACCTGCTGCGCCCCGACCCGGCCGCCCTGGACCCCTGGTTCCTCGCCGGCTTCCTGCGCGGCACCGCCAACAACCGCCAGGCCAGCAGCTACGCCTCCACCGCGACCCGGCTGGACGTCCGCCGCCTCCAGGTGCCGCGGCTGCCGCTGGCCGACCAGCGCCGGTACGGGGAGCGCTTCCGCACCCTGGCCGCGTTCGAGGAGGCCCTGCGGCTGGCGGGGCAGCTGGGCGAGCAGTTGGTGCAGGGGCTCTACGACGGACTGACCGACGGCACGGTGCGTCCCGAATAGTTACGGGATCGGGTGACAGCCCGTCGGTGGCGGCGGATACTCTCGCGATACCACTCGCAGCTGTCCCCCGCACTGATGTCCCAGGGAGTCCGAGAGCAGTGACGAACGGCCCCGGCCCGGTCCCGCCGTACCCACCGGCTCAGTCCAAGGCCACGGCGACCGCCCTCCGCGCCATCTTCCTCACGATCACCGCGATCAGCTGCGGCTTCCTGGCCTGCCTCCCCCTGCTGCACCTGGCCGTCCGGCGCCGCCGGGCCATGGACTGGGTCTTCTTCTGGACCGCCACCGCGGCGAGCCTCGCCTCCTTCGCGACCATCGGCACCCTGTCGGAGAACAACCCCTGGACCGACGTGGCGCTGCTCACCGTCATCGCCCTCGTCCCCCTGGTCGGCGTCCACTACCTGGTGGCCGACCTGGCGCTGGCACGGGCGGAAGGTGCGCCCGGCTACCCGTCGTACGCCACGACCGTGCCGTACCCGCCGCCGCACCAGCCGGCGCCCCCGCAGCCGCCGGCGGACTACAACCCGTACCGCACGCCCCCGCCCCCCGCGCCGCAGGCACCCGCGCCGCCGCAGCCGCCGGCGCCCCCGCACCAGCCGCGGATCAACCAGGTGCGGGCGGAGCTGGACGAGCTGAGCGACCTGCTGCGCAAGCAGGAGGGCGGTCAGTGAACGGACGGATCGTCGCCGGCCGATACGAGCTGGCCACGGTCCTCGGCCAGGGCGGCATGGGCCAGGTGTGGACCGCCTACGACCGGCGGCTGGACCGCCGGGTGGCCGTGAAGCTGCTGCGTCCGGACAAGGTGGCGGGCGGCGCCGACGCCGAGGAGCTGCGCCGGCGCTTCGTGCGGGAGTGCCGCGTCACCGCGCAGGTCGACCATCCGGGGCTGGTCACCGTCCACGACGCGGGCAGCGACGCCGACGAGCTGTACTTCGTCATGCAGTACGTGGAGGGCGCCGACCTCGCCGACCACCTCGCCGAGCACGACCCCTACCCCTGGCCGTGGGCGGTCGCCGTCGCGGCGCAGCTGTGCGCCGTGCTGGCGGCGGTGCACGCGGTGCCGATCGTGCACCGCGACCTCAAACCCCACAACGTGATGGTGCGTCCCGACGGCACCGTGGTCGTCCTGGACCTCGGCGTCGCCTCCGTGCTCGACACCGACACGACCCGGCTCACCCACACCGGCACGCCCATCGGCACCCCCGCGTACATGGCGCCGGAGCAGGCGATGAGCGGCGCCGTCGGCCCCCGCACGGACCTGTACGCGCTCGGGGTGCTGCTGCACGAACTGGTCAGCGGCACCGTCCCGTTCGCGGGTTCGACGGCGCTCGGCGTGCTCCACCGGCACCTGTACGAGCAGCCCGTGCCGCTGCGGCAGGTGCGCCCGGAGGTACCGGAGCCGCTGGAGGCGCTGGTGCTGCAGCTGCTGGCGAAGGACCCGCAGCACCGGCCGGCCGACGCCCAGGAGACCTACCGCAGGCTGGCGCCGCTGCTGCCGGTGCCCGGCCCCGTCCAGCGCCCCCTCGGGCCGATGGACCCCACCCGCCCCTTCCTGCGACCGCTCGCCCCGTGGCCGGACCGGCCGGCCGCCCCGCCGCAGCCCACCCCCGCCCCGGGCATGAGCGCGGCCCCCGCGGGCCAGGGCATCGCGGAGGCGGTCGACGAGGTGAAGCGGCTGCTCGACGCCGGCCGCATCACCCAGGCGGTCGACATCCTGGGCGGCGTGCTCCCGGCCGCCGCGGAGAAGCACGGCGAGCAGTCACCGGTCGTACGGATGCTGCGCAAGCAGTACGCGGCCACGCTGATGGAGGACGGCCAGTACCGCCGCGCCCTGCCGGAGCTGCGCCGGCTCGCGGACGAACTCGCCGCGGAGTCGGGGCCGCTGGGGCGCCAGTCGCTGCAGTACCGCTACGAGGCCGCCCAGTGCCTGGAGCAGCTGGGCGAGGCCCCCGCGGCACTCGCCGAGTACCGGGCGCTGCTGCCCTCCTTCGAGCAGTACCGCGCCACCGATCCCGACCTGCCGCTGGAGGTGCGGCGCCGCATCGGCCACCTGCTGCTGTCGGTGGGCGACCGCGTGGCCGCCCACGACGTGCTGTCCCGTCTGCTGTACGACTCCGACCGGGTGTACGGCCCGCACCACCCGTTCTCGATGGAGGTCCGGCGGACGCTGACCTGGCTGGGGCAGGTGGGCCGCTAGGCCGTACCGGCCCGGGCCTACCGTCCGGCGCGGGCGCGCAGGCGGCACCCGCGTTCCGCGCCCCCGCGGGTCTTCCACACGCAAGCGGGGGGAAGTGTTCACCGGAGGTCCATCGGGGCGTCGCCCGCGGCCCGTCGCGCTCGGGCACATTCGGCCTCCGATCGGAGAACGGTGGAACGCATGACGAACCCCCTGGCGGGATTGTTCAAGGCACGGCAGAGAGACGCCGCCAGGCCGGATCCCCTCGCCCGGAGCATGCGCCTGTGCGGTGAGCACCTGGCGGAGCAGGCCGGCACGGCCACTTCCCGCCACGCACGGCTGACCAAGGCGATCGGTGTCCTGACGACCTCTCTCGCGACACCGTCCGCGGACTCTTTCGACGCGTTGCTGCAGGTCGGGCAGCGTGCGCTGGAGGCCGGCGACGAGAGCGCGCTCCAGCTGGCCCTGGGGGTCGCGGAGTCGTCGACGGAACTCAGGCAACGATCCAAGGGCGCCTGGCGGTTGCGGGGGCTCGCCCTGGACGGGCTGGGTCGCGGCGACGAGGCCGTGGAGTCCTACGAGCGCTTCCTCGCGCTGCAGTCGGACCACGGCGCGGCAGCGGACGTCGTGCGCCGGGTCGACACGCTGCGCAGGCGGCGGGACTGCCTCGACGAGGCCGCCGGGTTGTTCCCCGAGGACGACTGCCCGCTGCGCGACGCGGCCGGGTGGCCCACCTCGCGGACCGCGCCGGAGTTCGCCGCGTACGTGCAGGCGAAGGTGTCCGAGCACGGCATGGGCGACCCCTCGGTTCGGCGCCTGATCGATCTCTACGCCGTGTACCGAAGGCTCGTCGAGCGGGGCCGTACGGCCGACCCGCTGCTCGGCGGCGCCACGCCGATCGACGTCAGCGGGCTGCGCGGGCTCCTCGCCGGACGGACGGTGTGCCTGGTGTCGGATGCCGAGGAGCTCACCGCGATCTCACCGGGCCCCGCGCTCGACGCCTACGACCTGGTGGTGCGGTGCGACTCCGCCGGCGTCCGGGACCAAGGCACCGGTGTTCGCACCGACCTGCACGCCGTCACCCTGCGGGGCGCGGCACCCTGGGCCGCTCCCGCCTGGACCCGGCCGGCGGGCATCCGGCTGGTGTTCGGCGACGCGGCCGGGGCCTGGCGCCGGGCGATCCGGCAGCGTCTCGTCCCCGGGGCGCAGGACCACGTCGGTGACGCGTCCCTGCGCCGGCCGCTGAGCGACCCCGCGCTGCTCGGCGAGGACGGCTGGGACACCCGCACCACCACCACCGCCTTCACCACCCTCCGGCTCCTGGACTTCCTCGACGTCAGCCCCCGGCTGGACCTCATCGGCTTCGGTCTGCCCGGGCATCTGCCGCCGGAGGAGGCCGAGTGGGTCATGGACCGCGCGACGCACATCGACGACAGCAAGATGAGGATCGCCCTGCGATGACCCACTCCTCCGCGGACGACCGCCGCACGGTGACCGGCAAGCGCCGGATCGCGTTCGCCGTCCACACCGACGGGGACCGCCTGTCCGGCCTCCCCGTGCTGCTGCGCAGCCTGGCACTGACCAACCCGGAGGTGTGCGAGGACTTCGTGGTCCTCCACCCCGGCCTGCCCGACTCCTCGTTCGACGAGCTGCGCCGCCTGCACCCGCGGGTCGTCACGCGCCGGGCGGACGATCGGCTCGACGTCTTCCGGCTCGACGGTTACGACACCGTGATCGCCCTCGACCCGGCCATGGTCGTCCTGGGCGACATCGGCGAGCTGCTGCGGATGCGCCACGGGGTGGGCGCCGTACCGCAGTTGTGGTGCGACGGGGAGGCCGGGGAGCGGCGCTCCGTCCTGCCGGAGGGGCTGCTGGTCGTGCAGCGCGCCGATGTGGACGACGCCGTCGCGGCCCGCGTCGCCGGCGGCGACGCCACCCTGGACGCGGCGCTCGAGGGCGTCCTGGTCCCGGTCGACGCGCGGTACGACTTCCTCACCCGCCGTCTGTACGACGACACTCCGGTGCCCGGCAGCGTCGCCGTCCTGCGCTTCACCGGTCCGTTCGACGAGCCGGGTTACGGGCCGGCCGCCGAGGCGCGGCGGCGCTTCGAGATGAGCGACGCCGACTTCCGGGCCGCCTACTGCGCGCTGCCCGGCGCCAAGCACCCCGATCTCCTGACGCACTGCGCACCGCCGCTGCTCACGGAGCAGCCTTCCCTCGACCTGGCCCGGGCGGTCGCCGACGTCTACCGCCAGCAGGGCCGTTACGACGAGGCCGTCGACGTCCTGGCACCGGTCGTCGCCGACCGGCTGGACGCGCCCCGCTGCCACGAGACGCTCGGCGTCTGCCTGATGGCGCTGTCACGCTACGACGAGGCCGAGGCGCACCTGCTGCTGGCGGCGTCGTCGCCCGACGTGGCCCCGCGCGCCTTCGCCCAGCTCGCGCGGCTGGCGTGGCTGTGCGGGCGCGAGGAGGCGGCACACGCCTACGCGCTCGAGGGTCTGGACGCCGAACCCACCGACGCCGGCTGCCACAACTGGTACGTCAGGACCCGTCCGGAGGAGCGGGAGCCGGAGACGGACCCGGCGGGCGAACAGCTCGCCCATGTGGCGCTCTTCGCGGAGGGCAAGGAGAACGCGGGCGACAAGGTCCTGCCCGAGGCCGTGCGCATGTGCTTCGACACCGACACCGGTCCGCGGCGCTGGTACCGGCAGCCGGTGCACCGGCTGGTCGACGAGGCCGCGCTGGAGCAGCTGAACGCACGGCGTGGGGTGGTCGTGGGCGGTGGCGGGCTCTTCCTGCCGGACACCTCCCCCAACGGCAACAGCCACTGGCAGTGGAACGTGCCGGACGACATCCTGGCCCGGATCACCGCGCCCCTGGCGGTGTTCGCTGTCGGCTACAACGTGTTCGACGGGCAGCTCTACCGCAGGCGCCGCTTCTCCGAGAGCCTTCGGGCGCTCGTGGAGCACTCGGCGTTCTTCGGCTTGCGCAACCACGGCTCGGTCGAGCGGGTACGCGAGCTGCTCCCCGGGGACCTGCGCGACCGTGTGCGGTACCAGCCCTGCCCGACCACGGTCGCGCGCCATCTCGTGCCGGGCTGGTCCGATCCCGCGGAGCGGTCGGACACCGTCCTGGTCAACTGCGCCTACGACCGCGCGGGCCTGCGCTTCGGCCACGACTACGGGCACTTCCTCGCACAGATGGCCACCGCACTGCGCAGCATCGGCGACCGCGCGGAGGTCCGCTACGCGGCCCACATGCCGGCCGACGAGAGGTTTGTGCACGATCTGCGGCGGGAGCACGGGCTCACCCTGCCCGTGGAGCCGCTGTACGACATGTCCAACGACGGGATCCGCGACCTGTACGCGCGCTCCCGCCTGGTGATCGGGATGCGCGGCCACGCGGGGATGATCCCCTTCGGCTGCGGGACGCCGATCCTCAGCCTGGTCTCCCACCCGAAGCTGGCCTACTTCCTGGCCGACATCGACCGTCCGGAATGGGGGCTGTCCGTGCACGACCGGCAGCTGGGCCGGGGTCTCGCCGAGCGGGCCGCCGCGGTCCTCGACGACCACGAGGCCGCCGTGGCGGACGTGCACGACCGGCAGGACTTCCTGTGGAAGATAACCCGGACGAACGTCGACGAACTCCGCGAGATCTTCGGCTGACCGGAACGGAGGGCGGCCGGGACCGGAAGAGTTCACTTCCCCTGCGAACGGAATTCACCTCCGGGCGCCCCGGCCGTCACCGCCCGCCACGGGAACGTCGTTAGCCTGACGTGATCGCCTGCTTTCGAACATGAGAGGCCCGCGTGCCGAAACTGTCCGTCGTCGTTCCCATGCACAATGTGGAAGCGTTCGCCGAGAGCACTCTGAGAAGTCTCGCGATCAACGCGGAAGCCGATGTCGAGTTCCTCATCGTCGACGACTGCTCCACGGACTCCACTCCATGGGCGATCGACCGCTGGACGGAGAAGCTCCCGAACACCACGGTGATCCGGCACGAGAAGAACATGGGCATAGCCCAGGCGCGCAACAGCGGAATCGACGCGGCCGGCGGGGAATTCCTCACCTTCCTCGACGGCGACGACTGGTACGGACCGGGCCATCTCGCCGAACTGGTTCGTGCGATCGAGGAGTTGGGTTGCGATTTCGCCCGCACCGGTCACGTTCAGAGCACCGGCACGGAACGGGTGCTCCGACGGCCCCCGGCCCGGCTCAGCAATACCGTGATGAACCCCCGCGACGGAATCGCCCCGGTCGACATGGAGACGATGGTCGATTACCCCTTCGTCTGGGCGGGAATCTACCGGCGCCACCTCTTCGACGACGGGGGAATGCGCTTCGCGACCGGACTCCGCACCGCCGAGGACCGGCTGTGGATCTGGCGTCTGCACCTCAAGGCGCACACCTACGCGTCCCTCGGCCTGCACGGGGTGTTCTACCGGCGCGGCGTCGCCACGTCGCTCACGCAGATCAAGGATTCTCGGCAGCTGGACTTCATACCGGCGTACGACGCCCTCCTGCAGGACGTGCAGCGGGACGAGGAGGCCGAGCGTTTCCTCCCCAAGGCCGTACGGACCTACTGCGCCATGATCGCCTTCCACATGGGCAAGGCGAACGAGTACGACTCGTCAGCCGCCCAGCGCCTTCGGCGTGAGGCGAGCGCCGCACTGCAGCGCATGCCCGAGCGGGTACTCGACGACACCCTCAAGAACATCGACAGGACACGGAGCAGGTTGCTCAGCCGCCTGCGCGACGGGCGGAAGGCTGCCTGAACCGATGCCCCACAAGACCCAGGTATTCCAGGTCTCGACCCTGTACGGAGCAGCCACCCTGGCCGCGGCGCTCGACTCGGGACTGTTCGGCCCGCGCGACGGCGCGCGCCGCATCCTTCTGGTCTCCAACAACGCCTCCGTGCCGGAGACCGCGCTGCGCCTCGACGAGATGCACGGCTACACGCGCATCGCCGCCCGCTTCGACACGGTCGTCAGCTGGAACCAGGCGATCAGCCCGTACCACCCCAGCGACTGGGGGCCCCGTGCGAACGACACCGCGATGTGGCAGCGGGCGTTCCGGCTCGCGTGGGACATCGACGAGCGTGACCTGATCGAGCTCGCCGTGGAGTCCATCCAGGTCAACCCGGCCCGCGCGCTGGCGGCGATCTTCTCCGAGGCCGCTGTCCACGTGTACGCCGACGGCCTCATGAGCTACGGCCCCACCCGGGAGAAGCTCCCGCTCAGCATCGCGTGCCGCATCCAGCGCCTGCTCCACCTCGACCTGATCCCCGGACTGCGGCCGCTGCTGCTGTCCGAGTACGGGGTCGAGCCCGAGGTCGTGCCGGACCCGGCGTTCCGCGGCGTCCTCGACGAGATCTCCCGGGAGGCCGCGGACGACCCGCGGCTGGCGCCCGTCCTGGAGGAGGCGCCGACGGCGGTGCTGCTGGGCCAGTACCTGGCGGCCATCAACATCATCTCCGTCGAGGAGGAGGAGCGGCTCCACGTCCGCATGCTCACCGGTGCCGCCCGGGCGGGACACCGCTCGGTGGTCTTCAAGCCGCACCCGACGGCGCCGGCCGGCTACTCGGCGGCGCTGAGCAAGGCGGCGGCGGACGCGGGCGTGCGGCTCACCGTCCTGGACGCCCCCCTGCTGGCCGAGACGCTGTACCACCACTGCCGTCCCCAGCTGATAGCCGGTTGCTTCTCGACCGCGATGGCGACGGGCTCCGCCTACTACGGAGTACCCGTCGCCCGGGTCGGCACGGCGCTGGTGATGAAGCGTCTGAGGCCGTACGAGAACAGCAACCGCGTACCGCTGGCCATCGTCGACCACCTGGTGCCCGATCTGGAGCGGGAGGAGACCCCCGCCCTGGTCGGCGAGGCACCGGAGTCGCTGTCGCCGCTCATCCGGGCGATCGGTTTCTGCATGCAGCCGAAGACCTACCCGAATCTGCGCGAGTCGACGGTGGCCTGGCTGCGGGAACACCTGGCCGGCAGCCCCGGCTACTACTTCCCCGAGATGCGGCTGGCTGAGCTCGACCTCCCCGGCAGCCGACCGCAGATGCGGGCGAAGGTGCAGGCGAGGATTCAGGTGCGGCGCGCCAGGCGCGTGGTGCGCCGGGCGGTGCGGCGCGGCTCGGGGAAGTGACCCCGCCGGTGGACCGGCACCCCTGACCGCACGGAGCCCCCGGCCGGTGGCCGGGGGGCTCCGGCATGTCCCGGACGCGGAGGTCAGCCCAGCCAGCGGTTGAGCCGCAGGCGCGTCCACAGCAGGCTGGTGGCGAAGGAGAGGACCACGGTCCCCGTCACCAGCAGCGTGATCATGACGGCGGCACCCAGCCAGCCCGCGTCCGCGGAGACCAGGTGCGGGGCGAGCGCCCGCAGGAACATCAGGTGCACCAGGTAGGCGCCGAAGGCCGCACCGCCGAGCCGGGACACCAGCGGCCGCAGGCGCTCGGGGATGCTGATCCGGTTGAGGGCCATGACCAGGGCGCCCGCCAGGAACGGCACGGCCAGCCCCGCGTAGGGCGAGGGGTAGTGCACCCAGTGCTCGTACGCGACGACCGCGGCCCACGCGCAGACCCCGCCCGCCAGCCACATCAGGCGCCGGCGGCGCCCCGTGGTGGCCGCGAGCGGCAGCGCGAGCAGCGCGGAGCCGGCGGCGGCGTAGGCGACCTGGTACGGGGAGAGGTTCCACTCGAAGTCGGGCAGGCTCACGTGCAGGACCTTGCCGATGTCGCCCAGGAAGGTCGGCGCGATGGCCAGCAGGACGAACAGGCTGCCCAGGGCCCAGGGCCGCTTCCCCGTCTTGATCAGGGCGGCGAGCGAGAGCAGCAGGATCACCGGCACGTAGGCGTACAGGTACCAGAGGTGGTAGGCGGGCTGGATGGAGCCGAACAGCGACTCGAAGGCCAGCCGCTGCGTGGGCCGGGAGTTGGTGTCCCGGATCCAGTCCCAGGCGAGGTACGCGGCGGTCCACACGCCCATCGGCACCACGATGCGGGTCAGCCGCCTGCGGACCTGCGTGCTGTCCTTGGGGGTGGCGCCGACCAGCACGACCCAGCCGGCGATCGCGAAGAAGAGCGGCACCGCGCACCGGGTCAGCCCGTCCGAGACGAGCCCGGTCCAGTAGACGGGCCGGCCTCCGGAGGGCTCGCGGCCCACGGCGTTGAGGAGCTGGCCTGCGGCGTGGCAGACGATGACACCGATGGAGCACAGGACGCGCAGCAGGTCGATGTCGTATCTGTGCTCACGCGGCCGGGCGGCGGGCGCGGCGGACGCCTCGCTCGCCCCGGTCGCGTGACCGGTGGTGAGGACGGGGGCTGCGGTGGTCGTCTGGGCGGAGATCGGCGGTCACTCCCGGGTGCGCTCGCGGAGCGCGGCCGGGGTCCGGCCGGGCTCGGGGATCGGATGGGTGCGGTGCAGTGCGCGGACACCGCGGGCAGGTGCGTCCGCGGTCCGGTCCGTCATCGCGGGCACGGAGGGCGGCGGACCGGCGGGCCGGACGGCCGGGCCGTCCTTGCCCGTCGGCCCCGACGCGAGGTTCATCCGCTCTCCGAAACGGGTGATGCCGAACAGTTCCTGGACCTCCGTGTACCCCGGTTTCCCGGTTTCGCCGCGAAGGATTTCGTGGGCGCCGGCCTCGCCGTGGAGGAGCGGTGCCCCGTGGGCGTCCGCCCGGCGGCCCGCGTCGTGCCCCGCGCGGGGGTCGGCGCCGCGCGGCTCGATGGCGGGGCTCACGGCCTCCGGCGCCTCGGCGAAGACGGCGATGTGCATGGATCCGTTCCGGTCGCTGTCCGATTTCACCTGCCCCGGCAGACTATGGGACACCGTGGGGGGTGGGAGGTGCGAACCTGGTGAAGTCCGGCGCCCACGGGGTGGCGTCCAGGTGAACCTGGTGTGGAGGAGCGCGGACGTCGCAGGTCACAGGGGGTGGCCTCCGTCATGACCGGGTCGTTCCCCGGTTCTGGGCCGCCCGGATGTAGTCGCCGACCAGTGAGCCGAGCAGGGCACCGGCGAGGAGGTCGTCCCGCAGGTGGTCGGCGGTGTAGAGCCGGGCGTGCACCACCTGCGCCTGCATCCACCGGTACTCGGCGGCACGCCGCGGGGCGAGGGCGCCGAGGACGGCGACGGCCGCGGAGGAGAGCGCGGCGGGCGCCGCCGGATAGGCGCAGGCGCAGCCGGCGGCCGGGGTGGCCGTCCGGGCCTGCCGCAGCGCCGGGTCGAGGTCGGCGGGGCCGAGGCGCCGGTAGTGCCCGGCGAGTCGGTTGTTGATCGTCGCGGCGAGTTCCAGCGCGGCGTCCAGGCGGGCCCGGGCCGCCTCGCCCTCGGCCCGGGGCATCAGTTCGCGCTGGTCCTCCAGGTACAGGCGCCAGATGTCGCGCTCGCCGTGGGCGCTCAGCCAGGCGGCGGCCGTCCGGCCGGCGGCGCTCCGCGTACGGGCGAGGGCGCGGACCTGCCCCAGCGCGGCGGCGCGTCCGGCCGCCGGGGGCGGCCCGGGCACCTGCCGCGCCGCCCAGCGGACGAACGCCGGGTCGTCGCGGGCGGTGCCGTGCCCCGCCCGCCACCGGGCGTACAGCGCGTCGGCGGCCCGCCGCTGCCCGTCGAGCCGCGCGGTCCAGCCGCGCAGCTCGGCGTCCGGGAACAGCGGGGGCGGCGGGTCCTGCTCGATCCGCCGCACCGCGGTGCCCGTACCGGATCCGTCGGGCGCGGTGGTGTGGGTGCCGATCAGGCCGAGGACGACGGCCGCGGCGGCGGCGAGGGTGATGGCCGGGTAGCGCCGGCCGGCGCGGGGGGACCGGGCACGGGCGGGGGCCCTGCGGCGGGCCGTGCTCACCGCTCGGGCCCCGCAGGGCCGGTGCGCACGGGTGCGTGGAAGCAGTGCCGCACCAGGCGGAGCACGTCGTTGCCGGGGAGGCCGGGGACGAGCAGGACCTGTCCCACGACGTACTTGCTGAGCGGCAGCGGCCGGACCCCCAGGTCCATCAGCAGCCGGTCGGCGGTGCCCGGCCGGGGACCGCCCTTGGTCTCGACCAGGACGAAGCCCTGGTCGAGCGCGGCGGTCGCCCGGCCGCGGTGGCAGGTGAGCCGGCCGTCGACGGTGACCCGGCTGCCGGCCGCCAGGTCGGCGAGGGCCGCGCGGACGTAGCGGATCTCCCCCGCGGGGGCCAGCAGTCCGGCGCGGACCGGTACCCCGGCGCCGCCGAGCACGTCGTCGACGAAGGCCGCCGCCCCGGCGCCGATCAGCCCGTACTCCCGGGCGGCGAGGGTGCGGGCGTGCTTGACCGTGGCGCCGCGGCCGTCCTTGGTCTTGACCTCCACCCGGCACAGCCCGTCCTCGACGTAGAGCCGGGTGCGGACCTTCCAGCGCCTCCTGCGCCGCTGCACGTGGGCGTGCCAGGCGCCGAGCCCGGCGGTGTCGAAGTACGTGCTGCGGTAGCCGGTGGTGCGGCGGCCGCCGAGGTCCAGCACATGGTGCGTCGGCGCCAGGGCGGCGACCAGGCAGCGAGCCGACAGCACCGGCAGCAGGTACTTGCGGTCGACCCGGTGCTGCAGGGCCGCGGCGGCGTCGACCTCGGCGAGGCTCGCCCCGCGCAGCCGGGCCAGCCCGAGCACCTCGGCGAAGGTTTCCGGGCCGGTCATACGAGCCTGCTCCCGAGCAGGCCGTCCTGAGCGCTCCGCCCGGCGGCGGACGACCCCGCCCCGTCGTCCGGCAGGCCCCAGCCCAGGGGCGAGTCGCCGAGGTAGCGGACCGACACCCGGGTCGTCTCGCGCACGAGGTCGACCTCGTCCACGAGCACCGCCAGCGGTTCCTGGCCGAACCGCAGCACGACCTCCCGGTGGACCGCCGCGGGATCGGCGTACAGGCGGTCCAGGGTGAGGCGCACCACTCGCGTCGGCCGGTGGGCGTGCGGGTCGTCGACGACCAGGACGGCCGCGAGCACCAGCACGTCCAGCGCCACGACCAGCCAGATCTCCCGCTGCGGCAGGCCCCCGCACAAGGCGATCACCAGCGCCGTGAAGGTGTAGGCGACGTCCCGGGCGGTGAAGGCGGTGCTGCGCAGCCGTACCAGGGAGAGCATCCCGAACAGCCCGAAGCCCACGCCGGCGGGGAACGAGCCCGCGCCCATGGCGCTCATCGCCGCGAACAGGCCGATGTTGAGGGACGTCAGCACCAGCGGCATCTGCGGGGCCGGGCAGCCGCGCCGGTAGAGCAGGCCCACCAGCACCATCAGGGCCAGGACGTCCAGTCCCCCGCGGGCGAGCAGATCCCAGGGTCCGTGCGTCATACGGCGCACCGGGCGGGCGGGTGTGGTCCGGGCACGTCTTCCTCCGGGGACTGGGTCGTGGGCCCGGGTCCCGGGGATCCGTCCTGGAAAGGGGGATGGGGCGGCGGATCCCCGGGACCCGGGTGCGCGGAACGCACCGTCGGGGGTGTGGGCGGAGCGCCGGCGGGGCGCGAAACCGTCCATCAACACCGGACGATGCGTCCGGCGATGCTGGACGCTAGCCCCGCGCCCGGCGCCGGGCAAACCACCCGGGGGCGGTCCCCGCCGCCGCACCGCAAGGGAAACGCCAGGCGGGAGAGGCGGGCCCGGCACCACGCGCTCGCTCCGACCACGGGCAATGTCACTCGAAGGGGTGAGGGCAAGGCGGTTCGGCAAACGCCGGGCGAGCCCGGGCCGGAGACCATTCCGATGCCCATGGGACCCGAGGAGTTGGGTGGCCGTTCGGTTCCATGACACCCGCGTGCCCGAGTATCGGCCGGTGTCGAATGAAACAGCCGTGCGCCTGCCGTTGCAGCGCAGTTCCGCTTCCTCCGGACACTCCGCCGACGGGCGGGAACACCGCTACGACATCGATCTCATGCGGTTGCTGTGCTCCGCCACCGTCATGCTCGGGCACGTGGGCTCCCAGTTCATCCGCTCGACCGGGAACGATCCGTCCCACGGGGCCGGGTCCTACTGGGCCGGGCATGTGGCCGAGGCGGTCAACCCGTTCGCGGTGCCCATGTACTTCGCCATCGCCGGGTGGGCGGTGCTGGTCGGCGCCCCGCCACGGGACAGCGCCCGGATGTGGCAGCGGATCGTCCGCAACACCGTCCCGCTCTTCGCGTGGACGGCGGTGTACCTGGTGTGGGCCTGGCTCCGGGACCGC
This sequence comes from Streptomyces sp. BoleA5, assembly GCF_000373665.1. Lineage (NCBI taxonomy): Bacteria > Bacillati > Actinomycetota > Actinomycetes > Kitasatosporales > Streptomycetaceae > Streptomyces > Streptomyces sp. BoleA5. The sequence goes on from NZ_KB892102.1 coordinate 114,476, forward strand.
AACGAGCGGCCCATGACCGAACTCGCGGTGGACTCGCTCTTCGGCTCCGTACAGCCCGCGTACCACCTGTGGTTCATGTACACCTACATCCCGATCATCATGCTGCTCGCCTTCGCGATGCTGATCAAGGACGGCAAGCGGCCCTGGAGTCTGGGGGCCGCGCTCCTCGGGATCGCGGTCCTGCCGAGCGTCCTCACCACCGCCTCGGCGCTGACCGGACACAAGATGCCCACCGTGGCCTGGGGCTTCGGCACCTACTCCCTCGTGTACGCGGTCGGCGGCGCCATGCTCTTCGCCCTGCCGGCCGGCGCCGTCAAGTGGCGCCGGTGGCTGATCGTGCTGCTGCCGCTCACCATGGCCGGGTGCCTCTGGTACAACACGCAGGTCCACTACGTGATCCCCAACGCGCACCTGTTCGTCGCCGCGATGAGCGTCTGCGTCCTGCTGCTCGTCAGCCGGATCCAGGTCCCCGAGCGTTTCCGGCCGCGCCTGAAGCACCTGGCCGGCGCGGCGCTGGGGGCGTACATGGTGCACGTGTTCTTCGTCGAGGAATTGGTCCACCGCGTGGTCTCGCCTGACCTGAGCGGGCCGGTGGCCGCGGTGCTGCTGGTCGGGCTGGTCCTCGGGGTGATGGTGCTGTCCTTCTCCGCCAGCCTGCTGTGGGGCCGGCTGAACCTCCGCCGCCTGCTGGGCTGAACCTCGGGGGCCACCCGACGACAGGGCCCCGTCCGCGCGCCTCGACCTCGCGCGGACGGGGCCCCGTCGCGTCCCCGGAGGCCTCAGCCGTCCAGGACCGCGGTCAGCAACTCGGCCGTCCACGCCAGCAGTTCCCGGCCGACCACCGGCTTGCCGCCGATCCGCGCCGTGGCGGGACGCGGCACGAGGATCTGCCTGGCCGCCTGCTTCACCACCGTGCGGGGGTAGAGGCGGTTGAGCCGCAGCTCCTGCGACTCCCTCAACTCCACCGGCGAGAAGCGGACGTTGCCGCCCTGCAGGGTGATGTCGCTGACCCCGAGACGGCGGGCCAGCAGCCTCAGCCCGGCGACCAGCAGCAGGTTCTCCACCGGCTCCGGGAGCTTGCCGTACCGGTCGGTGAGCTCCTCGCGGACGGCCTTGATGTCCTCCTCGGAGTTCACCGCGGCGATCGACCGGTAGGCCTGCAGCCGCAGCCGCTCGCCCGGCGCGTAGTCGTGCGGGACGTGCGCGTCGACCGGCAGCTCGATCTTGACCTCCAGCGGGGCCTCCTCGGCCTCGCCGCCGCCCTCCTCCAGCGCGGTCCGGTAGTCGGCGACGGCTTCGCCGACCATGCGGATGTACAGGTCGAAGCCGACGCCCGCGATGTGGCCGGACTGCTCGCCGCCGAGCAGATTGCCCGCGCCGCGGATCTCCAGGTCCTTCATGGCGACGTACATGCCGGCGCCCATCTCGGTGTGCTGGGCGATCGTCGCCAGCCGCTCGTGCGCGGTCTCGGTGAGGGGCTTCTCCGGCGGGTAGAGGAAGTACGCGTAACCCCGCTCGCGGCTGCGGCCGACCCGGCCGCGCAACTGGTGCAGCTGGGAGAGCCCGAAGGTGTCGCCGCGCTCGACGATGAGCGTGTTGGCGTTGGAGATGTCGATGCCGGACTCGACGATCGTCGTGGAGACCAGCACGTCGAACTTCTTCTCCCAGAAGTCCACCACGACCTGCTCCAGCGCGGACTCGCCCATCTGGCCGTGCGCGGTGGCGATCCGCGCCTCGGGCACCAGGTCGCGCAGCCGCGCGGCGGCCCTGTCGATGCTCTCCACCCGGTTGTGGATGTAGAAGGCCTGGCCCTCGCGCAGCAGTTCACGGCGGACCGCGGCGGCGATCTGCTTCTCCTCGTACGGGCCGACGAAGGTCAGCACCGGGTGCCGCTCCTCCGGCGGGGTGGTGATCGTCGACATCTCGCGGATGCCGGTGACCGCCATCTCCAGGGTGCGCGGGATCGGGGTGGCGGACATCGTCAGCACGTCGACGTTGGCGCGGAGCTTCTTCAGCTGCTCCTTGTGCTCGACGCCGAAGCGCTGCTCCTCGTCGACGATGACCAGGCCCAGGTCCTTGAACTTGGTCTCCGACGAGAACAGGCGGTGGGTGCCGATGACGACGTCCACCGACCCCTCGCGCAGACCCTCCAGGACGGCCTTGGCCTCGGCGTCGGTCTGGAAGCGGGAGAGCGCCCTCACCACGACCGGGAACTGCGAGTATCGCTCGGAGAAGGTGCCGAAGTGCTGCTGCACCAGCAGGGTGGTGGGCACCAGGACGGCCACCTGCTTGCCGTCCTGCACGGCCTTGAAGGCCGCCCGCACCGCGATCTCGGTCTTGCCGTAGCCGACGTCGCCGCAGATCAGCCGGTCCATCGGGACCGACTTCTCCATGTCCTCCTTGACCTCGGCGATCGTGGTGAGCTGGTCCGGGGTCTCCGCGTACGGGAAGGCGTCCTCCAGCTCCCGCTGCCAGGGGGTGTCCGGCGCGAAGGTGTGGCCGGGCGCCGCCATGCGGGCGGAGTACAGCCGGATCAGGTCGGCGGCGATCTCCTTGACCGCCTTCTTGGCGCGCGCCTTGGTCTTCGTCCAGTCCGCGCCGCCGAGCCGGTGCAGCGAGGGCGCCTCGCCGCCGACGTACTTGGTGATCTGCTCCAGCTGGTCGGTGGGCACGAAGAGCCGGTCGCCCGGCTGGCCCTTCTTCGCCGGGGCGTACTCGACCACCAGGTACTCGCGGGTGGCGCCCTGGACGGTGCGCTGCACCATCTCCACGTAGCGGCCCACGCCGTGCTGCTCGTGGACGATGAAGTCGCCCGCCTGCAGCGTCAGCGGGTCGATGCTCTTGCGGCGCCGGGACGGCATGCGGCCCATGTCCTTGGTGGAGGACTTCTGGCCGGACAGGTCGGTCTCGGTGAGGACCGCGATCCTCAGCGCCGGGTCGACGAAGCCGCTCTCCAGCGAGCCGCAGGCCACATGGACCACGGACGGCTCGACCGGACCCTCCAGACCCGTGTCCAGACGGGCCGCGATGCCCTCGTTGCCCAGCACCTCCACGATGCGGGCGGCCGGGCCGTGGCCCTCGGTGACGAAGACCGCGCGCCAGCCCTCGGCGAGCCAGCCCTTGGTGTCGGCCAGCGCCCGGGCGGTGTCGCCCCGGTAGACCTCGGGAGCGTGCATGCCGAGCTTGAGGGTGTCGGCGTCCAGCTCGTCGTCGGCCGCGAACGGGCTCACCGACCACCAGGGGACGCCCAGTTCACGGGCCCGGTCGCGTACGTCCGCGATGCTCCACAACGAGGCCGCGCCCAGGTCGATCGGCGCCTCGCCGCCCCCCGCGGAGGCCGCCCAGGAGGCCTCAAGGAACTCCCGGCTGGTCGCCACGAGGTCGGCGGCCCGGGTACGGACCCGCTCCGGGTCGCAGACCACGGCCAGCGACCCGGCCGGCAGCACGTCCAGCAGCAGCTCCATGTCGTCCACCAGCACCGGGGCGAGGGACTCCATGCCCTCCACGGCGATGCCCTGGGCGATCTTGTCCAGCAGTTCACGCAGCTGCGGGTGCTCCTCCGCCAGCTCGGCGGCGCGGGCCCGCACCTCCTCGGTGAGCAGCAGCTCCCGGCAGGGCGGCGCCCACAGCCCGTGCTCGGCGACCTCCAGCGAGCGCTGGTCGGCCACCTTGAAGTAGCGGATCTCCTCGACGTCGTCACCCCAGAACTCCACCCGGAGCGGATGCTCCTCGGTGGGCGGGAAGACGTCCAGGATCCCGCCGCGCACGGCGAACTCGCCGCGCTTCTCCACCAGCTCCACCCGGGCGTACGCGGCGGCGGCCAGGGCGTCCACGACCTCGTTCAGATCTGCGGTACGCCCGGTCCGCAGCGCCACGGGGACCAGATCGCCCAGGCCCCTGACCTGCGGCTGCAGCACGGAGCGGACCGGCGCCACGACGACGCGCACCGGGCCGGCGGTCGGGTCGTCCGCGCTGGGGTGCGCCAGCCGGCGCAGCACGGCCAGCCGGCGGCCCACGGTGTCCGAGCGGGGTGACAGCCGCTCGTGCGGCAGCGTCTCCCAGGCCGGGTACTCCACGACCGAGTCCTCGGGCAGCAGCGACCGCAGCGCCGCGACCAGGTCCTCGGCCTCCCGGCCGGTCGCCGTCACCGCCAGCAGGGTGCGGCCGGAGCGGGCCGCGAGCGCGGCCAGGGCCAGCGGGCGGGCGGCGGGCGGACCCACCAGGTCGACGTGCGGGCGGTTGCCGTCCGCGGCGCCGCGGACCGCCTCCGCGAGCGCGGGATCGTCCACGACGACGTCGAGCAGACCGTTGAGGCTCATGTGGCTTTCCGTCCCAAGGGCAGACAGGCAGGGCAACGCGAACGGCCCGACGCGTGGAACGGGCCGGGGTGTCCCAGCGTACGACGCTCCGCGGACGCCCGGTGCCGTGAGCTGTGCCGCTCGGTCGTCGTGTGCGGGTGCGTTGCGCCTGCGGCGGGCATCCCCCGCCCACCCGCCCTCCCCCAGCCTTCGGCCGGGGGGACCCCCATCCGGCGCGGTTGGTGCGGGCCTCGCGCGGTTCGTGGTGGGCCGGGGTCGGGGCCTCCGGGGCTGCGCATTCTGTACTGCATATTTATGTGCATGGCGGGCGGTCCAGGTAGATGCCGTCTGTGCCGCACAACAAATACACGTCAGCGTCCAGAACGCCCACCCTCCCCCAGCCTTCGGCCGGGGGTGCCCCCAACTCCCCCGCCCCCTCCGTATCGATGGGCGACCAACGCCCGGAGGGGGTGAAGGGGGCCCACCCCTCCCCGCACCGCAGGAAACAGCCACCGGCAGGAGGGCCCCCGGCAACAGGCCGAGACAGGGCGCACGCACCGGTGGCCGGACGCACCCGCACACCGCAACGGCCCCGGGCACGCACAAGGCGTACCCGGGGCCGCAGCGCGCTCCGCGCGCTACTCCGTCGCGATCGCGCCCAGCACGTTCATCCGCCCCGCCCGGAACGCCGGCACCAGCGCCGCGACGAGCCCGACGAAGGCCGAGCCGATGAAGACGGTGATGATCGTCGGCCAGGGGATCTCCAGGATCCCGAGCCCCTGGAGCGCCAGCAGCTGCTGGGCCGAGGCGCCCCAGCCCATGCCGAGGCCGAGGCCGAGCACCGCGCCGAAGAGGGCGATGACGATCGACTCCAGGCGGATCATGCGCCGCAGCTGCCGCCGCGACATCCCGATCGCCCGCATGAGGCCGATCTCACGGGTGCGCTCCACCACCGACAGGGCCAGGGTGTTCACGACGCCCAGGATCGCCACGATGATCGCCAGGGCCAGCAGACCGTAGATCAGGTTGAGCAGCTGGCCGATCTGGTCCTTGAGCATCTGCTTGTAGTCGGCCTGGTTGCGGACCTGGACCTGCGGGAAGTCGTGCAGCGCCTTCTTCAGGCCCGCGTAGGCCGCGTCCTGCCGTCCGTCCTTGGCGGCGGCGAACATGATGTCGTTGATCGGCATCCGGTCGGCCGGGATGTAGCGCGCCGCGGTCGTGATGTTGGTGTACATCGCGCCCTGGTCGAAGACGGTGTCCGCGGAGGTGATGGCGGCGACGGTCAGCGTCGCCGTCTCGCCGTGCTCGAAGCGGACGGAGAGCTTGTCGCCGAGCTTGACCCTGTGCTTGTCGGCGAAGCCCTCGCCGACCGACATCGCGTTCGCGCCGTACGCGGCCGACAGCTCACCGGCGACCGTCTTGACCTGCAGGTCCTGGGCGTAGGTGGGATCCGCGGCGGACAGGGAGGTGTCGGAGACCGACCCGTCGGGGGCGGTGAGTTTCACGTCGAGGGACTTGTAGTCCGTGACGTGGGCGAGGTCCGGCGCGGCCTTGATGGCCCGCTCGATCTGCGGGGTGATCGGCTGGCCGCTGTCGGAGGCGATGATGAAGTCCGCGCCGACGGACTTGTCGAGCTGGTCGGTCGCCGAGGCCACCATGGAGGAGCCGACCACCGACAGGCCTGCGACGAGCGCGAGGCCGATCATGAGAGCGGCGGCGGTGGCGCCGGTGCGCCGCGGGTTGCGGAGCGCGTTGCGCTCGGCGAGACGGCCGACCGGGCCGAAGATCCGCAGGACGCCCGCGCTGATCACCCGGACGACGACGCCGGCGAGCAGCGGCCCGACGACCACGAAGCCGACCAGGGTGAGCAGGATGCCGAGGCCGAGGAACATCGAGCCGTCCGCGGCCTTGGTGGCCTGCACGGCGGCGAGCAGGGCTGCGGCCCCCGCGAGGGTGAGGACCAGGCCGATCGCGGCGCGCACCTTGCCCGCCCGGCCGTCGGCGGGGGTGCCGGCGTCGCGCAGCGCGGCCATCGGGGAGACCTTGCTGGCCCGCCGGGCGGGCAGGTACGCGGCGAGGACGGTCACCACGACGCCGAGGACGAGCCCGATGACCGGGGTGGAGGCCTTGACCGTCAGGGACGAGGTGTCGAGGTTCATGCCCACGCTGCCCATGAGGTTCATGAGCAGGACGGCGAGCCCGACGCCGCCGCCGATGCCGAGCACGGAACCCACCACGCCGAGCAGCAGCGCCTCCACCAGCACCGAGCGGTTGACCTGGCGGCGGCTGGCGCCGATGGCCCGCATGAGGCCGATCTCCCGGGTGCGCTGGGCGACCAGCATCGAGAAGGTGTTGACGATCAGGAAGATGCCGACGAGGACGGCGATCCCGGCGAAGCCGAGCATCGCGTACTTGATGACGTCGAGGAAGCCGCCGATGTCCTTCTGGTTCTCGGCGGTCCACTCGGCCTGGGTCTGCACCTTGTAGCCGGCGGTGGAGCCGAGGGCGGCGGTGACGTTCTTCTTCAGCTGGTCGTCGCTGACCCCGGCCTTGGCGGTCAGGCCGACGCTGCTGAAGACGTCCTTGGCGCCGAGCACCTTGGTCTGGGTGGTGGGGGTGTCGAAGTAGAAGATCGCCGCACCGGGGTTGGTGACCTTGAAGGTGGCGATGCCGCTGATCCGGGCGTGGAACTCGCCGGGGATGGCGATGACGCGCAGTTCGTCGCCCAGTTCGAGGTGCTTCTTGTCGGCGGTGTCGGCGTCGACCATCACCTCGGTGGGGCCGCGCGGGGCGTGGCCGGAGGTGACGTCGACCGAACGCAGCTCCGTGGAGTCCCAGTTGGTGGCGATGGTGGGGGCGCCGGAGGTCGGGCCGAGGTTTTCGCCGGCGGCGTCGGTGACGGTCAGGGTCTGGCTGTTGGCCTCGCCCGTCGCGGACTTGACGCCTTCGACGTCCTTCAGCCGCGCGACCGTGGCGGCCGGCACGGTGGCCGCCTTGGTGGTCATCTGCATCTCGTCGTCGCTGGGCGCGCCCTTGGGCGTGACCGTGACGTCCGACGCGGTGGCGGCGAAGAGCTTGTCGAAGGTGGAGGTCATGGTGTCGGTGAAGACGAGCGTGCCGCAGACGAAGCCCACCGACAGCAGGACGGCGATGGCGGACAGCGCCATGCGTCCCTTGTGCGCGACGAAGTTGCGCATCGAGGTCTTGACGACGGTCACGAGGTCCTCCCGCGCGCGTCGAAGTCCTTCATGCGCTCCAGTACGGAGTCGGCCGTCGGGTCCCGCATCTCGTCGACGATCCGGCCGTCGGCGAGGTAGAGGACGCGGTCGGCGTAGGAGGCGGCGACCGGGTCGTGCGTGACCATGACGATGGTCTGGCCGAGTTCGTCGACCGAGCGGCGCAGGAAGCCGAGGATCTCGGCGCCGGCGCGCGAGTCGAGGTTGCCGGTCGGCTCGTCGCCGAAGATGATCTCCGGGCGGGCGGCGAGGGCGCGCGCCACGGCGACGCGCTGCTGCTGGCCGCCGGAGAGCTGGCCGGGCCGGTGCTTGAGGCGGCCTGCCAGACCGACGGTCTCCACGACGCGCTGCAGCCACTGGGGGTCGGCCTTGCGGCCGGCGATGTCCATGGGCAGCGTGATGTTCTCGGCCGCGTTGAGGGTCGGCAGCAGGTTGAAGGCCTGGAAGATGAAGCCGATCTTGTCCCGGCGCAGCTGGGTGAGCTTCTTGTCCTTCAGCTGGGTGATCTCGGTCTCACCGACCCAGATCCGGCCTTCGCTCACGGTGTCGAGACCGGCGAGGCAGTGCATCAGGGTCGACTTGCCGGAGCCGGACGGCCCCATGATCGCGGTGAACCGGCCGCGGTCGATGTCGACGTCGACCGCGTCGAGGGCCACGACCCGGGTCTCGCCCGAGCCGTACGCCTTGGTGACCTGACGGGCCCGGGCGGCCACGGCCGTACGTTCTCCGCTGCCCCCGGACTTGGGAATCGATACTGCCGTTGTCACGTGGATGCTCCTGTTCGAGTGGTGCGCCGCGGTTTCCGGGCGTGCTTCGTCGCGTACCAAGACTGGCTTCGGGGAGGGGGCCGGAACGATGGTGCGGGTCTCCGTATCGGCCCGGGGGTTACCCCCACCAGAAGGCTAGGGAGCCCAGGAGGGTCCCCTCGTCCTCCGCCGGTACGAACCGGGGGTAGGAAAAAGTCGGGTGCGACCCCTAGGGGGCCTGCGTCTTTCGGCTGACCCGGCTCGGGGTCGAGACTGCACCCTCCGGTCGCGGGAGGTTCAAGCCCGGCCGTCCGGCCTGCGGGAACCCCCTGTGCGCGCGGGGGCCGGGCATGAAATCGTGTGTCGTACACACAACCAGGGGGGTCCCGTGGAGCGCACCGACCAGACCGCGGTCACAGCCGCCGCGACCGCGGCCGCCGAGGGGCCGCGGCGGCGCGGTCCGGTGGTCGCGGCGCTGATGCTGGCCATGGCGCTCGCGGCGATGGACTCCACGATCATCTCCACGGCGGTGCCGCAGATCGTCGGCGAGCTGGGCGGCTTCTCCGTCTTCTCCTGGCTCTTCTCCGGCTACCTGCTCGCGGTCACGGTGACGCTGCCGGTATACGGCAAGCTCGCCGACACCTTCGGCCGCAAGCCCGTGCTGCTGACCGGCATCGGGATCTTCCTGCTGGGCTCGGTGCTCTGCGCCGGGGCCTGGAACATGGCCGGCCTGATCGCCTTCCGCATCGTCCAGGGTCTCGGCGGCGGCGCCATCCAGGGGACCGTGCAGACGATCGCCGGCGACCTGTACCCGCTCAAGGAGCGCGGCCGCATCCAGGCGGCGATCTCCACGGTCTGGGCGGTCTCCGCCGTCCTCGGGCCGCTGTGCGGCGGGCTGTTCGCCGGCTACGCCAGCTGGCGCTGGATCTTCCTGATCAACCTGCCCGTCGGCGCGGTCGCGCTGCTGCTCATCTCCCGGCATCTGCGCGAGCGGGTCGGCGAGCGGACCCGGCACCGGGTGGACTGGCCCGGCGCGCTGCTGCTCTTCCTCTCCGGCGGGCTGCTGATCACCGGCCTGGTCCAGAGCGGGCCCGTCCGATGGTGGCTGCTCGGCGGCAGCCTCGTCCTGGGCGGCCTCACCGTGTGGGCCGAACGCCGGGCCGCCGAGCCGATCATCCCCGGCTGGGTCTGGCGGCGCCGGGTGATCGTCGCCGTCAACCTGGCCCTGGGCATGCTCGGCGTGCTGATGGTGGCCCCGACGGTCTTCCTCCCGACGTACGCCCAGACCGTGCTCGGGCTCGGGCCGATCGCGGCGGGCTTCGTGCTGTCGGTGATGACGCTCAGCTGGCCGCTGTCCGCCGCCCTCAGCAACCGCGTCTACCTGCGCATCGGCTTCCGCAACACCTCCGCCCTGGGCATGGCGGCCGCCACCGTCGTCCTCGTCGTGCTGGTGATGCTCCCGTACGCCGGTCCCGCCTGGCAGCCCACCCTGGTGATGCTGCTGCTCGGCGGCGCGCTCGGCCTCTTCCAGCTGCCGCTGATCGTCGGTGTCCAGTCCACCGTCCCGTGGAGCGAACGGGCCACCGCCACCTCGTCGATCCTCTTCTGCCGCCAGGTCGGTCAGAGCGTCGGCGCGGCCGTCTTCGGCGCCGTCGCCAACGCCACCCTCGCCTCGCGCCTGCACGGCTCCGGCACCGACCTCGACTCGATCGCCGGCCTCGCACACGCCGACGAGCAGGTGCGCCGCGCCGTCGCGGTGGCCGTCAACCACGTCTACGCGGGCGCGGCGGTCGCCGCGGTCCTCTCTCTGGCCGCCGTCCTCTTCGTGGCCCCCCGCCGCTTCCCGGTCCTGGAGGAGGACCCGGCAGTACGGTGAGCCCATGGACGCAAGGACCTATGCGCGCATGCGGGCCATCGCCGACGAGTTGATGGAGCGCGAGGACACCTGGGCCGTGGAGATCGGTGAGGGTGTCATCACGATGATGATGTCGCCGGTCAACCGGCACGAACTGATCGCCCTGCGGCTGCGGCGGCAGATCGAACGGCAGATGGCCGGCGATCCGGAGTGGGCCGGGCACGTGGCCCACTCCGGTCCCGAGATCGAGGCGCCCGCCATAGGGCGCATGCGCCGCCCGGACCTCGTCGTCGTGGCCGAACAGGCCCTCGACACTCCGGGTTTCCTCGACCCCGCCGACGTCGCGCTGGTGGCCGAGGTGGTCGCCACGTCCAACCCGGAGAACGACTACCGCGAGAAGACCCGGGACTACCCCGCCATGGGCATCCCGCTCTACCTGATCATCGATCCGCGCGACAAGACGCTCGCCGTCCTCTCCGATCCGGGACCGGCGCCGGGCGACGCCGGACCGCGTTACCGGGCCCGCCACGACTACGCCTTCGGGGACGCCGTCCCCGTCGGGCCGTGGGTCCTCGACAGCGGGGAGTTCCCCGCCTACGACGGTTCCTGATCGTCCCCGGGTGAAGGGGAGGGCACGTCGGGGGCGACGGTGCCCGCTTCCTCCTCGACGTCGGGGATCTCGGCGTCGGGGGCCTCACGGCCGGTGAGCGCGGCGAGGCTGCCGCGGACGTGGGCGAGGTGCTCGCGGATCTCCTCCCGGCGGACCTCGTGCTCACGCAGTTCGCGTTCGGCGGCCAGACGGATGCGCTCCTCCCGCACCCGGGCCTGCGCGAGGAGTTCCGCGGCGGTGGTGTCGGCCTCCTCCTGACGGCGCCGGGCGGCCTCCTCCGTCTCGGCCAGCGCCCGGCGGGCGTCGTCCACCATGGCCTCCGCGTAGGAGGTGAGTTCGGCCAGCCGGGAGTCCACCCCCGCCTCGCCCTCGGCGAGTTCGTGCTCCTGGGTGTCGAAGCGCTCGCGGTGCTCCTTCTCCAGTTCGGCGAGCGTGTGTTCACTGTCCAGGCGGGCGGCGTCGAGGTCGCGGGCGGCCCCGTCCCGCAGCAGCCGGGCCTCCTCGCGGGCCTCGCCGAGAGTCCGTCCGGCGTCGGCGCGGGCCTGCTCCAGCAGTTCCTCGGCCTGCTCGTCCGCGGCGCCTCGGCGGGCGTGGGCGGCCGCGCGCGCCTCGTCCATGAGCGTCCGGCGGGCGGCCTCGGCCGCGTCGTGCGCGTGCCGGGCCTCCTCCTCGGCCTGCTCGCGCACGGAGGTGGCCTCCTCCTCGACCAGCCGCAGCAGGTCCAGCGCGCCCTTGCCGAGGGACTCGTACGTGGGCGGCGAGAGCGTGGAGACCACGTCGCGCAGCGCCGCGCACTCCGCGGTCATCTCGTTGGCCAGGACGGTGAGCCGCGCGGCACGCTCCCAGGCAGCGTCGCGGTCCTCGGACAGCTCCTCCAGGAAGCGGTCGACCTGTTCGGTGCGGTACCCGCGGCCACGGACGGTGGCGAAGCCGTGGCCGCCGCGGGGGTGTGCCGTACTCATACCCCCATTCTCGGGGATTTGCCGGATTTGCCCATATCGCGACACTCCGACCGGCCCGCCGGCCGATCGGAGTGACACCGGACGGGGGTCCGGGCCAGGCCTAGAGCATCCCGTCCCACATCTGTTCGATGAGCACCGGCCACCAGTGCTCGGGCGAGGCCACCGCCGCCGGGTCGAGCGCGGCCAGCTGGTTCTGGAAGTCGACCGTCCAGCGGCCCGCCTGCTCCGGTGTCAGGCCCAGCCGCCAGCGCCACATCTTCCCGAGCAGCGCCAGGCAGCGGACGAACTCCGGCAGGCTGGTGTTGGCGAACTGCGGCACCGCCGCCGTCCCGCCCGGCCCGGCCTCCAGCGGCACCGCGACGATGTGCGCCGTGCCGTACTGCACGCACAGCTGGCGGCCGAAGTCATTGCCCATCACCAGGTACGAACCCGCGTCCGGGGCCGGCTGCACGCCCCGCTCGGCCGCCAGCTCCGCCAGGGTAGGCACCGGCCGCCCGGGCTGGGCCTGCGCCCAGAAGAACGGGCCGAAGTCCACCGGCAGCCCCGACCAGGTGAGCGTCTGCGCGACGAGGTCCGGCACGCCCTGGCGGGCGACCGCCCGCTGGTCGAAGCGGAACACGCCCTGCGGCCCGAAGGCCTGCGCCAGTTCGTGCCCGATCGCGTCCAGCGGGACCGGGGGGACCCGCTGGATCCGGTGCGGCTCGGGCATCGGCACCCGGTGCGGGTGGGCGTGCGCCGGGGCGCTCGCCACCTGGTGCAGCTCGCCGAGGTGCGTCAGCAGGTGCTGGACGCCCGCGCGACGGCTCGCGTGGTCCTTGCCGTACGGGGCGGTGCTGCTGATCCGCACCTGGGGCCAGGTCTCACGGATCATCCGGGCGCAGTAACCGCCCGGCAGGTCGCACGACTCCAGCTCCGTGTGCAGCTCCAGCACCGCCTGCGGAGGCACCCCGAGGGCACGCAGCTCGTGCAGGATCTGCCACTCCGGATGCGGTGTGCCGGGCGCGGAGCGACGGATCAGCTGCTGCTCCGAGCCGTCCTGCGCGCGGTAGCGGAGCACGGCCATGTAGCCGGGGCCGACCGTGGGCACGCCGGTGGGCGGCTGCGCCTGGGCCTGCGGCTGCGGCGGCTGGGGGTAGCCGTACGCCGCGGGCTGCTGCGCCACCGCCGGACCGGGCGGCGGGGGCGGGGGCGGGGGCGGTGCCGAAGCCCCGGCACCGCCGTCCGGGCGGGACAGCATCGTCGCGGCCTGGTGCACGTCCCCGGACGCCGGATTCGGGGGCGCCGGCGGGCCGGGCCGGTCGTTCGCGGGGAGCGCCTGCACGAGCTGCGTCGGCACGTACCCGGCGGCCGGGGTGCCGGGCACTCCCGGACCGGGCGGGGGCGCGGGCGGGCCGGCCTTCGAGGTCTCGGCGGCGGCCACGTCGGCGGCGCCGCGGCCCGGGCCGGGCGCCGGCGGGGGCGGCGGGGGCGGGCCGTCCGGGCGGGACAGCATCGTCGCCGCGTGGTGCACATCGCCGGAGGCGGACCGGGCGGGGGTGGTCGGCGCGGGCGGGGGCGGGGGCGGAGCCTGCCGGCCCACCGCGGGTGCGGGCGGGGGCGGGGGCGGCGGGGGTACGGCCGGGCCCCCGAACGGCGAGGGCGGCGGTCCGGGAGGCGGGGGCGTGGCCGAGCCGCCCGGGTAGCCGTAGGCGCCGGGCCCCGGAGCCGGCGGAGGCGGGGGCGGGGCGCCCGCACCGGCGCCGGGGTGGCCGTAGCCGCCCTGCGCCCGGGGCTGCGGCAGCGGCGTCCCCGTCTCGTGCACCCCGGGCAGCCGCTCGGTGCTGGCGTCGGCGCTCGTCACCGGCAGCGGGGTGTGGGCGTCGTCCGAGTCGCTGATCGGCGGCGCGTACACGGTCGCCGGCGGCGGCACCGAGGCCCCCGCGCCGTGGCTGTCGTTGGCGTCCCGCCACGCGGCGGGGGGCGGGGTCGGCGCGCCGCCGTACGGCGTCGGCATCGGCGGGGTCGGGGTCGGGACGTACGGCTGGGTGGGCGTCGACGGCCCGGGCGTGGTGACGGGAGCCGGGGCGGGCGGCGGGGGCGGGACGGTGTCGCCGGGGGCGCCTTCGGACGCGTCGCGGCGGTCGGGGATGCCGAGCCGGTCGGCGGCGTCCTGGAGCCACTGCGGCGGGCTCAGCAGGAAGGACGTCGCCTCCAGGTCGATCCGCCGGGGCTGCTCCGGCACGGCGTCCGCGACCGCCTCGGCCGCGGCGCCGTAGGTCTCCTCCCAGCGGCGGACGATCTCGCCCACCGGCAGCGCGGGCCAGAGCGTGGCCTCACCGCTGTCCCGGGCGATGACGATGCGGGTCTCCCCGTCGTCCGAGGTCGGCCCGCCGTCCCTCGGCTCGGACCAGACCACGAAGCCCCGGTCGAACTCCCGCACCCGCACCTCGCGTGCGAGGTAGGCGGGGACGTCGGCGTTGATCCACCGCTCGGCGCGCTCCTGCGCCTGCGCGAACGTGACCATGTCCTGCCTCACCCCTCCACCGGGACGGCGCGGGCGAAGCCGCCGTCGACCATCAGGTTCGCCACCGTCTCCAACTCCGGCGGGTCGCCGGCGAGCGCGGCGAGGAAGGCGTCGAAGTCCTCGCCGCAGGGCAGCAGCAGCCCGGCGGCCCGCTCCTCGGTGGAGCCGAAGGCGCCGTCGGTGTCCCGCACGTCGTCGTAAGGGCACAGCCACATCGAACCCAGGTCGGCACCGCGCGACTTCACGGCGAGCACACCGCCCTGGACGTAGGAGATCGCCAGGTAGTCCTTGGTGAGGTGGTCCCGCAGGCACTTGTTGACGTAGACGAGGTCGTTGGGGGCCGCCTCGTCCCGCACGGTGAAGAAGGGCTGGTCGATCAGGAGTCCCAGCATGGGCAGCAGGGCGACACCGCGCGGCGCGCTGCCGCCCGCCGCCTTGAGGAAGGTGCGGTACGCGCCGGGCAGCCGGTAGCCGAGCTCCTCCTCGACGTCACGGACCTGCCGCTCGGTGACCGCGACCCCGTCCTTGCGCAGTCCGAAGTGGACCGGCCGGGTCTCCTGGAGCGGCCGGGTGCCGCGCTTGTCGTGGTCGGCGGAGGCGGTGGTGGCCAGGCCGCCGTGGTGCCGCAGCAACGACTTGACCTCGGCGGGGACCAGTTCCAGACGGCGGCTTCCGGCGACGTGGTGCCAGGTCCATCCGTGCGGCGTGGCGACGGGGGACAGGCTGCCCCACAGCTCGTGACCGGCGGCGTGCAGCGCGGCGTTGGCCGACACGTAGTCGGTCAGCCGGAGTTCGTCGATGCCGAAGCCGTCCGGCGGCTCCGCGATCTCGGCCGCCGCGCGGGCGTACGGCGAGAAGTCGGGGAAGCCGCGCTCGTCCACGCGTACGCCCTGCGGGTGACGGGTGCGCCGCACCGGGTCCGGGAAGTGCACGATCTGACCGGCGTAGGCCGCGTTCGGTGGCGCGGCCCGATGCCCGGGCCGACCTGTCGTCATTGCCGTTGCCCCCATGCTGGATCCGGTGTTGGGCACAGCCTATGGGGTGTGGCAATAGGCGCTTCCGCTGGTTCAGGTCACTGGTGTACGGCGGCCTCGGCGAGCTTCGCGTGCTGGGCGCGCACGACGGCGAGGGGCGGTCCCCCGGGGTCTCCGGACGGCTTGACGGTCACATAGGCGGCCGTGCTGCTCCCGGTGCGCACGACGGTGACGGTGGCGGTGCCCCTCGCGGTGTCACCGGTGTCGGTCATCACATAGGCGGCCGCCTCGTCACCGGCCGCGGGCGCCTTCGCGGGGCGGACGGCGAAGTGCCGGGTGCCTCCCTCGCCGTCGGTGGCCCCGAAGGAGCGGCACTCCTCCAGCGCGGCGGTGATCCCGCCGACGACCTCGGCCGCCTCGCCGTTCCGGTGCGCGGAGAGCAGCAGCAGGTTCAGCTCCCCGTCGCCGCCGAGCGCCCCCCGCGCGGTGACGGCGGCCGTCACCAGGGCGCCGCGCGGCCGGGCGGGGCGGCTGCTCACGGGGTCGGACAGCGGCAGGCACGCGGGCCGGTCCGCGGTGAGCGAAGCCTCCGGACCCGACGCGCCGGGGGCCCCCGCGCCGCCTGCGACCACGTAGCCGGGCACGTCGGCGGAGGTGATCAGCGCCGCCCTCAACCGGGCCCCGGTGAGGGCCTGTTGGGCCTCCGCCGTGGAGGCACCGGCCGAATCCCGGCCGTTCCCGGCGCGCCTGTCGCTCTTTCCGTCCAAGCCGGCGCTACTATCCGTACAACCACTGGCCAACGCAAGGAGCAGCGCTGCGGCAGCACATCGGACTGCGGTACGCATCTCCCCACAGTGCCGTGACATCCGGCACAAAGTAAACCTCTCACCTCACAACCGACTTCCGTAACGCCTTGTCCGTTTGGCAGTCTTACGCACATAGGGGGACGTCCTCCTCGTGAGGACGGATCGGAGGGCCGTACGAAGATGCTGACGAGAGACGCCGCGGACCCGCGGCTCAACTGGGGAGCCGACGAAGCACCCGCTCCACCGGTGCTGCGCCACCGGCGCGACGGGATCCTGCCGGCGGTCGCCGCCGCGCTGTCCGTCAGGGACGAGGTCCTGACCTGCACCGGCGTCAAGGCCGACCAGCCGCCCCCGCTCCACGCGCTCGTGCAGGACGTCCTCGACACCCTCCCCGTCGCCCAGCGTGAGCGCTTCACGGGGCGATGTCCCGAGCCCGTGCTGCTGTCCCGCCACCTGACCACCGTCGACGGCGCCCGCAGCAAGCGAGCCGCGCGCAAGCCGCTCACGGCGGGCGAGGCCCGCAAGGCCCTCAAGGGCGCCAAGCTCACCGCCCGCCACATACGCGAGGACGGCGACCCCGCCCACGGCACCTACGCCCCGCCCTGCCGCTCCTGCCAGGCGCTGCTCGCGCACTTCGGCGTCCGTGCCTTCGACCCGGGAGCCGGCGCCGAATGAACTCGACCCGCTTCCCCGTCGGCGTCGACGCGGCCCTGCGCTCCGTCGGCTGGCAGCCCGGCCGCTGGGACATCCTGCAGGCCGAGGTCTGGGCGGACACGCTCCGCGCCTACGTCTCCCCCGGCGGCCACCGCCACAGCGTCTTCCCCGCCGCCGTGGAGGCCTGGGCCGAGTTCGGCGGCCTCACCGTGCCGGCCGTCTCCGCCCCCGGCCGCCACATCGCCCCCAGCGCGGTCCACGTCGACCCGCTCCACGGGCTGCACCTCGCACGCACGCTCGGCGACCTGGGCCGTGCGCTCGACACGGAGGTCGCCCCGCTCGGGGAGGAGTCCGCGGGCCACGGGCAGCTCGCGATCGACGCGGAGGGCCGCGTCTACTGCGTCGACCACACCGGCGACTACTACCTGGGCCCGACCATCGACGCGGCCCTCGGCGCCCTCACGACGGGATCGCGCCCGCACCGCCTCACGACCTGACCCCCGGGCGGGCGCCCGCCTCCGGCTCCCCCGCCGTCTCACGCCCACCAGGCCCCAGAGAACACACCCCGGGTCGTACCGCTACGCGGGAAGCATCGCGGAGACGCGGAACCCGCCCTCGTGCGTCGTGCCGGCGGCGAACCCCCCGCCCAGCGCGGTGACGCGCTCCTTCATGCCGACCAGCCCGTTGCCCCCGCTGGGCAGCACCAGCGCGGGCGCGCCGTCGGAGGGCCCGTTCTGCACCAGGACCGCGACCTCCGCCTCGCGGTAGGCGAGACGGATGCGGGCCCGCGCACCGGGCGCGTGTTTGTGCACGTTGGTGAGCGCCTCCTGCACGACGCGGTAGACCGTGGCCTCGACCCGCGCCGCCAGCGGACGCTCCTCCCCCTCGACCGTGAGCTCGACGTCCATCCCGGCCGCCCGCGACTCGTCGAGCAGCCCCCGGAGCTCGGCCAGGCACGGCCCCTGCTCGTCCTCCTCCGCCTCGGCTGCCGCAGCCGGCCCCGCGGGCGCAATCGTTTCCGCAGCGGCCGCCACACGAACCACCGACGCCGCCGACACGGACGCCGCGGGCGCCGCCGCCCGCGCCGCCGTCGCGGGCTCCGCCCGCAGGACGCCCAGCATCTCGCGCAGTTCGTCGAGCGCCTGACGCCCCATGTCCCCGAGGAGCTGCGCGCTGGCCGAGGCCTTCTCGGGGTCCTTGACGGCGATCGCCTGGAGCGCGGCCGCGTGCACGACCATGAGACTCACCCGGTGCGCGACGACGTCGTGCATCTCGCGCGCGATGCGGGTGCGCTCCTCCATGCGGGCGCGCTCCGCGGAGCTCGTGGCCGTCTCGGCGAGCAGCGACAGCTCCCGCTCCAGGCCGTCCGCCCGTTCGCGCAGGCTCTCCACCAGCCGGCGCCGGGCGCCGACGTACAGGCCGAGCAGCACCGGCGGCGCGGTGACGCCGACCGCCGCGAGCACGGAGGTGAGGGCGACCACGGCCAGCGGCGCGTGGTAGGCCGCCGCGCCGAGGTCACCGTGCATCTCCAGGAAGGTGACGATCAGCATGCCGAGCATCGTCATCCCCGACAGCACGGCGATGATCCGCCGCGGCACGTCGGAGGCGGCCAAGGTGTAGAGGCCGACGATGCTGAGCAGGATGCCCATCTGGGCGGGCGTGACGGCGATGGAGACCAGGACGACCAGAACCGGCCAGCGCCTGCGGAGCACCAGGACCGAGCCGACCAGGAGACCGAACAGACCGGTGACGACAGGGGATATCCCGGTCTTCTCCGCGAAGGCCGCGCCTTCCAGGAGGCATTCCACGGCCGAGACGAAGGCCAGGGAGACGTCGAGCACCATGCTGCGCCGCCTGGGCCACCACCACGGCCCGGCGGCCCCCCGGCTTCGTCCGCCGGCCCCGTCCGGTACGTACTCCCCCGTCGTACTCATACGGCCCAGCCTAGACGCGACGGTGTCCGCCTGGCGGTCAGCCCCGGTCCGGGGAGCGGCCCGGATCTATCCTTGTGCCGTCGGACAGCGCGGTCCGGACAATGCCGCCGACCATTCCACTGCACGAGGAGCCGCACCTGTGAGCAGCGCCGACAACACCACCGGCAGCGCCCCCCTCCGCGCGGACATCCGCCGCCTGGGAGACATCCTCGGCGGGACGCTCGTACGGCAGGAGGGCCCGGAGCTCCTCGATCTGGTCGAGAGGGTGCGGGCGCTGACCCGCAGCGACGGCGAGGCCGCCGCCGCCCTGCTCGGCGAGACCGATCTGGAGACCGCGGCCAAGCTGGTACGGGCGTTCTCCACCTACTTCCATCTCGCGAACGTCACCGAGCAGGTGCACCGGGGCCGTGAGCTGCGGTCCCGCCGGGCGGCCGACGGCGGGCTGCTGGCCCGTACGGCCGACCTGCTCAAGGACGCCGACCCCGAGCACCTGCGCCAGACGGTGCGCAACCTCAACGTGCGTCCGGTCTTCACCGCCCACCCGACCGAGGCGGCCCGGCGCAGCGTGCTGAACAAGCTGCGGGTGATCGCCGCCCTGCTGGACGAGTCCGGTGCGGCGGGCGGGGACCGCCGCCGCGACGACCTGCGGCTGGCCGAGAACATCGACCTGCTCTGGCAGACCGACGAACTGCGGGTCGTACGTCCCGAGCCCGCCGACGAGGCGCGCAACGCCATCTACTACCTCGACGAACTGCACGCCGGCGCGGTCGGCGACGTACTGGAGGACCTGGCGGTCGAGCTGGAGCGGGTCGGTGTGCCCCTGCCCGCGGAGACCCGTCCGCTGACCTTCGGCACATGGATCGGCGGTGACCGGGACGGCAACCCCAATGTGACCCCGCAGGTCACCTGGGACGTGCTGATCCTGCAGCACGAGCACGGCATCACCGACGCCCTGGAGCTGGTCGACGACCTGCGCGCGGCGCTGTCCAACTCGATCCGCAACTCCGGCGCTTCGCCCGAGCTGCTGGCCGACCTGGAGCAGGACCTGCAGCGGCTGCCGGAGATCAGCCCCCGCTACAAGCGGCTGAACGCGGAGGAGCCCTACCGCCTCAAGGCCACCTGCATCCGGCAGAAGCTGCTCAACACCCGGGACCGGCTGGCCGGCGGCACGCCGCACGTGCCGGGCCGGGACTACCTGGGCACCGGCGGCCTCCTGGCCGATCTGCGTCTGCTGCAGGACTCGCTGCGCGCCAACCGCGGCGAGCTGATCGCCGACGGCCGGCTGGACCGCACCATCCGCACGCTCGCCGCCTTCGGCCTGCAACTGGCCACGATGGACGTCCGTGAGCACGCCGACGCCCACCACCACGCCCTCGGCCAGCTCTTCGACCGGCTGGGCGAGGAGTCCTGGCGGTACGCGGACATGCCGCGGGACTACCGGCGCAGGCTGCTCGCCAAGGAGCTGCGCTCGCGGCGTCCGCTGGCGCCGTCCCCGGCGCCGCTGGACGCGGCCGGGGCGAAGACGCTGGGCGTCTTCCACACGGTGCGGGAGGCCTTCGAGCGGTTCGGGCCGGAAGTCGTCGAGTCGTACATCATCTCGATGTGCCTGGGCTCCGACGACGTCTTCGCGGCGGCGGTGCTGGCCCGTGAGGCCGGGCTGGTCGACCTCCACGCGGGGGTCGCCAAGATCGGCATCGTGCCGCTGCTGGAGACCACCGACGAGCTGAGGGTGGCCGACAAGCTGCTCGACGAGATGCTCTCCGACCCCTCCTACCGCAAGCTCGTCTCGCTCCGCGGCGACGTGCAGGAGGTCATGCTCGGCTACAGCGACTCGTCCAAGTTCGGCGGCATCACCACCTCGCAGTGGGAGATCCACCGGGCGCAGCGGCGGCTGCGCGACGTCGCGCACCGGCACGGCGTGCGGCTGCGGCTCTTCCACGGCCGCGGTGGCACCGTCGGCCGGGGCGGCGGCCCGACGCACGACGCGATCCTGGCGCAGCCCTGGGGCACGCTGGAGGGCGAGATCAAGGTGACCGAGCAGGGCGAGGTCATCTCCGACAAGTACCTGATCCCGTCCCTGGCGAGGGAGAACCTGGAACTGACGGTCGCGGCCACGCTGCAGGCCTCGGCGCTGCACACCGCGCCCCGCCAGTCCGAGGAGGCGCTGGCGCGCTGGGACGCGGCGATGGACGTGGTCTCCGACGCCGCGCACGGCGCGTACCGGCGGCTGGTGGAGGACCCGGACCTGCCGGCGTACTTCTTCGCCTCCACCCCGGTCGACCAGCTGGCCGAGCTGCACCTGGGCTCGCGCCCCTCGCGCCGCCCGGACAGCGGGGCGGGCCTGGACGGGCTGCGGGCCATCCCGTGGGTGTTCGGCTGGACGCAGTCGCGGCAGATCGTGCCGGGCTGGTTCGGCGTCGGCTCGGGCCTGAAGGCCGCCCGCGAGGCGGGCCGGGAGGCCGACATCGCCGAGGCGTACGAGCAGTGGCACTTCTTCCGGAACTTCCTGTCCAACGTCGAGATGACGCTGGCCAAGACGGACCTGCGGATCGCCGGGCACTACGTCGGCACCCTGGTGCCCGACGAGCTCAGGCACGTGTTCGACGTCATCAAGGCCGAGCACGAGCTGACGGTCGCCGAGGTGCTGCGGATCACCGGTGAGGCGGAGCTGCTGGACGCGCAGCCGGTGCTGCAGCAGACCTTCCGGATCCGGGACGCCTACCTGGACCCGATCTCGTACCTGCAGGTGGCACTGCTGCACCGGCAGCGCGAGGCCGCCGCCCGCGGCGAGGAGCCCGACCCGCTGCTCGCCCGCGCGCTGCTGCTGACGGTCAACGGCGTGGCGGCGGGCCTGCGCAACACCGGCTGACACCTGCCGCGCACACGACGAGGGCGGTGCCTCCCCGCGGGGAGGCACCGCCCTCGTCGTGTGCGCGGGGAGCGGGGGGCGGGGTCAGTTCTTGCGGTGGCCGATCAGCCGGGGCCTGGGTTCGAGGCCGGACAGCCCGTTCCAGGAGAGGTTCACCAGGTGGGCGGCGACCTCCGCCTTCTTGGGCTTCTGGGCGTCGAGCCACCACTGCCCGGTGAGTGCCACCATGCCGACCAGGGCCTGCGCGTAGAGCGGGGCGAGCTTGGCGTCGAAGCCGCGCTGCTTGAACTCCATGCCCAGGATGTCCTCCACCTGGGTGGCGATGTCGCTGATCAGCGAGGCGAAGGTGCCGGTCGACTGGGCGACCGGCGAGTCCCGTACGAGGATCCGGAAGCCGTCGGTGTACTGCTCGATGTAGTCCAGCAGCGCGAAGGCGGCCTGTTCCAGCAGTTCGCGCGGATGGCCGCCGGTGAGGGCACCGGTGACCATGTCCAGCAGGCATCGCATCTCGCGGTCCACGACGACGGCGTAGAGGCCTTCCTTGCCGCCGAAGTGCTCGTACACCACGGGCTTGGACACACCCGCCTTGTGCGCGATCTCCTCGACGGAGGTGCCCTCGAAACCGCGTTCGGCGAAGAGCGTGCGCCCCACGTCGAGGAGTTGCTCGCGGCGCTCCTTGCCCGTCATGCGGACCCGCCGGGTACGCCGCGACGGCGCACCCTCGCTGCCCCTGCTGCTGCTTCTGCCCTCGCTCACCCGTCAATCATGCCGCTTCGCCGATGCTCTCCTTGCGGCGGGCCGCGATCCGGTCAGCGGTCGGCCACCGTACGTCACTGGCCCAGCCGAGGAGTTCGAACCAGCGGATGATGCGGGCGCTGGAGTCGATCTGGCCGCGGAGCACTCCGTGCCGGGCGGACGTGGGGTCGGCGTGGTGCAGGTTGTGCCAGGACTCGCCGCAGGACAGTACGGCCAGCCACCAGACGTTGCCGGACTTGTCGCGGGAGCGGAAGGGGCGCTTGCCGACCGCGTGGCAGATCGAGTTGATCGACCAGGTGACGTGGTGCAGCAGGGCCACACGGACCAGGGAGCCCCAGAAGAAGGCGGTCGCGGCGCCGGTCCAGGACATCGTCGCCAGGCCGCCGATCAGCGGCGGGAGCAGCAGGGAGATGGTCGTCCACAGCCAGAAGTCCCGGCTGATCCGGCGGATCGCGGGGTCCTTGATCAGGTCGGGGGCGTACTTCTGCTGGGGGGTCTGCTCCTCGTCGAACATCCACCCCATGTGGGCCCACCACAGGCCCTTGAGCAGGGCGGGGACGGTCTCGCCGTACCGCCAGGGGCTGTGCGGGTCGCCGTCGGCGTCGGAGAACCTGTGGTGCTTGCGGTGGTCGGCGACCCAGCGCACGATCGGCCCCTCGACGGCCATCGAGCCGGCGATGGCCAGGGCGATCTTCAACGGGCGGTTGGCCTTGAACGAGCCATGGGTGAAGTGGCGGTGGAAGCCGATGGTGATGCCGTGGCAGCCGAGGTAGTACATCCCCACCATCAGGCCGAGGTCGAGCCAGCTCAGACCCCATCCCCACGCGAGCGGGATCGCCGCGACGAGGGCGAGGAAGGGGATGCCGATGAAGAGTCCGAGGGTGATCTGCTCGAGTGACTGCTTCTTGTCAGCACCGAGAGTGGCGCGGGGAAGCGGGGCCCCGTCGCCGGCCCCGGGTTCCGGGGCCTCGGTGATCACGTCGGTCTGTGTGGTCATGGTGGTCCCTCAATGAAAGTCGGGGGCTACGCCACCGTAACTTACGGCTTCGTAAGTATGGCAGCGCCGAGTGAAGGCCGAACAGAGCGCGCGTGTCGGCGGGAATACGGCTCTTGGCACATGTACCCATGTTTGGGGAGGGGAAGTGCCGATCTTTCTCGTCGCATTGGAGGCGGTCGGTGCGGCATAGTGGTGGGGGCCGAACGGGCACCCTGACGGGATGTCCTGTTCGGGAGGGGTTTCCATCCGCTGTGGTGTAACGGCAGCACTGAGGGTTTTGGTCCCTTAAGTCCGGGTTCGAATCCTGGCAGCGGAGCACGGACCGAGGGGTCGCGGCAACCGTCGCGACCCTTCCGCGTTCACCGCCCGAAACGCCCCGGTATCCTTCGGGTGACCTTCACCCGACGCCGAGGAGCCCGTTCCGTGAGCGCCCACCGCCCGGCCGCCGTCATCGTTCTCGCCGCGGGTGAGGGCACCCGCATGAAGTCGGCAACCCCCAAAGTCCTGCACGCGATCAGTGGCCGGTCCCTGGTCGGACACGTCGTGGCCGCGGCCCGCGCCCTCGAGCCCGAGCACCTGCTGGTCGTCGTCGGCCACGCCCGCGAGCAGGTGACCGCCCACCTGGCCGGGGCCGACGCCACGGTCCGCACCGCCGTGCAGTACGAACAGAACGGCACCGGCCACGCGGTCCGGGCCGGCCTGGCGGAACTCCCGGAGCTGACCGGCACGGTGGTGATCACCGCGGGCGACACCCCCCTGCTCACCCCGGACACCCTGCGCGCCCTGGTCGAGGCCCACACGGCCGACGGCAACGCCGTCACCGTGCTGACCGCCGAGGTGCCCGACCCGACCGGCTACGGCCGCATCGTCCGCGGCGCCGACGGCTCGGTACTGGCGATCGTCGAGCAGAAGGACGCCACCGACGGGCAGCGGGCCCTGCGCGAGATCAACTCCGGGGTGTTCGCGTTCGACGCGCGGCTGCTCGCGGAGGCGCTGGCCAAGGTGACCACCGACAACGCCCAGGGCGAGGAGTACCTCACCGACACCCTCGGCATACTCCGCGAGGCCGGCCACCGCGTCGGCGCCTCGGTCGCCGAGGACCACCGCGAGATCGCCGGTATCAACAACCGCGCGCAGCTCGCCGAGGCCCGCCGCATCCTCAACGACCGCCTGCTGCGCCGGGCGATGCTGGACGGTGCCACGATCATGGACCCGGCGTCGACCTGGGTGGACGTCACGGTGGAGTTCGAGCCCGACACCCTCGTGCTGCCGAACACCCAGCTGTACGGCGCGACCCGGATCGCCTCGGGCGCCGAGGTCGGCCCCAACTGCACGCTGACCGACACCCTCGTCGGTCCCGGCGCCACGGTGAGCAACACCGTGGCCGTCGAGGCGGAGATCGGCGAGGCCGCCACGGTCGGCCCGTACGCCTACCTGCGCCCGGGCACCAGGCTCGGCCCGAAGTCCAAGGCCGGCACCTACGTCGAGATGAAGAACGCCACCGTCGGCGAGGGCACCAAGGTCCCGCACCTGTCCTACGTCGGTGACGCGACGATCGGCGAGTACACCAACATCGGCGCCGCCAGCGTCTTCGTCAACTACGACGGGCAGGCCAAGCACCACACGACGATCGGCTCGCACTGCCGCACCGGCTCCGACAACATGTTCGTGGCGCCCGTCACAGTCGGGGACGGCGCCTACACCGCGGCGGGCTCCGTGATCACCAAGGACGTACCGGCCGGTTCGCTCGCCGTCGCACGCGGCCAGCAGCGCAACATCGAAGGCTGGGTGGCCAGGAAGCGGCCCGGCAGCGCCGCCGCCCACGCCGCCGAACAGGCCCACCAGGCAGCCCCGGAGGCCTGACCGGCGAGGGAGCGGCGGAGGCAGTGGCCTTCCCCACGTGCGCGGTTGCTCCGGCCAGCGCGTACCGTGTGAGGTGCACAGAATTCCGCCAGCTCCCCTGACCGAAGGCGAAGCTGCGTTGAACACCAAGGAGACGGTGCAGTGACCGGGATCAAGACGACCGGTGAGAAGAAGCTGATGCTCTTCTCCGGCCGCGCACACCCCGAGCTCGCGGAGGAGGTGGCACGTGAGCTGGGCGTCAACCTTGTGCCGACGAAGGCCTTCGACTTCGCGAACGGTGAGATCTACGTCCGTTTCGAGGAGTCGGCGCGCGGCTCGGACGCCTTCGTGATCCAGAGCCACACCGCCCCCATCAACAAGTGGATCATGGAGCAGTTGATCATGATCGACGCGCTGAAGCGGGCCTCCGCCAAGCGCATCACCGTGGTCGTGCCCTTCTACGGCTACGCCCGCCAGGACAAGAAGCACCGCGGTCGCGAGCCGATCTCGGCCCGCTTGGTCGCCGACCTGCTGAAGACCGCGGGCGCCGACCGGATCCTCACCGTCGACCTTCACACCGACCAGATCCAGGGCTTCTTCGACGGCCCGGTGGACCACCTGTTCGCGCTGCCGATCCTGGCGGACTACGTGGGTGCGAAGGTCGACCGCTCGAAGCTGACCGTCGTCTCCCCCGACGCCGGCCGGGTGCGCGTGGCCGACCGCTGGTGCGACCGTCTGGGCGCGCCGCTGGCCATCGTCCACAAGCGGCGCGACCCGGACGTCGCCAACCAGGTCACCGTGCACGAGGTGGTCGGTGACGTGCGCGGCCGCATCTGCGTCCTGGTGGACGACATGATCGACACCGGTGGCACCATCTGCGCCGCTGCGGACGCCCTGTTCGCCAACGGCGCCGAGGACGTCATCGTGACCGCCACCCACGGCGTCCTGTCCGGCCCCGCCGCGGACCGGCTGAAGAACTCCAAGGTGAGCGAGTTCGTCTTCACCGACACCCTGCCGACGCCGGGTGAGCTGGACCTCGACAAGATCACGGTGCTGTCGATCGCGCCGACGATCGCCAACGCGGTCCGCGAGGTCTTCGAGGACGGCTCCGTGACGAGCCTGTTCGAGGACGCGCACTGATCACGCGCACCGCGTACTGATCGATTTCCGGGGCGGCCTCCCCGCCGGGTAGACTCTGCGAGTTGCTCGGCGAGGGAGGCCGTCCGCGTTTGCGCGGCTGACTCCGTTATCGACGCGCTCCTCGTAAGTGGAACGGCCCGTCGTGGGCTGGGCGACCGAATGAATTTCCCGTCGTCATCACGAGGAGTGTGATCACCGTGTCCGAGGTCAAGATCTCCGCACAGCCGCGCAGCGAGTTCGGCAAGGGCGCCGCCCGTCGCGTCCGCCGCGCCAACCTGGTCCCCGGCGTCATCTACGGCCACGGCCAGGACCCCAAGCACGTCACCCTGCCGGGTCACGAGCTGCTGCTCGCGCTGCGTACCCCCAACGTCCTGATCAGCCTGGACATCGAGGGTGACGGCACCGAGCTGGTCATCCCCAAGGCCGTGCAGCGCGACCCGCTGAAGGGCTTCCTGGAGCACGTCGACCTGCTCGCGGTCAAGCGCGGCGAGAAGGTCACCGTCGAGATCGTGGTCAGCACCGAGGGCGAGCTCGCCCCCGGCGGCAACCTGCTGGAGCACGTGCTCAACACCCTGCCGGTCGAGGCCGAGGCGACCCACATCCCCGACGGCGTGACCGTCTCCGTCGAGGGCCTGGAGGCCGGCGCCTCCGTCCTCGCCAAGGACATCCCGCTCCCGAAGGGCACCACGCTGGCCGTCGACGAGGACACCGTCGTGCTCCAGGTCCTCGCCGCCCAGGCCGAGGCTCCCGCCGAGGGCGAGGGTGAGGCCGCCGAGGGTGAGGCCGCCGAGTAGTCACGGCAGCACCGCGGTTCCCGGCCGCCGCCCCGCTCCGCAAGGAGCGGGGCGGCGGTCCTGTTGAATGGACGTCATGAGCATGAGCGCAGCGGAAAGCGCCCCCGAGGGGCCCTGGCTGGTGGCCGGTCTGGGCAACCCCGGACCCGAGTACGCCGGCAACCGGCACAACATCGGCTTCATGGTCGCCGATCTGCTCGCCGAGAGGATCGGCGGGCGGTTCAAGACCCACAAGAGCCGGTCCCAGGTCGTCGAGGGTCGGGTCGGCGGCCGCCGCGTCGTGCTGGCCAAGCCGATGACGTACATGAACCTCTCCGGCGGCCCGGTGACGGCGCTGCGCGACTTCTACAAGATTCCGCCCGGCAACCTCGTCGCGGTGCACGACGAGCTGGACATCGACTACGCCACCCTGCGCCTGAAGAAGGGCGGCGGCGACAACGGCCACAACGGCCTGAAGTCGATCACCAAGTCCCTCGGCCCCGACTATCTGCGGGTGCGCTGCGGCATCGGCCGCCCACCGGGGCGGATGCAGGTCGCCGACTTCGTCCTCAAGGACTTCTCCTCGGCCGAGCGCAAGGAACTCGAGTGGTTCGTGGACCGCGCGGCCGACGCGGTCGAGACGCTCATCTGCGACGGGCTGGAGAGGGCGCAGGGCACCTACAACGGTTGACCATCGAAAGGTTGACCGAGTGCCACGCAATGGCCAAGGATCGCCCGCATGGTCAAACGGAGTCTCGCCCGCCGCACCGCCGAGAGCGCCTGGGGGCTGCTGCTGGTCGGCCGCATCGTCCTGCTGAGCGCGCTGGTCCTGTTGATGCTGGCGGCCGGGGTGTGGACCTCGTGGAAGACCGCCCAGCACGTCATGCTCACCAAGGGCCGCGAGCAGGGCACGATGACGGTCTCCGCCTGCGGCGCCGACACCTGCACCGGCCCCTTCGTGCCCAAGGGCCTCGGCTCCGTCCGCGGGAAGGTGACGATCGACAAGGCGGTCACCCACCGCGTCGGTGAGCGGATACCGGTGGCGGTGAAGCCCGGCACCGACGACGTGGTGCGCGGCGGACTCCCCGGCGTGCTGCACGCCTGGGTCCCGCTGGGCGGCGCCCTCCTGCTCGCCGCCCTGGTCCTGGCCGGTGGTCTTCGCTGGCCGCGCACCGCCTGGACCGCCGCCGCGGCGGGCGCCGCACTCCTGGGGGCCGCCTTCCTCACCCTGTGAGCTGTGTGGCTCGATTGTTACCCCGGGATCTATGGGGCAGTCCTGACGTGACGGGACCAATGGGACCGGAGTTTATTGACTCCGGGGTGAGGACCGGTGGAATCTGGCCATCTCCCCCCGCATTCCGTCTTTCACACCCTCAGGTGGTATGCCCATGCGCGCCCTCATCCCGGCGTCCGCGGCGACGGTGGCCCTGGCAGCGTCCGTGCTGTTCGCCCCCGCCGCCCTCGCGCACAACGCCCCCGGCGACAACGGCAATGTGAAGATCCACGACGCGAAGACCGGCGAGGAACTCCACAGGAACGAGCCGCACGTCTGCACCTTCTACCTCGACGGCTTCCGCTTCGACGGTGCCCAGAAGGCCGAGTGGCACATCGAACGGTGGTCCCCGACCGACGGCGACAAGGGCGAGACGGTGAAGTCCGGCTCGCTGACGCTCGACGGTTCCGGCCACGAGCGCACGGAGGACCTCGCGCTCCCGGACGGCCACTACAAGCTCTTCTGGAACTTCGACGGGGAGCACGGCCGGGCCAAGCACAAGGTCTTCTGGGTCGACTGCACGGACAGCGGCGGCGGGAACAGCGGCACAGGGACGCCGACGCCCGGCTCCCCGTCCGCCTCGCAGTCCCCCTCCGGCTCCGCGTCGCCGTCCGCCTCGGCCCCCGGTGGCGGTGAGCAGCCGGGCGGCTCGGCCTCCGCGACCGCCGCCCCGTCCGCCACGGACACCGCCGCCTCCGGCTCCGGCGGCTCCTCCGGCTCCGGCGGCTCCGGTGGCTCCTCCGGGTCGGAGAGCGGCGGCCTCGCCGAGACCGGCGCGCAGGTCGGCGGCATCACCCTCGGCGCGCTGCTGCTGGTGGGCGCGGGGGCCGTGCTGGTGACGCGCCGCCGCAAGGGTGCCGGACAGCACTGACCGGACCGTGGCACCGACCGGCGGCGCCGGCCCCCTGCGAGAAGGGGGCCGGCGCCGCCGGTGTGTCACGCCGCGTCGACGGGTTCCAGGAACTCCAGGCGGTTGCCGAACGGGTCGTCGGTGTGGAAGCGGCGGTGGCCCGGGAGGCCGCCGTCCCAGACGACCGCGGCGCCGCGGGACTCCAGCCGCTCCGCGTAGGCATCGATGCCGCTGACGCGCAGGCCCGGATGGGCCTTCCGAGCCGGGCGGAAGTCCGCCTCGACGCCGATGTGCAGCTGGACCGCGCCGGTGGCGAACCAGCAGCCGCCCCGGGCGGCGAGCACCGGCGGCTTGGGCACCTCACTCATCCCCAGGACCCCCGCGTAGAAGGCGCGCAGGATCTCCTCCGAGCCGGGCGGAGCGGCGAGCTGGACATGGTCCAGGGCGGTGATCACCTGCGTCACCCCGCCTTCCGTGCGACGGCGAAGATCCGCCGGAAGGGGAAGACGGTGCCGTGCGGCCCCGCCGGGTACGCCTTGCGCAGCAGGTCGCGGTACTGGCCGAGGAACTCCCTGGCGGCCTCCGGATCGTCCTCCAGCGCGGTCAGCACGGGGCGCAGCGCCGTCCCCTTGGTCCATTCGAGCACCGCGTCCTCGCCCTGCAGGAGCTGCACGTAGGTGGTCTCCCAGACGTCGACGTCCACCTCGACCTCGGGGATCTCGATGAGCCGCTCCAGGTAGCCGGGGGGCTGGAGGATGTGGACGTAGCGCCGGCCGTGGCCGTCGCCGAGGCGGTCCCGCCAGGCCGGGGAGTCGCAGAGGTCGCCGAGCAGGGCGTGACTGGGCGAGGTGAAGTTGCCGGGGACCTGGAAGGCGAGGACGCCGCCGGGGGCGAGGTGCTCGACCCAGAGGGGGAAACGGTCGGCGTGGCCCTCGACCCATTGCAGGGCGGCGTTGGAGACGATCAGGTCGTAGGTGCCGTCGGGGACCCAGTGGGCGGCGTCGGCGGCGCGGAAGTGGAGGCTGCCGCCCCCGGGGGTCGGGCCCTCGTGGGCCCGGGCGGCCTCCAGCATCTCGGCGGAGCTGTCGAGGCCGGTGATGCGGGCGGCGGGCCAGCGCTCGGCGAGCAGGGCGGTCACGTTGCCGGGTCCGCAGCCGACGTCGGCTATCCGCGGGCTCGCGCCGGGCAGCTCCGGTATCCGGGCCAGCAGGTCGCGGAAGGGGCGGGTGCGGTGGGTGGAGTGGTGGAGATACTGCTGGGGATCCCAGGCTGCTGCGGGCATGTTTCGAACTCCCTGGCGAGAGATGGATCTCTTCCTGCCGCCGACATTGCCCACAAGGTTCCAGAGCTAATCTCTTGATGTCAAGAGACTTCATGTCGACACAACCACTACACTGATCTCCATGGAGGACGAGGTCGATCGGCTGGTCGCTGCGTGGCGCAGGGAGCGCCCTGACCTCGACGTCGAACCGCTCGAGGTGCTCAGCCGGGTCAGCAGGCTGGCGAGGCACCTGGACCGGGCCCGTCGCCTGGCCTTCTCCGAGCACGGCCTGGAGCCCTGGGAGTTCGACGTGCTCACCTCCCTGCGCCGCGCGGGCGCGCCCTACCAGCTCTCCCCCGGGCAGCTGCTGACCCAGACGCTGGTCACCTCCGGGACGATGACCAACCGGATCGACCGGCTCACCAAGAAAGGGCTCGTGGAGCGGCTGCCCGACCCCTCGGACCGGCGCGGCGTCCTCGTACGGCTCACCCCGGAGGGACGGGACCGGGCGGACCAGGCCCTGGCGGGCCTGCTGGCCCAGGAGCGGGCCATCCTCGCAGTGCTCTCCGGCCGCCAGCGCGGGGAACTCGCGAACCTGCTCCGACAGTTGACCGCGCCCTTCGACAACATCCCCGGCTGACGTCGATCACCCGGCGTGATCGTTGGGGAAAGATCACAAACGGCCACGCTCCGCCACCGGTTGCACACACAAAGTGGCGCACTTAGCGTGAGGACCGTGATCGCCGCTTAAAGGCTCAAATGGCCACTTTTGCGGCTGCCGGCGCACCACATTCCGACAACGTCAAGTGGAAGGCGGTCGGGGCGCGTCCGGCTTCCATTTCCCTGGACCCCGCCGGGTCCCGCTCCACCTTGGAGATGCAGATGACTCTGCACACCCGCGCAAGCAAGATAGCCGCAACCGCGGTGACCGGCGCCTTGGCCGGCACCCTCGCCATCGGCACCATGGGCACCGCCTTCGCCACCGACGGCCGGCCTGCCGCCGGGGTGCCTGCCGCTCCTGGACCGGATGGCCAAAGTGAACTCGTTTCCCCTTCCGAGCGTCTCCGGGACCTGTCCCGTGAAGTAGCGGCGGTGTCCGCACGCTCCCCCCACGCGGCCCTGTTCCAGGGCCGCGTCGTCGCCCGTACGGGTCTGCGCGTCCGCAGCGGACCGGGCGTCCAGTTCTCCAGCGTCGGCGTCATCCCCTTCAACGCCCTGGTGGCCATCGTCTGCAAATCCGTAGGCAGCCCCATCGCCGGCAACCCGCGCTGGTACCAGCTCAGCGGCAACCTCTGGGCCTGGTCCTCGGCCCGCTTCGTGGCCAACGTCGGTCCGTCACCCGCCTGGTGCAGCGGCACCGGCGGTGTCGGTGGCGTGGGCGGCGTGGGCGGTGTCGGCGGCGTGGGCGGTGTCGGCGGGATCGGCGGTGTCGGTGGCGTCGGAGGGATCGGCGTCCCGGGCTTCGTCGGCGGGATCGGCGGGATCGGCGTCTGCCGCAACAACGGGCACGGCGGTCGCGAGCACGGCCGCGGCGACCAGCGCTTCAACGGCGTGGACGACCCGTTCCGCGAGGACAACCGCGCTGAGGACCCCCTGGACAGCGTCGCCCTCGCCAAGCGCAGCGACGGCCCCGGCGGCGGCCGCGGCGGTGTCGGTGGCGTCGGTGGTATCGGTGGCTTCGTCGGTGGACCCGGTGGGGTCGGCGGTGTCGGCGGTGTCGGCGGTCCCGGCTTCGTCGGTGGACCCGGTGGGGTCGGCGGTGTCGGCGGCATCGGTGGTGTCGGTGGCGTCGGCGGTCCCGGCTTCGTCGGTGGACCCGGTGGGGTCGGCGGCATCGGCGGTGTCGGTGGCGTCGGCGGTATCGGTGGACCCGGCTTCGTCGGTGGACCCGGCTTCGTCGGCGTCCCCGGCCTGAACGGTGGCTTCAACTGCCGTGACAACGGCCGCGGTGGCAACGGCCGGGGCGACAACGGCCACGGTGGCAACGGCGGTAACGGCCGGGGCGACAACGGCCACGGTGGCAACGGCGGTAACGGCCGGGGCGACAACGGCCACGGCAACAACGAGAGCGACCCATTCGACGACGCCGGTGACAGCCGCCGGAACGACAACGGCCGCGACCCGTTCGACGGCCTCAATGACCGCGGTCAGGACAACGGTCAGCACCGCGACCGTGCCAACGACCGTGACACCAGCCGCTCGGCGCCGGTCACCGGCGTCGGCGGTGAATAACCGCGGGTATCCGCGGTGACCCGGCGGGTCGCTCTCCCCGGTCACGGGGAGGGCGATCCGCCGCGCGCCGTGCCGTCAGACGTGCTGGACGGGGGCCGCCGAACCCACGCGGCCGCCGTCACCGTCGACCGGGGGCACTCCGGCCCGCCGGGCCAGCGCCACGGCGGCCAGCGTCGAGTGGACGCCCAGCTTCCCCAGCACGTTCTGCATGTGGGTGCGGACCGTGTGCGGCGACAGGTAGAGCCGTTCGGCGACCGCCTTTCGGCCCAGGCCGGCCACCATGCAGCGCAGCACCTCCTGCTCCCGCGGGGTGAGCGACTCCACCAGCCGCTCGCTCTCCGTGCGGTGCCGGCGGGCGGCCGTCAGCTCGCGTAGCACACCGGTGAGCAGCGCGGGCGGCAGGTGCGTCTCGTCGCGCAGGACGCCGCGCATCACGGCCAGCAACCGGGACAGCGAGCAGTCCTTGGCGACCCAGCCGGAGGCGCCGGCCTGCAGGGCCCGGGCGGCCCGGCGCGCGTCGTCCCGCTCCGCCAGCACGACCGTCCGGGTGTCGGGATGCTCGGAACGCACGCGCTCCACCAGGGCGATGCCGTCGAGTCCGGCCTGCGCCCCGCCGTCGGCCGCGCCCGGCGGGGCGGCCTTGGGCGGGCCGATCACCCGGACGCCCACCGCGGAGGTGGCCCCCAGGTCGGCGTCGACCAGCAGTACGTCGTAGCGGCGGCCGTCGGAGGCCGCCCGTTCCAGGCAGCGCTGGGCGGCCGCCCCGCTCCCGGCGGCCGAGACGTCGACGTCCGGTTCGGCCGCGAGGGCGGCCGCGAGCGATTCGGCGAAGATGCGGTGGTCGTCGACGACGAGAACGCGGATACGTCCCACGGGCCCCACTCCCGGCATTCGGCACTTCCCCCCACGGACGAGGTCGATGTGCACGGAGGGCCGGCACCTGGAGCGGACGCCGCACGCCGCCGGGCTAGCAGCCGTCCCCAACCAGGTGCCGAACCCTTGTGTCTCGCCCCCTGATGCCGCCGGCCCCCACCGGCGCTGCCAAAAAGCGTAGGGGCAGGAGCAGACAAAGGCGCCCGAATGGAAAAACTTGCAGGACGGAGTTCCCGCGGCACGTGCCGCGGGATGTCCCGTGGTGCGGTTTTCCCTAACGGTGGACGGAGAACGGCGTGCGACGCGGCGGGACCGAGGTCCCCTGCCTGGTGTGACGAAAGGGCGGGGGCGGCACCGTGCGTCCTGCCGGTGCCGCCCCCGCCCCCTACGGGCTCACGCCAGCCGGCGGGCCCCCGCCGACGGCACCGCGGTGAAGACCCGCGGCTCGCGGTGACCGGCCGTGGCGAAGGCGCCGGCGATCGCCTCGGCGGTCTTCTCCGCCGCGGACTCCTCCACCAGCACGATCGCCGAACCGCCGAAGCCGCCGCCGGTCATGCGCGCGCCGAGGGCGCCCGCCTCCACACCGGCCGCCACCACCAGGTCCAGTTCCGGGCAGGAGACCTTGAAGTCGTCGCGCAGCGAGGCGTGGCCCTCCGTCAGCACCGGCCCGATGGCGCGCGCGTCTCCCGTCTCCAGCAGTTCCACGACGCGCTCGACGCGGCGGTCCTCGGTGACCACGTGCCGTACCAGCGGCCGCAGTCCGGGGTCCTCGACCCGGGCGAGGGCGTCGTCGAGACCCTCGTACGGGATGTCCCGCAGCGCCTCCACGCCGAGCAGCGCCGCCGCCTCCTCGCAGCCCGACCGCCGCTTGCCGTACTCGCCCTCGCTGTGGGCGTGGGTGACCCGGGTGTCGACGACGAGCAGCCGCAAACCCTGGGAGGCGAGGTCGAAGGGGATCTGGCGCTGCGACAGGTCGCGAGTGTCGAGCCACAGGGCGTGCCCCTCGGTGCAGCAGGCCGAGGCGGTCTGGTCCATGATCCCGGTGGGGGCGCCCACGTAGACGTTCTCGGCGCGCTGGCAGAGCCGGGCGATCCGCCACCGCTCCAGGCCGAGTCCGTAGAGATCGTTGAGCGCGACGGCGGTGACGACCTCCAGCGCGGCCGAGGAGGACAGCCCGGCGCCGGTGGGAACGGTGCTCTCGAAGTGGACGTCGGCGCCGGTGATCTCGTGCCCGGCGTCGCGCAGTGCCCAGATGACGCCCGCGGGGTAGTCGGCCCAGCCGGCGCCGCCGCCGGGTTCGAGTTCGTCGACGTGCAGTTCGACGACGCCGGCGGGGACGTCCGGGGAGCCGGTGTGCAGCCGCAGCCGCCCGTCGGCGCGGCGCGCGACCGCGGCCACGGTGGCGTGCGGCAGGGCGAACGGCATCACGAAGCCGTCGTTGTAGTCGGTGTGCTCGCCGATCAGGTTCACCCGGCCGGGGGCGGCCCAGACGCCCTCGGGGCCGGTGCCGTACGTGGCGCGGAAGCCGTCCTCGCTCACTTGGTGCCCTCCCGGTTCTGCAGGTCCTGCGCGAAGGTCCAGGCGTCGCGGACGATGTCGTCGAGGTCGGTGCGCGAGGGACGCCAGCCGAGGCGCTCCTTGGCCCGCTCGGCGGAGGCGACCAGCACGGCCGGGTCGCCGCCGCGGCGCGGGGCGACGACCTCGGGGACGGGGTGACCGGTGACCCGGCGGACGGTCTCGACGACCTCGCGCACCGAGAATCCGTTGCCGTTGCCGAGGTTGCAGATCAGGTGCTCGCCGGGGGCCGGCGCGTCGACGGCGAGCAGGTGCGCCTCGGCCAGGTCGGCGACGTGGATGTAGTCGCGTACGCAGGTCCCGTCGGGGGTGGGGTAGTCGTCACCGAAGACAGAGATCGCCTCCCGGCGGCCCTGGGCGACCTGCAGCACGAGCGGGATGAGGTGCGACTCGGGGTCGTGCCGCTCGCCGAACGCCCCGTAGGCGCCCGCGACGTTGAAGTAGCGCAGCGAGACCGCGGCCAGGCCGTGGGCGACGGCCTCGCTGGTGATCATGTGGTCGACGGCCAGCTTGGACGCGCCGTACGGGTTGGTCGGCAGCGCCGGGTCGTCCTCGGTGATCGGGACGGACTTCGGCTCGCCGTAGGTGGCCGCGGTGGAGGAGAAGACGAGCCGCCGCACCCCGGTGTCACGCATGGCGGTGAGCAGGTCCAGCGTGCCGGCGACGTTGTTGCGCCAGTACTTCTCGGGGTGGACGACGGACTCGCCGACCTGGGAACTGGCGGCGAAGTGCAGTACGGCGTCGTAGGTGGCGTCGAGCACCTTCGCCGCGTCCTGGACGCGTCCCTCGACGAAGTCGGCCCCCTCGGGGACCCCGTCCCGGAAGCCGGTCGACAGGTCGTCCAGGACGGTGACCCGGTGCCCCGCCTCCAGCAGATGGGCCGCCACGACGCTGCCGACGTAACCGGCGCCTCCGGTGACCAGAACCTTCTTCGGGCGAGGGTCGCTCACAGGGTCACAGCCTTTCTCGGGTTCGACTCGGGGCCACGGTAGCGGCGCCGCATGAACGTCCGCCGGGAGTGCGGCACGGCGTGGTTCGAGGGGGCGGTCACGGCGGGGTTCGAGGGGGCGGTCACACGGACGACGCTCACGGCGAGGCGACCTCCCTCAGGCGGCTCGCGGCGGTCTCCGGCGGCACGTCGTTGATGAAGACGCTCATGCCGGACTCGGAGCCCGCCAGGTACTTGAGCTTGCCCTTGGTGCGGCGGATCGTGAACAGCTCCAGGTGGAGCGCGAACTCCTCGCGCTGCGCGCTGCCGAACGGCGCCTGGTGCCAGCCCGAGATGTACGGGGTCGGCGGCTCCGCCGCGGCCTCCGGCCGGTAAGGGCCCGCGGGGCCGAAGATCCGGTCGAAGCGGCGCAGCAGTTCCAGGTAGATCCCGGGGAACTCGGCGCGGGCCGCCTCGTCCAGGGCCGTCAGGTCCGGCACCCTGCGGCGGGGGTAGAGGTGCACCTCGTACGGCCAGTGCGCGGAGTAGGGCACGAACGCCGTCCAGTGCTCGCCCTCCAGCACGATCCGGCTGCCGTCCTCGCGCTCGCGCGCCAGGAGGTCGTCGAAGAGGTTGCGGCCGCCGGTGGCCTCGCGGTGCCGCTCCAGCGAACGCAGCATCAGCTCGGTGCGCGGGGTGGCGTGCGGGTAGCCGTAGATCTGGCCGTGCGGGTGGCCGAGGGTGACGCCGATCTCCTCGCCGCGGTTCTCGAAGCAGTAGACCTGCTCGACGCCGGGCAACCGGGAGAGTTCGGCCGTGCGGTCGGTCCAGGCGTCGAGGACGAGCCGTGCCTGCTCCGGGGTGAGGTCGGCGAACGACCTGTCGTGCCGGTCGGTGAAACAGACGACCTCGCAGCGGCCATGTTTTCCGGTGAGCGAGGGAAAGCGGTTCTCGAACACGGCCACGTCGTAGTGGTCGTCCGGGATTTCGCTCAACCTCCCGTCCCGGGACGGGCAGAGCGGGCACTCGTCCGCGGGCGGGTGGTAGGTGCGGGTCTGACGGTGGGAGGCGATGGCGACGAAGTCACCGAGCAGCGGGTCGTGGCGGATCTCCGAGGCGCTGGTCACCGGGTCCAGCGGACGGCGGTCGACGGCGTCGCGGGGCTCGTCGTCGCGCAGGTCGTAATAGATCAGCTCGCGCCCGTCGGCGAGTCGGGTCGATGTCTTCTTCACCCTGCGGGCTCCTCACCACGCCAACAAACAGAACCAAACACAATGAACCACAACACAACAGCAACGTCAACGGAGACCCCGTTGCGGGGAGTGATCAAACCATGCAAAACCTTGCAGAAGGGCTACGGCTCCCCACGAACGCGCTCGACTACTCGATCCTCGCGATCTACTTCGTCGTCGTCCTCGGTATCGGTTTCGCCGCCCGCCGCGCCATCCGGACCAGCCTCGACTTCTTCCTGTCGGGCCGGTCGCTGCCCGCCTGGGTCACCGGTCTGGCGTTCATCGCCGCCAACCTGGGCGCGACCGAGATCCTGGGGATGGCCGCCAACGGCGCACAGTACGGCGCGTACACGGTGCACTGGTACTGGATCGGCGCCATTCCGGCCATGGTCTTCCTCGGCCTGGTGATGATGCCGTTCTACTACGGCTCCAAGGTCCGCTCCGTACCGGAGTTCCTGCTGCACCGCTTCGGACCCGCCTCGCACCTGCTGAGCTCGATCATCTTCGCGGTGTCCGCACTGCTGATCGCGGGCGTCAACCTCTACGCCATGGCGATCGTGCTGGAGGCCCTGATCGGCTGGCCCCAGTGGGTGGCGATCGTCGTCTCCGGCTTCTTCGTGCTCTTCTACATCACCCTCGGCGGCCTCTCCTCGGCCATCTACAACGAGGTGCTGCAGTTCTTCGTGATCCTCGCGGCGCTGATCCCGCTCACCGTCGTCGGCCTGAAGCGGGTCGGCGGCTGGTCCGGGCTGACGGACTCGCTCACCGACTCCCACGGCGCCGCGTTCCTCACCGCCTGGGACGGCACCGGCATCGGCTCGCCCAACCCGCTGGGGGCGAACTGGCTGACCATCGTGCTGGGCCTCGGCTTCGTCCTCAGTTTCGGCTACTGGACGACCAACTTCGCCGAGGTGCAGCGCGCCCTGTCCGCCAAGAACCTCTCGGCCGCCCAGCGCACCCCGCTCATCGCCGCGTACCCCAAGATCTTCATCCCGCTGATCGTCGTCCTGCCGGGACTGATCGCGCTCGTCATGGAGCCGGGCATCGGCCAGCCGGGCAGCGGGCTCCAGTACAACGACGCGATCCCGGTGCTCATGCGCGACCTGCTCCCCAACGGCGTCCTCGGCATCGCGATCACGGGCCTGCTCGCCGCCTTCATGGCCGGCATGGCGGCCAACGTGTCGTCCTTCAACACCGTCTTCACGTACGACATCTGGGGCGCCTACGTACGGCGCGGCCGACCCGACCAGTACTACGTCACCACCGGCCGCGTGGTGACCGCGATCGGCGTGCTGATCGGCATGGGCACGGCCTTCATCGCCTCGTCCTTCAGCAACATCATGAACTACCTGCAGACGCTGTTCTCGTTCTTCAACGTGCCGCTGTTCTGCGTCTTCATCCTCGGCATGTTCTGGAAGCGCTCCACCGCCGCCGCCGGCTTCTGGGGGCTGCTGAGCGGCACGGTCGCCGCGATGATCAACTACTTCTGGTTCTACAAGGGCGGCCTGATCTCGATCCCCAGCGACCAGGGCGCCAACTTCGTCTCCGCCATCGCCGCCTTCGTCGTCGGCGGTGTGGTGATGGTCCTCGTCTCGTGGTTCACCAAGCCCAAGCCGGTCGAGTCGCTGGCCGGACTCGTCTACGGGACCACCTCCCCCGGCATGGCCGAACCGCCCGCCAGGGGCGACGACGCCTGGTACCGCAGGCCCGCGCTGCTCGGCTGGGGAGCCGTCCTCCTGGCCGCGCTGTGCTACATCCCCTTCTCCCTGTGAGGTGACGTCGTGAGCGAGTACGGCAACGAGCCGGATTTCCAGCACCGCATCGAGGACCTGGAGCACGAGTCGGCCTCGGCGGCACGCCTCTTCGACGTGCGCCGCGTCATCGGCGGCCTCTTCGTGGTCTACGGGGTGATCGTGACCATCGCCGGGATCACGGCCTCCGACGCGGACATCGCCAAGGCCCAGGGCATCAACATCAACCTCTGGACGGGGATCGGCATGCTGGTGCTGGGACTGCTCTTCCTCCTGTGGATGAAGCTCAGTCCCCCTCCTCCCCCGCCCGCCGCACAGGAGACGCCTGAGGAGGGATCGTCGCACCGCCCGGGAAATGATGGCTGACCCGGTCCAGCAGGCCCGTACGGGCCGCCAGCGCGGCGGCCTCCAACCGGGAGCCCACCCCCAGCTTCATCAGCACCCGCTGCACATGCGTACGGGCGGTGCTCGGGGCGATCCGCATCCCGGCCGCGATCAGCCGGGTGTCCTCGCCCTCCGCGACCCGCAGCAGCACCTCGACCTCGCGCGGGGTGAGCATCTGCATCAGCCTGGTGCCCTCGTCGTCCGGCTCGGCCACCGGGTTGAGCAACTCGGCGAACGCGCCCTGCAGCAGTGCGGGCGCCACCGCCACCTCGCCGGCGCGCGCCTTGGCCATCGCCCGCTCGACGCCCTCGATCCGCTCGTCGTGCCGTACGTAGCCGGAGGCGCCGGCGGCGAACGCGGCGGCTATCCCCCGCGGGTTGGGCACCGGCCCGAGCACCAGCACCGCCACCCCGGGCCGCTCCCGCTTGATGCGGACGACCGCGTCGAAGGCACCCGGCTCGGCGGGCGCCGCCGTGCCGATCAGGCACACCTCGGGCGACCGGCTCAGTACGAGATCCGCCGCACCCGAAGCGGGCGCGGCCGCCGCGAGCACCCGGTGCCCGCGCAGCTTCAGCGCCGAGGCGAGCGCCTCGGCCAGCAGACGATGGTCGTCGACGACGACGAGCCGTACGCCCATGGGCGTCCCCCTCATCCCCCCATGGACTGGTGCGGACCTGCCCACCGAGTCCAAGCCGGTCCCCTTTCACATGCCGCGGCGAAGCCCGTGCGGCATACCGCCGGTGCACCCGCGGCGGGCCCGGGCCATGCCCGGGAAGGTACACGCTTGTTCGACGCTGTGCGCCCCCTACTCGGCAGAAGCCTCCCTAAATCCGCATTATCCCCAAACATGGCCGACTTGGGGCCGGGTGTGCTTGTTTGAGCGGCCCGCGCACCGCCTCCCTCGGCCCGGTCAGCCGAAGGCGGCGATGGAGCGGTCCGTCAGGTTGGCCGAGGCCGAGATGTGGTCGGAGGTCAGGAAGAAGTGGTCCTTGTACAGCCACCAGCCCGAGTCGCTGTCGAGGAAGTCGTTCTCCAGGTCCTTGCCGCTCTCGGGCAGTTCCATGAACACCGTGAACCTGCGGGTCGCGGGGTCGAGCCGCAGCAGGCGTCCCGGCTTGTCGTAGGTGTTCTTCTGGTACGCCACGACCTTGCCGCCGCTGATCCCGACGACCTTGACCTCGCGCTCCTGGTCGGGCTTGGCGAGCCACTTCGGCTTGCCGGTGGCGAGGTCGAGCGCGGCGATCTCGTTGGTCTGCGAGTAGGAGGTGCCGCTGCCCGAATGGGTCTTGGTGGGCAGGTAGATGGTCGTGCCGTCGACGGCGACATTGGTGCACCGGTTGTCCTCGCAGTGGATCCGGTACGTGGCCTCGGCCCCGCCCGCGCCCAGCGAGATGCGGCTCTTCATCCTGCCGCCGTCCAGGTACACGATGTCGGTCATCGACAGACTGCCCGCCGACAGCCCCACGACCACCGGGTCCGTGGAGATGACGCTGTACACCTCACTGCCGTTCGGCACCTGCCAGGACCACTTCTTGGCGCCGCCCTCGCCCAGGCCCTGCACGTACTCATCACCGCCGAAGCCGCCGCACTCGACGACCGCGACGAGCACGGCGCCCCCGTGGTAGCCCTTGTCGGCGCACTCCGAACCGGCCTTGGGCGTCCACAGCACCGCACCGGTGCTGATCCTGTACGCGACCGAACCCCCGATCCAGGAGACGGCCGCCGTGTCGCCCGTGAGCGCGATCTGCGAGTAGCTGTGCGAGGTCCGGCCGTTCGGGCTGGGCAGCTTCTTCGCCCACAGCTTCCTGCCCTGGGCGATGTCGACCGCGATCACGCTGTCGCAGTCCGTCCCGTACTGCAGCACCAGGCGGTCGCCGGACGCCGACTCCGGGCCCGGGCAGGAGTCGCCGGACAGGGGTATCGACCAGTTCTCCTTGCCGCTGTCGATGTCGAAGGAACGCAGCGCGTCCGGCATCGTCTTGACGACCGCGTCCCCGGTGAACCAGGTCTCCGCCACCGGGGCGGTGATCTCCGCCTTGGACGGCCGCACCGCTCTCTTGTCCCACAGCGCGCGGGCCTTGAGCGGGCCGTCGCCGGCCGGCCGGGTGCTGCCCCCCTTCGACGGGGTGTCCGAGGGCCCGTCGTCCCCGCCGTTCGCGACCAGGAACACCCCCGCGCCGACCACCAGG
The DNA here is from genome assembly GCF_000373665.1 of Streptomyces sp. BoleA5. Lineage (NCBI taxonomy): Bacteria > Bacillati > Actinomycetota > Actinomycetes > Kitasatosporales > Streptomycetaceae > Streptomyces > Streptomyces sp. BoleA5. The sequence goes on from NZ_KB892102.1 coordinate 155,979, forward strand.
ACCGCCGCGATCGCCGCCGCCACGATCCCGGCCACCTTGCCGTTGCCGCGCCTGGGCGGCTGCGGGTACTGCGGGTAGGGCTGCCAGCCGTACCCGGGAAGGGGCTGGGTGGGCGCCTGGGCGTACGGGTTGGGGCCGTACGGGCCCGGCGGCGGGGGCGGCGACTGCTGCCCCTGCGGCTGCGTCGGCGGCTGGGCGTACGGGTTCGGCTGCTGCGGCGGGTAACCGTACTGAGGCGGCTGCGGCCCGAATCCGGGCTGGTCGCCGGGGGGAGGCGGCGGCTGCGACATCAACGGCACCTTTCGGGCACAGGCGTTCGGGGCGGACGGTGACCCTCTTTGTACCACCGGTCACACAGCGTTCCGCCCCCGCGCCGAAGGACCGTTACGGCACTGCTACACCTCGTCCGCCAGCTCCAGCCAGCGCATCTCCAGTTCCTCACGCTCGGCGGCCAGCGACCGCAGCTCCAGGTCGAGTTCGGCCACCTTCTCGAAGTCGGTGGCGTTCTCGGCGATGGCGTTGTGCAGCTTCGACTCCTTCTCGCCGATCTTGTCCAGCTGCCGCTCGACGCGCTGCAGTTCCTTCTTGGCCGCGCGGCTGTCACCGCCGCCCTTCGGCTTGGCCGGGGCGGGCGCGGGGGCGGCCGCTTCGACCGCCGCGCGGCGCCGGTCCAGGTACTCGTCGATGCCGCGCGGGAGCATGCGCAGCGTCGCGTCGCCGAGCAGGGCGAAGACCCGGTCGGTGGTGCGCTCCAGGAAATAGCGGTCGTGGGAGATGACCACCATCGAGCCGGGCCAGCCGTCGAGCAGGTCCTCCAGCTGGGTCAGGGTCTCGATGTCCAGGTCGTTGGTGGGCTCGTCGAGGAAGAGCACGTTGGGTTCGTCCATCAGCAGCCGCAGCAGCTGCAGCCGGCGCCGCTCACCGCCGGAGAGGTCGCCGACCGGGGTCCACTGCTTCTCCTTGGTGAACCCGAACTTCTCGCAGAGCTGACCCGCCGTCATCTCCCGGCCCTTGCCGAGGTCGACCCGGCCGCGCACCGACTCCACGGCCTGCAGCACCCGCAGCGCGGGGTCGAGTTCGGCGACCTCCTGCGACAGGTAGGCCAGCCGCACGGTCCTGCCGACGACGACCTTGCCCGCCGCGGGCTGCTTCTCGCCCTCGCTGGCGGCGGCGTCCGCGAGCGCCCGCAGCAGGGACGTCTTGCCCGCGCCGTTGACGCCGACCAGACCGACCCGGTCGCCGGGGCCCAGCTGCCAGGTCAGATGCTTCAGGAGCACCTTGGGCCCGGCCTGGACGGTCACGTTCTCCAGGTCGAAGACGGTCCTGCCCAGCCGGGTCGTGGCGAACTTCATCAGTTCGGCGTTGTCGCGCGGCGGCGGCACGTCGGCGATCAGCTCGTTGGCCGCCTCGATGCGGAAGCGCGGCTTGCTGGTGCGGGCGGGGGCGCCGCGGCGCAGCCAGGCCAGCTCCTTGCGCATCAGGTTCTGCCGCTTGACCTCCTCGGTCGCGGCGATCCGCTCGCGCTCGGCGCGGGCGAAGACGTAGTCGCTGTAGCCGCCCTCGTACTCGTGGACGTCACCGCGCTGCACGTCCCACATGCGGGTGCAGACCTGGTCCAGGAACCAGCGGTCGTGGGTCACGCACACCAGGGCCGAGCGGCGGGTCTGCAGGTGGCCGGCCAGCCAGGCGATGCCCTCGACGTCGAGGTGGTTGGTGGGCTCGTCGAGCACGAGCAGTTCCTGCTCGGCGATGAGCAGCTTCGCCAGGGCGATCCGCCGGCGCTCGCCTCCGGACAGCGGTCCGATCACCGTGTCCAGCCCCTGCGGGAAGCCGGGCAGGCCGAGCCCGCCGAAGAGCCCGGTGAGCACGTCGCGGATCCTGGCGTCGCCTGCCCACTCGTGATCCGGGCGGTCGCCGACCACCTCGTGCCGGATGGTGGCCTGCGGGTCCAGGCTGTCGTACTGCGTCAGCACGCCCAGCCGCAGGTCAGAGGTGTGCGTCACCCGCCCGGTGTCCGGCCCCTCCTGCTTCGCCAGCATGCGGATCAGGGTCGTCTTCCCGTCGCCGTTGCGGCCGACGACACCGATGCGGTCGCCCTCCGATACGCCGAGCGAGACCCCGTCCAGCAGGGTGCGCGTTCCGTACACCTTGCTGACGGACTCGACGTTGACCAGGTTGACGGCCATGGGACTCCTGTCACTACGAAAGAACGACCTCCCAGGGTAGTGCGGCGCCCTCACCCCTCGGGCCCGGCCGCCCCCGCGCGGGCACCCGTGCGGGTGGGCCCGCCCGTCTCCGGCGAATCGCCCACCGTACACAGCCGCAGGTCTGTACATTTCCCTCATGGATACGTATCCGCTCGTGGAAGCGCGCAACCAGCTCGGGCAGCTCGTCGGCCGGGTCCGGCACGGGCATGAACACATCCTGATCAGCGAGTACGGCAAACCCGCCGCCGCGCTCATCCCGATAAGCGAACTCGAGGAACTGCAGCGTCTGCGCGACGCGGCGGACGCGGCCGAGTCGGCGGCCCGCGAATCGGCCCCCACCGGTCCCGCGCTGACGCATGACGAGTTCATGGCCCGGCTGGAGGACGAGGATCGTCAGGCCGAGGCCTCGTGACACACACCGTCGTCTGGCAGCACCAGGCCATGGACGAGTTCCGCCGCCTGCGCCTCCTCGATCCGGTGGGTGCGAAGGCGTGCGCGGCCGCCGTCCGGGACCTGGCCCGGGAACCGCGTCCGCCGACAGCGCGCGCCCTGGGAGGTTCGGGGTACTTGCGGCTGTCCGTGGGCGACTGGCGTGTTCTGTACCGGCCTGACGCCGAGACGGTCACCGTCCTGGTCCTCAAGGTCGGCCGGGTGGGCTGATGCCCGCCTCATCCCCCGGTGCGGCCCGCGCGTTCGACCAGGGCCCAGGTCAGCGGTTGCAGCGCCGGGCGCACCGCGGCCGCCTCTCCGGCTGTCATCCCCATGGCGGCACGATCCCGCGCCGGGGCGGCGTTCCGTCAGGCCCGCCCTACTCAACTCGTCCCGGATTCGGGTGAGTACGGCTACTCAGAGCAGGGTCGCGCCCTGGGCGGGGCCGGTGGTGACCCGGACCGTGCGGCAGGTGCCGGAGGCGGCGAGGGCGCCGGCGACGGCGTGCGCGGACTCGGCGTCCTTGGCGAGGAAGGCGGTGGTGGGGCCGGAGCCGGAGACCAGGGCGGCCAGGGCGCCGGCCCCGGTGCCCGCGGCGAGGGTCGCGGCCAGCGAGGGCCGCAGGGACAGTGCGGCGGGCTGCAGGTCGTTGGCCAGGGAGGCGGCGAGGGCGACGGCGTCACCGGTGCGCAGCGCCTCGATCAGAGCCGGGGAGGCCTCCGGCTCCGGCACCGCCGCGTCGCCGCGCAGCCGGTCGCACTCGCGGTAGACCTCGGGGGTGGACAGGCCGCCGTCGGCGACGGCGAAGACCCAGTGGAAGGTGCCGCCGGTCTCCAGTGGCTCCAGCAGCTCGCCGCGGCCCCGGCCGAGGGCGGCGCCGCCCACCAGGCTGAAGGGGACGTCGCTGCCGAGCTCGGCGCAGATCGCGAGCAGTTCCTCGCGGCTCGCGCCGGTGCCCCACAGCGCGTCGCAGGCGACGAGGGCGCCCGCGGCGTCGGCGCTGCCGCCGGCCATGCCGCCGGCGACGGGGATGTCCTTGACGATGTGGATGTGGACGCGCGGCTCCAGGCCGTGCCGCGCGGCGAGCGCGACGGCGGCGCGGGCGGCGAGGTTGCTCGCGTCCGCCGGGACCTGGCCGGCGTCCGGTCCGGCGACCGTGATCCGCGGCTCCTCGGCGGTGGGGTCCCCCGTGCCGGGGGCCAGGGGAGTCACGGTGACCTCGTCGTACAGGCCGACGGCGAGGAAGACGTTCGCCAGGTCGTGGAAGCCGTCGGGGCGGGGTCCGCCCACCGCGAGCTGGACGTTGACCTTGGCGGGGACCCGGACGGTCACGGACGCGGGGCGGCGGGTCACTGGCGCGGTCTCCTCGGTGCGGGGGTCGTGCGGCGCGCGATACGTTCGGGGACGGTCGCGCCGGGCACGGCGGCGCCCCCATTGTGCCCTCTGCTAGCGCCGGGAGGTGCCGCCCCCGCCGTGCTCGGCGATCGCCGCGAACTCCTCCACGGTCAGGGCCTCGCCGCGCGCCTGCGGGGAGACTCCGGCGGCCACCAGCGCCTCCTCGGCCGCGGCGGCCGAGCCCGCCCAGCCGGCCAGCGCGGCCCGCAGCGTCTTGCGGCGCTGCGCGAAGGCGGCGTCCACGACCGCGAAGACCTGCTCGCGGGAGGCGGTGGTGGCGAGCGGCTCCTTGCGGCGGACCAGCGAGACCAGTCCGGAGTCGACGTTCGGGGCGGGCCAGAAGACATTGCGGCCGATGGCGCCGGCCCGCTTGACCTCCGCGTACCAGGCGGCCTTCACCGAGGGTACTCCGTACACCTTGGAGCCGGGTCCGGCGGCCAGCCGGTCGGCGACCTCGGACTGCACCATGACCAGGGTGCGCTCGATGCTCGGGAAGGTCGCGAGCATGTGCAGCAGCACCGGGACGGCCACGTTGTACGGCAGGTTGGCCACCAGGGCCGTGGGCGGCGGGCCGGGCAGCTCCTCGACGCGCAGGGCGTCGCTGTGCACGAGCGCGAAGCCGTCGGCCCGGCCGGGCAGGCGGGCGGCGACGGTGGAGGGGAGGGCCGCGGCCAGTACGTCGTCGATCTCCACGGCGGTGACGCGCTCGGCCACCTCCAGCAGCGCCAGCGTGAGCGAGCCGAGTCCCGGGCCGACCTCGACGACCACGTCGTCGGGCCGGACGTCGGCGGTGCGCACGATGCGGCGCACCGTGTTCGCGTCGATCACGAAGTTCTGGCCGCGCTGCTTGGTGGGGCGGACGCCCAGCGCGGCGGCCAGCTCACGGATGTCGGCGGGGCCGAGCAGGGCGTCGTCGGCGGGACCGGAGTGGTCGGTGGTGCTCACCGCTCAAGGGTATCCGGGCCCGGCGCGGCCTCCCGCGGACTACGAGTGGAGCTTGCGGCCGCAGACCGGCCAGGGGCCGGCACCGCGCTGGATGTACAGGCGCTTGGCGCGGTACGTCTGCTCCTTGGCCGAGGCGTCCTGGGGGCGGCCGCGGCCGCCCAGGTTGCGCCAGGTGCGCTGGTCGAACTGGTAGAGGCCGCCGTAGGTGCCGGAGGCGTCGACCGCATCGGGCCGGCCGCCCGCCTCGCACTGGCCGAGCGCCTTCCAGTTGAGGTGGTCGGCGCCCCGGACGCTGTCCGGGAGTGGTTTGGTGCCGACGCGAACGACCTGCCGCACGGGCTTGCGCAGCACCTCCTCGGCGATCCGGCGCGGCTTCTGCCGGACCCCGTCGACCGTGCGGTACGCGTACGTGACGCGGCGCAGCCCGTTCCTGCCCCGGGTGTCGACGGCGGTGGTGCCCTCGAACAGCGAGGGGTCCTTCGTCCGCTCGACGCGGAAGGGCACCGGCTCCTCGTGGACCTCGTCGTGGCCGCGGATGCGTTTGACGGAGATCGTCTGGCCCTCGCGGGGGAAGCTGTCGGGGTCGACGGAGGTGGCGTCGAGGCCGCGCATCATGATGCCGGCGTCGTGCAGCGCCTCTCCGACGGTGGCGGCGTTGGTGCGGACGGGCCGTTCGCGGCCGTCGACGAGGAAGGTCACCTGGCGTTCGGTGCGAACGTCCAGTTCCAGCCCGTGCCGCCCGATGGCCTCGCCGCGGGAGGCGGACAGGTAGGCGCCGTCCGCGCGCACGCCCAGCTGGCGCAGGGCGCCGTCGACGGTGTCGGCCGTGGTCCAGATCCGCCGCGGCCTGCCGTCGAGGGTGAGCGCGACCGGGCGGCCGAAGCGGACGGCGACGGTGTCGCCGTCCTGCAGCGCCGCGCGGGGGTCGGGGGCGACGATGTCGTGGTCGCCGACCTCGACGCCCTGGCGCTGCAGCAGTTCCTCGACGCTCCCGGCGAAGGTGTGCAGGGCGCGCGGCCGGCCGTCCACGCTGAGCTGCACGGCCTTGCCGCCGGCCAGGTAGGCGGTGCTGCCGCCCGCCAGGAAGGCGACGACCAGGGCTTGGGGCAGCAGCCTGCTCAGCGCGTCGGGGCGCCTCGCGGCGCGCCTGCGCCGGGCGGCCGCGCGCCCCGGACGAGGCTCGACACCCTCGGCGGCGGGGGCCGTGCCCGGCGTCCCGCGGTGGGGGCCGTCCGCGTGGGACCGTGCTCCGGTCCGCGTCGTGCCCGCGTTGCTGATGTTGCTCACGGCGTACCTCCGGCCCGGCCCGATTCGGACCGAACCGGGACCATAGCGGAGGATTCATCACTCTCCCAAGCCGGCCGGTCACGCCGTGTCGCCGGACGAGGGCTCCGTGACGGACCCCGCGACGGGCCTCGCACCCGTGGTCAGCGCGCCCCGCCCCGCCCTCGGCGGCCACCGCCGCGCTCCGCCGCGCGTCCGGAATCGGACACCCGGCGTTACGCCGACCGCGCGACGCGCAGGGCGCGCCCGCGACGCGTCGTCAGTAGCCGAAGGCGCGGGCGGTGTTGGCCCCGACGGCCGCGGCCAGCTCGTCCTCCGTGGCTCCCCGGACGGCGGCCATGGCCCGCACGGTGACCGGGATCAGGTACGGCGCGTTGGGCCGGCCGCGGTGCGGGACGGGGGTGAGGAAGGGCGCGTCCGTCTCGACCAGCAGCAGCTCGGCGGGGGCGACCGCGACCGCGTCGCGCAGGTCCTGCGCGGACTTGTAGGTGACGTTGCCGGCGAAGGACATGTAGTAGCCCTTGTCGGCGCAGACTTTGGCCATCTCGGCGTCGCCTGAGTAGCAGTGGAAGACGACGGTGCCGGGCGCGCCCTCCTCGTCGAGGATGCGCAGCACGTCGGCGTGGGCCTCGCGGTCGTGGATGACCAGGGCCTTGCCGTGCCGTTTGGCGATGTCGATGTGGCGCCGGAAGGAGTACTGCTGGGCCTCGACGCCCTCGGGCCCGGTGCGGAAGTAGTCGAGTCCGGTCTCGCCGACGCCGCGCACCTGGGGGAGCGCGGCGAGGGCCTCGATCTCCGCGAGGGCGGCGTCCAGCGCGGGCAGGCCGCCCGCCTCGCGGGCCCCCTGGCGGCTCCAGCCGTCGGGGTCCCCGTGGACGATCCGGGGAGCCTCGTTGGGGTGCAGGGCGACCGCCGCCCAGACCGCCTCGTACGCCCCGGCGGTGCGCGCCGCCCAGTGGGAGCCGTCGACGTCGCAGCCCACCTGGACCACGGTCGTCACGCCGACGGCCGCCGCCTTCGCCAGCGCCTCCTCGACGCTGCCCTCCTGCATGTCGAGATGGGTGTGCGAGTCCGCCACCGGGACCGCGAGCGGCTCGGGGAGGGGAGGGGCGGCGGACGCGTCTTTCTTCGGGCGCCGGCTCTGGCTCTGGTTCTGCTCGGGCATGCACCAGATCCTAGGCGGGGCGCCGCGGCGGCTACTCGGCGTCCCTCCTGCGGTGCAGCAGGTTGCGGGGCGACCAGTGCCGTGCCCGGCGCTCGGCGCCCTCCACGGCGGGCGAGGCGGAGACCCGGCGCATGTCGGAGGCGGCGGGCAGGGGGCCGGCGGTCGCGGTGGCCGACCAGGACCCGGCGACATCGGAGACCTGCCCGGCCCGCATGATGCGGACCTTGTGGCTCTCGCACTCCACGCACGTCGGGCGGGTCAGCGGGGACGGAACGCGCTTGCCGTCCGCCATGTACCAGACGGTCTCGCGACCCTGGGCGTCGACGTGGTGCTCGATCTCGTACGCCTGCTCCCATCCGCGCCCGCAGCTGATGCAGACGAAGGCGTACGCCTCACGAACCGTGCCATCGGTTCCGATGGTCTCGCTCATGGCAGCTCCTGATGCCCTCCGGACGAGGCGTCCGGAGCGGGACTTCCCTCTATCAGCGAACGCCCGGGCGGGCCCCGGCGATAGCGGGGGTGCCCTTTCTTGAGCCAGTTTTGGGCTGTGTGTGACACGGGGCCGGGCACGCGGCCCAGGTTTTTCCCTCTCCCACGATAGGACTTTGCACCCTGCCGCGTTTAGCCGGTTGTGGACCGGTTCGCGGCGTGCTTCGCGGACACCACGGCGTCGAAGACCTCCCGCTTGGGCAGTCCCGCCGCCGCCGCCACGGCGGCGATCGCCTCCTTGCGGGGTTCTCCCGCCTCCTCGCGGACCCGGACCCGGCGCACCAGTTCGGTGGCGTCCAGCTCCTCCGGCCCGGTCTCCGGGGCGCCCTCCACGACGACCGTGATCTCCCCGCGCACCCCTTCGGCGGCCCAGGCCGCCAGCTCCCGCAGGGTGCCGCGCCTGACCTCCTCGTAGGTCTTGGTCAGCTCGCGGCAGACGGCGGCGCGGCGCCCGGCGCCGAAGGCTTCGGCCATCGCCGCGAGGGTCTCGGCGAGCCGGTGCGGGGCCTCGAAGTAGACCAGGGTGCGGCGCTCGCCGGCGGCCTCGCCGAGCCGGGCCCGCCGCTCACCGGCCTTGCGGGGCGGGAACCCCTCGAAGCAGAAGCGGTCGACGGGCAGACCGCTGAGGGCGAGCGCGGTCAGCACGGCGGACGGCCCGGGGACGGCCGTCACCCGGATGTCGCGCTCGACGGCCGCCGCGACCAGCCGGTAGCCGGGGTCGGAGACCGAGGGCATCCCGGCGTCGGTGACGAGCAGCACCCGGGCGCCCTCCTCCAGCGCGGTGACCAGCTCCGGGGTGCGGGCCGACTCGTTGCCCTCGAAGTACGACACGACCCGGGCGGTGGTGGTCACGCCCAGGGACTGGGTGAGCCGGCGCAGCCGCCGGGTGTCCTCGGCGGCGATCACGTCGGCGCCGGCCAGCTCCGCGGAGAGCCGGGGCGGGGCGTCGGCGACGTCGCCGATGGGGGTCCCTGCGAGTACGAGTACGCCTGCGGCCGGTCCTGCGGAGCTAGTCACCGCCCCAGTCTCCCATCCGCCGCGCATCCGGCCGGGCCCGCCGCGGCACGGCGGCGTACCCCGGTTGGCCCGGTCCTCAGCACATACACATGCGGCTTCCCTACGATGGCCCGGTGACGAGTGACACCGCGACGCACGCGCACCGGGTCGAGGACGCACCGAAGGCCGCGGAGGAGCAGAGCCCCTGGCAGCGGCAGCTGCGCCGCTTCGGCTACGCGGACCGCCCGCGCCCCGACGTGCGCGAGCGCCTGCTCCAGCCGTTCCCCGAGCCGGGGACACGGGCCTGGGCCGCGCTCGGCGTGGGCCCGGCGGCGGCGTCCCGGCTGGCCCGCTGGACGGGCTGGGGCGGCCCGCTGCTGGTGGCGCTCTTCGCGGGCCTGCTGCGGTTCTGGAACCTGGGCAGCCCGCACGCGGTGATATTCGACGAGACGTACTACGCGAAGGACGCCTGGTCACTCCTGCAGTACGGCTACGAGGGCAGCTGGCCGGAGAAGGCCAACGACCTGATCCTCGCCACCCCGCCCTCCGTCCCGCTCTCCGACGCCCCCGCGTACGTGGTGCACCCGCCCGTCGGCAAGTGGGTGATCGCCTCCGGTGAGTGGATCTTCGGGCTGAACCCCTTCGGCTGGCGCTTCGCGATGGCGGTGCTCGGCACCCTGTCGGTGCTGATGCTCTGCCGGATCGGCCGCCGGCTCTTCCGCTCCACGGCCCTGGGCTGCCTCGCGGGCGGTCTGATGGCGGTGGACGGCCTGCACTTCGTGATGAGCCGCGTCGCGCTGCTCGACCTCGTCGTCATGTTCTTCGTACTGGCCGCCTTCGGCTGCCTGCTGATCGACCGCGACCGCGCGCGGGCCCGGCTCGCCGCCGCCCTGCCCGCGGGCCGCCCGGACGCCCGGGTCGCCTCGTTCACCTGGCTGGGCGTGCGCCCGTGGCGGATCGCGGCCGGGATCTGCCTGGGCCTGGCCGCGGGCACCAAGTGGAACGGCCTGTACGTGCTGGCGTTCTTCGGCGTCCTCACCGTGCTGTGGGACGCCGGCGCCCGCCGGGTGGCGGGCGCCCGCTACCCCCGGCTCACCGCGTTCTGGCTGGACGGGCTGTGGGCGGCGTTCAGCATGGTCGGCGTCGCCGCCGTCACCTATCTGCTGTCCTGGCTCGGCTGGTTCACGACCGGCAAGGGCTACGACCGCGAGTGGGCCAAGGGCGACGGCGGCTTCCTGTCCGACTCCTGGGCGGCGCTGCGCAGCCTGTGGCACTACGAGTCGCAGGTCTACAGCTTCCACGTCAACCTGCACGCCCCGCACACCTACCAGTCCAACCCGTGGAGCTGGCTGGTCCTGGGCCGGCCGGTGTCGTACTTCTACGAGTCCCCCAAGTTCGGCGAGGACGGCTGCACCGCGGCCGGCGGCTGCGCCCGCGAGGTGCTCGCCATCGGCACCCCGCTGCTGTGGTGGGCCGGGTGCTTCGCCCTGCTGTACGTCCTGTACCGCTGGATCTTCCGCCGCGACTGGCGCGCCGGCGCGATCGCCTGCGGCATCGCGGCCGGATACCTGCCGTGGTTCCGCTACCAGGAGCGGACGATCTTCCTCTTCTACGCGGTCGTCTTCGTGCCGTTCCTGTGCCTCGCGGTCGCGATGATGCTCGGCGCGATCCTCGGGCCGCCCGGCTCCAGCGAACGCCGCCGCATGTGGGGCGCGGTCGGCGCGGGCACGCTGGTGCTGCTGATCGTCTGGAACTTCATCTACTTCTTCCCGCTCTACACCGGGCAGACCATCCCCATGGACGCCTGGCGCGCCCGCATGTGGCTCGACACCTGGATCTGACCCGCCCGGCCGCGGGGCCGCCGACCTGGGCGGTGACCGTTTGCAGGGGGCCGACCACGGACCTAGCGTGAACCCCGAGGGAATGTCACGTATGTCCGCCCCCGATCACACCGTGCCCGGCCAGGCGTCGGCGCTCGACAGCGCCGGCGCGGCTCTGGCGGTGGTCGACGCGGGCGGGGTGCTCGTCCGCTGGACGGAGGTCGCCCACAGGCTGCTGGGCCACTCGGCGGCGGACGTCCTGGGCAGGCACTCCTCGATGCTGCTGGACGGGCCGGGGGACGGGCCGCAGGGGTTCACCCGGGAGTGGGCCGGGCCGGTCGCCCTGCGGCACCGGGGCGGCCGGCGGCTCGACGTGGACCTGCGGGTGACCGGGCTGCCGGGGGCCGCGGACACGATGGACTGGCTGGTCTCGACCGCCGGGGTGCCTCCGTCGGTACTGGAGTCGGCCGCGGAGCTGTGCCCCTTCCCGATGGCGATCTGGGACAGCGACCTGCGCACCGCCTGGCTGAACGACGCCCTCGCCGACCACTTCGGCCTCTCCCGCGAGGAGCGCCTGGGCCGGCACCTGGACGAGTCACCGCTCTACGCGAACACCGAGCAGGTCGAGTCACTGCTGCGCGAGGTCCTGGAGAGCGGCGTCCCGGTGATCGACCGGGAGCTGAGCCAACTGGACCGGCTGCGGCACCGGGCGTACGCGCTGTCCGTCTTCCGGATCGAGGACGTCCGACACGGGCTGCCCGGCGTCTGCTCGGTGAACGTGGACGTCACCGAGAGCCGGCGGGCCAGGGACCGCATGACCGTGCTGGGCCGCGCGGCGACCAGCATCGGGACCAACCTGGACGTCCTGCAGACCGCGCAGGACCTCGCCGACCTGCTGGTGCCGCTGCTCGCCGACTACGCGACGATCGACCTCGCGGAGTCGGTCCGGCTCGGCAACGCCCCGCTCACCCGGCTCGGCCCGATGGAGGGCGGCAACATCCCCGTCTTCCACCGGGCGGGGATCGCCTCGGTGCACGACGACTACCGGGAGTCGCTGTTCGCGCGCGGCAGCCCCGTCTTCGTCCCCCCGCACTCGCCGTTCGCCGAGGTGCTGCGCTCCGGCCGGACGTACATGGAGACGGAGCTGGACACCGAGCCCGGCACGTGGCTGGAGGAGGACCCGCAGCGGCTGCAGCGGGTCCTCGAACACGGGATGCACAGCCTGCTGATCCTGCCCGTCCACGCGCGGGGCGAGATCCTCGGTGTCGCCGTGCTCGTCCGCAGCGAGAACCCCACCCCCTTCGACGAGAACGACCGGACGCTGGCGGAGGAGCTGGTCAGCCGGGCGGCGCTCAGTCTGGACAACGCCCGCCGCTACACGCGCGAGCACAACATGGCGCTGACCCTGCAGCGCAGCCTGCTGCCCCGCAACCCGAGCGCCGGGTTCTCCCTGGAGACGATCTGGCGCTACCTCCCGGCGGACACGCAGGACGGCGTGGGCGGCGACTGGTTCGACGTGATCCGGCTCTCCGGCGCACGGGTGGCCCTGGTCGTCGGGGACGTCGTGGGGCACGGCCTCAACGCCGCCGCGGCCATGGGGCGGATCCGCACGGCGGTGAGCACCCTCGCAGGACTGGATCTGCCCCCGGACCGGCTGCTGTCCGCGCTGGACGACCTCGTCGTCCGGCAGGGCTTCGAGGACTCCGACGACACCTCGCCCACCACCGGCATCCTCGGCGCCACCTGCGTGTACGCCGTCTACGACCCCATCGACGAGCGCCTGACCATCGCCAGGGCCGGGCACCCCCCGCCGGCGATCATCACCCCGGACGGCACGGCCGTCTTCCCGGAGATCCCCTCCGGGGCGCCCCTCGGCGTGGGCCTGCGCTCCTTTCCCTCGGTCGAACTGGAACTGCCCGCGGGAAGCGTCATCGCCATGTACACCGACGGGCTGGTCGAGACCCGGGACCGCGACATCGACGACGGGATGGAGCGCCTGCGGACCGCGCTCACCCGGCCGCCGGGCACCTCGCTGGAGGAGCTGTGCGACGCGGTGGTCGACCTGCTGCCCACGCGCGGGCAGGACGACGACGTCGCGCTGCTGCTCGCCAGGACCTGCCGGCTCAGCGCCGACCGGGTGTTCGGCATGGAGGTGCCGGCCGAGGCGGCCGCCGTCGGACGCGCACGGGCCGAGACGGTCCGGCAGCTGTCCGCATGGGGTCTGGACCGGGTGAGGGCGGGCGCCGAGCAGGTCGTCGGCGAGTTGGTGGCCAACGCCGTCCGGCACGGGGCGGGACCCGTGCGGTTGCGGCTGGTCCGGCACACGAAGCTGGCCTGCGAGGTCTTCGACGCCGGTCCCGGCCTGCCGCTGCCGCGCCATCCCGAGCCCACCGACGAGGGCGGGCGGGGCCTGGTGATCGTCGCGGAGCTCTGTACGCGGTGGGGTGTCCGCAGGACCGGCGAGGGCAAGATCGTCTGGGCGGAGCTGGCCCTCACGGACGAGGAACGGCTCCCGCCCGGGCCGGGGTGCTGACCTGCGGCAGGACTCTTCCGACGGGCGGACTTTCCCGGGCCATGGGATGCGCGTGCTGAAGCTGTGACCCGTTGGACCGCCCCACATTCCCCTCCTTCCCGTAGAGTGCGCTTGCATCGCCTGTTTTTTGAACATGTTCAGGGCGACCACGGGGAGGGTCGGTGCCATGCGCCGAGGTGTGAAGCTGGGGATCGTCGCCACGCTGACCGCGGGACTGGTGGGGACCGCGGCGTACGGGGCGTACAACATCTACGACGGCCTGTCCGGCGGCGGCGGATTCTCCGCGGCCGCCGCCCCGGCCGAGACGGGGCCGCCGACCGCGGCGGAGGTGAAGAAGACCGCCGCGGACTTCCTGGCCGCCTGGGCCAAGGGGGACACCGCCGCCGCGGGCGCGCTCACCAACGACGCGGCGTCGGCCTCCGCGGACCTCGCCGCGTACCGCAAGGACGCACACGTCGCCCGCGTACGGCTGACGCCGGGCGCGGCCAAGGGGGACGTGGTGCCGTTCAAGGTCGTCGCCTCGCTCTCCTACCAGGGCAAGTCCTCCACGTGGACGTACTCCTCGGCCCTGACCGTCTTCCGCGGCGAGACCACCCACCGCCCCCTGGTCGACTGGGAACCGGCGGTGCTGCACCCCAAACTGACGGATGGTCAGTCACTGGAGACCGGTGAGGCCGCCTCGCCGCCGGTGGACGTCGTCGACCGCAACGGCAAGGTCCTCGACGCCGACGACTACCCCTCCCTGGCCTCGGTGCTGCCCCAGCTCCGCGAGCGCTACGGCGCCAAGCTCTCCGGGGGCAAGCCGGGCATCGAGACCTGGGTGAACGCCGCCGACGGCCCCGGGCAGACGCTGCACGTGATCTCCAAGGGCACGGCCGCGAAGCTGCCCACCACCTTGGACGCGCGCGTCCAGAAGGCCGCCGAGCAGGCCGTCAGGGGCAGCAGCCAGTCGTCCGTCGCGGCGGTCAAGGCGAGCACCGGCGAGATCCTCGCCTTCGCCAACAACCCGTCGAGCGACAACAACAACGCCTTCAACGCGCAGGTCGCCCCCGGCTCCACCTTCAAGGTCGTCACCGCCACCGCCCTGCTGGAGAGGGGCGTGACGCCGGGCACCCCGGCGCCGTGCCCGGCGACCGCGAACCACGACAACGGCAAGATGTTCCACAACGTGGAGAGTTCCTCCGACCCGTCGGCCACCTTCCAGCGGGACTTCGCGATCTCCTGCAACACCGGCTTCATCAAGCTCGCCGGCCGGCTCGACGAGTCCTCGGTCCCCACGGTCGCCCAGCGCTACTACGGCTTCGGCCAGACCTGGAACGTCGGCGTCCCGGCCTGGGACGGCCGCGTCCCCGGCGGCCCGGGCGACGAGATGACGGAGGAGATGATCGGGCAGGGCCAGATACAGATGAGCCCGCTCAACATGGCCTCCATCGCCGCCACCGTGCAGAACGGTGTGTTCCGCCAGCCCCGCCTGGTGGCCGCCGGCCTGATCGAGGGCCCGCTCGCCAAGGCGCAGAGCGGCCTGCCGTCCGGCGTCCGGGGCAACCTCAAGTCGATGATGCGGCTGACCGCGTCGAGCGGCACCGCCGCCGGCGCGATGCGCGGGGTCTACGGCGACGTCGGCGCCAAGACCGGCTCCGCGGAGGTCGGCGGTCAGGAGCAGCCCAACGGGTGGTTCGTCGCCTACCGCGGTGACGTCGCCGCCGGCGGGATGGTCCTGGAGGGCGGGCACGGCGGTGACTCCGCCGGGCCGATCGTGGCGTCGGTGCTCAAGGGCTCGTCATGACGCGCTCCGTGACGCGCTTCGTGACCCGCCCGCAAATGGCTTGGCACCCCGCCCCCGCCGGGGACTAGCGTGCGGCCATGACGACTTCGGCCGCAGCTCATCCCCGTTTCGCGGAGGCGCTCACCGCGCTGGGCCTCCAGGTACCCGTGCGTGCCTTCCCCGACGCGACCCGCACCGCGGCGCAGGCCGCCACGGCGGTCGGCTGCGAGCTCGGCCAGATCGTCAAGTCCCTGATCTTCACGGCGGACGGGGTCCCGGTGCTGGTGCTGATGGACGGCGCGTCGCGGGTCGACGTGGAGCGGGTCCGCGCGCACCTCGGCGCCACGGAGGTACGGCGGGCCGACGCGGACCTGGTGCGCGAGACCACGGGGTACGCCATCGGCGGCGTACCCCCCTTCGGGCACCGGACGCGGACCACCGTCCTCGCCGACCGGGGCCTGCTGGCCCACACCACCGTGTGGGCGGCCGCCGGCACCCCGCACACCGTCTTCCCCATGGCGCCCGCCGAACTGGTCGAGCACGCCGGGGCGGCCCTGGCCGACGTCCGCGAACGCACCGCGTGACACCCCTGATAGCGGCGGCCGTCCTCCTCGCGGCGGTCACCCACGCGGTGTGGAACGCCATCGCCCACGGCATCAGGGACCAGCTCGTCGCGTTCACCCTCGTCGGAGGCGGCGGAGCGATCTGCGGCGCGGCGATCGCCGGGTTCGCGCCGCTCCCCGCGGCGGGCGCCTGGCCCTACCTGATCGCGTCGGTGGGGATCCACATGGCGTACATGTACCTGCTGATGAAGTCCTTCACGCTGGGGGACTTCGGGCAGGTCTACCCCATCGCACGCGGCGTCGCCCCGATGGTCGTGACGCTGCTCGCGGCGGTCTTCGTGGGCGAGGTGCCGGGCGCCCTGCAGACCGCGGGCGTCCTCGTCGCCTCCGCCGGGCTCGGCGGGACCGCCCTGTGGGGCATGCGGGGCCGCCGCAGGGACTGGCCGGCGGTCGGCGCGGCCGTGGGCACCGGGCTGACCATCGCGGTCTACACGGTGGTCGACGGCGTCGGCGTCCGCGCGTCCGGCACCGCCCTGGGGTACGTCGCCTGGCTCCTGCTCATCCAGGGCACGCTGCTCGTGGGCTGCGCCCTCGCGGCCCGCCGCGCGGCGCTCCTCGGGCAACTGCGCCCGGTCGCCGGCCGCGGGCTCCTCGGCGGGGCGCTGTCCGTGTCCGCGTACGGCCTCGTCCTGTGGGCCCAGACACGGGGCGACCTCGCGCCGATCGCGGCCCTGCGTGAGACCTCCATCATCGCGGGGGCGGTCATCGGGGCGGTCCTCTTCAAGGAGCGGCTGGGGCGGGCGCGGGTCGTCGCGGCGCTGGTGGTGGTGGCCGGGATCGGCCTCATGCTGCACGCGTAACGTTGTGACCGGGGTCGCTTGTCGCGGCCGGTGGTTGTGTGCGGGTGCGTTGCGCCTGCGGGCGGCTGCACCGGGCTGCCCGGTGGGTGCCCCTTGCGGCCGGTTGCTCGTGTGCGGGCAACCACAACCCCCGGCATCAATCGAGCGCAGCGCGAAACGCCGACCCGTTGACGAGAATCCCCCCGTCCACGGGAAGCGTCAGGCCCGTGATCCAGGACGCGTCCCGGGACGCGAGAAACGCGACCGCCGCCGCGATGTCGTCGGGCTCGCCGACCCGCCCGAGGGGATACACCCCGGCGAGGCGGTCGAGCGCGTCTTCGCGCCCCGCCCACGCCGGGGTCCGCACCGTGCCGGGGGCGACGAGGTTGACCCGGACCCCGCGCGGGGCGGCGTGCACGGCCAGCGTGCGGGTCAGCGAGGCGAGGCCCGCCTTGGCGGCGCTGTAGGCGTGGTTGCCGAAGTTCATGTGCCCGTTGACGGAGCCGATGCTGACGATCGCCCCGCGCCCGCCCGCCTCCGCCAGCAGCGGAAGCGCCGCACGGGCGCAGCGCATGGCCCCGGTGAGGGTGACCTCCAGGTCCTCGTACCACTCCGCGTCGGGGATGTCCTCGAACCGCGGGGGGTCCGCATGGCAGGCGTAGGCGTTGTTGACGAGCACGTCGAGCCGCCCGAAGCGCTCGGCCGCGTACCCCATCGCGGCGTCCACCGCGGCCTGGTCGACGACGTCGCACTCCACCGCCGCGGCCCGGCCGCCGGTCTCCTCGGCGAGGGCCCGCGCCGTCGCGCCGGCGCGCTCCCCGTCCAGGTCGGCCAGCAGGACGTCCGCGCCCTCGGACATCAGGCGCCGGGCGGTCGCCGCGCCGATGCCCTGGGCTCCTCCGGTGATGACGGCGGCGTGCCCCTCGAACCTGCGCATGGCGTCATCCCCCGCCGGCGAGTGATGTGCGAGGCGCTGACCTCTCGCCTCCTTACTCGCGCGTAGCGTAACGTGCCTGCACACCAAAGGGGAGCGGAAAGGCACACCATGGCGCTGGACGCGGACGTCGTCGTCGTCGGAGCTGGACTGGCCGGCCTGGTCGCGACGGCCGAGCTGGCCGACGCGGGCCGCAAGGTCCTCCTGCTCGACCAGGAGCCGGAGAGCAACCTCGGCGGCCAGGCGTTCTGGTCCTTCGGCGGGCTGTTCCTCGTCGACTCCCCCGAGCAGCGCCGGATGCGCATCAGGGACAGCCGCGAACTCGCCCTCCAGGACTGGACGGGCACCGCCGGCTTCGACCGCGCCGAGGACCGCTGGCCGCGCAAGTGGGCGGAGGCGTACGTGGACTTCGCCGCGGGCGAGAAGCGGTCCTGGCTGCACGCGCAGGGGATGCGGTTCTTCCCGGTGGTCGGCTGGGCGGAGCGCGGGGGTTACCTCGCCACGGGGCACGGCAATTCGGTGCCCCGTTTCCACATCACGTGGGGCACGGGCCCGGGCGTGGTGGCGCCGTTCGAGCGCCGGGTGCGGGAGGCGGTCGCCAAGGGCCTGGTGGAGCTGCGCTTCCGGCACCGTGTGACGGCGCTGACGACGACGGGCGACGCGGTGGACGGCGTGGCGGGCGAGGTTCTGGTGGACAGCGACGCCGAGCGCGGCCAGGCGAGTTCGCGGGAGATCCGCGCGGAGTTCCAGCTCAAGGCGCAGGCGGTGATCGTCACTTCGGGCGGCATCGGCGGCAACCACGACCTGGTGCGCAAGGCCTGGCCGGAGCGGCTGGGCACGCCGCCGCGCAAGCTGCTGTCGGGCGTTCCGGCGCACGTGGACGGTCTGATGCTGGGGATCGCCGAGGCGGCCGGGGCGCACCTGATCAACGGCGACCGGATGTGGCACTACACCGAGGGCATCGAGAACTGGAACCCGATCTGGGCCAGGCACGGCATCCGCATCCTGCCGGGCCCGTCCTCGCTGTGGCTGGACGCGACCGGCCGGCGGCTGCCGGTGCCGCTCTTCCCGGGCTTCGACACGCTGGGGACGCTGGAGCACATCATGCGCACCGGGCACGAGTACACGTGGTTCGTCCTCACCCAGAAGATCATCGAGAAGGAGTTCGCGCTGTCGGGCTCCGAGCAGAACCCGGATCTGACCGGCAAGAGCGTGCGCGATGTGCTCAAGCGAGCGCTGCCGGGGGCACCGGCCCCGGTCGAGGCCTTCAAGCGGCACGGCGTGGACTTCGTCGTGGAGGACGACCTCGCCGCGCTGGTGCGCGGCATGAACGCGATCACCGAGGACGACCTGATCGACGAGGCCGCGCTGCGCCGCGAGATCGAGGCCCGGGACCGCGAGATCACCAACACCTTCACCAAGGACCTGCAGGTCACCGCGATCCGCGGGGCCCGCAACTACATCGGCGACAAGTTGATCCGCACCGCCGCGCCGCACCGGCTGCTGGACCCGAAGGCGGGCCCGCTGATCGCCGTACGGCTGAACATCCTGACCCGCAAGTCGCTCGGCGGGATGGAGACCGACCTGGACGCGCGGGTGCTGCGCGCCGACGGCGAGCCGCTGCCGGGGCTGTACTCCGCGGGCGAGGCGGCCGGCTTCGGCGGCGGCGGGGTGCACGGCTACCGCTCGCTGGAGGGGACCTTCCTCGGCGGCTGCATCTTCTCCGGCCGTACGGCGGGCCGCGCGGCGGCGAAGGCGACCGCCTGACCTCCTTCCTCCGCGCCCCTGGGCCGCCGCCCCGTTCCGTCCCGACCCCGGTCCCGACCCCGGTCCCGGCCGGTCCGGGGAGGGAGGCACCATGGGGGGAGCAACAACGGCGGCGCATGGTGGGAGCACGGGCTGTGGTGGACGTCCACGGGGCGGTGACGGAAGGCTTCGAGCCGGTCCGAGAGGCCTTCGTCCGGAACTTCGAGGAGCGGGGCGAACGCGGCGCGGCCGTGGCCCTGTACCGCGACGGCCGCAAGGTC
This sequence comes from Streptomyces sp. BoleA5, assembly GCF_000373665.1. Taxonomy (NCBI): domain Bacteria; kingdom Bacillati; phylum Actinomycetota; class Actinomycetes; order Kitasatosporales; family Streptomycetaceae; genus Streptomyces; species Streptomyces sp. BoleA5. The sequence goes on from NZ_KB892102.1 coordinate 175,370, forward strand.
GTGGACCTGTGGGCGGGCTCCGCCGACGGGGACGAGGACGGTGGCGGCGGCGCGCCCTGGGCGCAGGACACCGCGCAGGTGGTGCGCTCGGCGACGAAGGGCGTGGCGGCGGCGTGCCTGCTCCTGCTGCACCAGCGCGGCCAGCTCGACCTGGACGCGCCCGTCGGCGCGTACTGGCCCGAGTTCAAGGCCGCCGGCAAGGAGCGCGTCACGTTTCGGGACGCCCTCGCGCACCGGGCCGGTGTGCCGGCGCTGGACACCCCGCTCACCCCCGCGCGGGCGCAGGACGGCATCAGCGGGCCGCGGGCGCTCGCGGCGCAGGCCCCGTTCTGGGCGCCGGGGACGGACCACGGCTACCACGCGCAGACGTACAGCTGGCTGATCGGCGAGCTGGTGCAGCGGGCGAGCGGCGGCCGGCCCATCGGCCGCTACGTGGCGGAGGAGATCGCCCGCCCGCTCGGCCTCGACCTGTGGATCGGGCTGCCGGCGGGCGAGGAGCACCGCGTCGGGCGGATCGCCGCCGTGTCGGCCCCGCCGCCCCCGGCCGCGGCCGGGCTGCGGGCGCGGCCCAAGCGGAACGTGACGGAGGCGTACGACGACCCGTCGTCGCTGACCCGGCGCGCGTTCGCCGCGATCGACCCGCTGCCCGACGAGAACGACCCCGGGTACCACGCGGCGCAACTGGCGGCCTCCGGGGGCATCGCCACCGCCCGCTCGCTGGCCCGCTTCTACGCCGCGCTGATCGGGGAGGTCGAGGGCCCCGGCGCCCGGCTCTTCGCCCCGGCGACGCTCACCTCGGCGCGCACCCCGGAGTCGGAGGGCCCGGACCGCGTGCTGGTGGTGAACACCCGCTTCGGCCTGGGTTTCATGCTGCACGGCCCGGCCGCCCCGCTGCTGTCCCCCGGCTCCTTCGGGCACCCCGGCCGCGGCGGGTCGCTGGGGTTCGCGGACCCCGGCGAGGGCGTGGCCTTCGGCTATGTCACCAACGGCATGCAGAAGAACGTCACCGCAGATCCGCGCGCGCAGGCGCTGGTCCGCGCGGTGCGGGAGTGCCTGCGCTGACGCCGGCCGGAAAAGTTGCCCGGGCTCCGGGAGCCGCGAACGATGGATGAGTGAGCGACGCCGCATATCTCCGGTTTCCGCATGTCCACGGCGAGCGGCTCTGTTTCGTCGCCGAGGACGACATCTGGGTCGCGCCCCTGGACGAGGGGCGCGCGTGGCGGGTGACGGCCGACCGGATCCGGGTCGGGCATCCGCGGTTCTCCCTCGACGGCTCGGTGATCGCCTTCAACAGCTGGCGCTCCCTCGACCCCGAGGTGTACGTGGCGCCGGTCGAGGGCGGCCCGGCCCGCCGGCTGACCTACTGGGGCAGCACCGACACACGGGTGCGCGCCTGGACGCCGGACGGCCGGATCCTGGCCGTCTCCTCCCACGGCGAGCCGTTCTCGCACTACACCTGGGCCTACGGCATCCCGTACGAGGGCGGTCCCGGCAGCCGGCTGCCCTGGGGCCCGGTGTCGGACATCGCCGTGGACGACAGCGAGGAGGGCGAGCACCGGACGCTGCTGCTGACCGCGACCGCGCCGCACGAGCCGGCCTCGTGGAAGCGGTACCGGGGCGGGGCGACCGGGCGGCTGTGGCTGCAGTGCCGGCGGCTGCTGCCGGAGATCGACGGCCATCTGGAGTCGCCGATGTTCGTCGCGGGTCGCATCGCCTTCCTCTCCGACCACGAGGGCATCGGCAACCTGTACTCCTGCCTGCCGGACGGCACTGACCTGCGGCGGCACACCGACCACGCCGACTTCTACGCCCGCAGCGCCGCCACCGACGGCACGCGCGTGGTCTACCAGTGCGCGGGCGAGGTGTGGCTGGTCGACGACCTCGGCCCGGACTCGGTGCCCCGGCGTGTCGCCGTCGACCTCGGCGGCCCGCGCGCGGGCCGGCGCCCGTACCAGGTCCCGGCCTCGGCGTACCTGGACGGGCTGGCCGTGGACCGCACCGGCCGCGCCAGCGCGGTGTGCGTGCGGGGCAGCCTGTACTGGCTGACCCACCGCGACGGGCCCGCGCGCACCATCTCCGACGTGCCCGGGTCGCGGGTCCGGCTGCCGGTCATGCTCGGCGACACCGGGCGGATCGCCTTCGTCACCGACGCCGAGGGCGAGGACGCCATCGAGATCGCCGCGCTGCCGGGGCGCCCCGCGCCACTGGCCGCCGCCGAGATCGCCGACGCCGACGACGCCGTCGCGCAGGCGCTGCGGGCCGCGGGGACGGAGTCGGAGGCCGGGGAAGGCGGGGAGCAGGGGGCGGACGGGACAGCGCAGGACATCGCGGCCGCCGAGGGGCAGACCGTGCCGCGGCCCCCGTGCCGCAGCGGCGGTACGCGGCTGGCGTGCGGGCTGCTCGGCCGCGTCCACGAACTGGTGCCCTCCCCCGACGGCCAGATCCTCGCCGTCGCCTCCCACGACGGACGGCTGCTGATGGTCGACGCGGAGTCGGGCATGGTGGCCGAGCTGGTCCGCTCCTCCAACGGCCCGGTCCGTGACCTGTCCTTCTCCCCGGACTCCGACTGGATCGCCTGGTCCCACCCGGTCATCGGGCGTTCGCTGCGCAAGATCCGGATCGCCCGGCTGAGCCCGGACCCGGAGACCGGCAAGCACACCCTCATCGACGTCACCAACGGCCGTTTCGAGGACGAGCAGCCGGTCTTCACCCGCGACGGCCGGTACCTGGCCTTCCTGTCCTGGCGCGGCTTCGACCCGGTGTACGACGTGCACACCGGCGACCTGTCCTTCCCGCTGGGCTGCCGCCCGCACCTCGTACCGCTGCACTCGGCGACGCCCTCGCCCTTCGCGCTGCCCGTGGAGGGCCGGCCGCCGGGGGGCGGGCTGGACCCGACCGGTTTCACCGAGGGACCGCTCGCGGTGGAGGCGGCCGGGCTGCCGATGCGGGTGACGCCCTTCCCGGTGCCCGCCTCCAAGTACAGCTCGCTGGAGGCGGTGCGGGGCGGCCTGACCTGGCTGCGCTGGCCGATCTCCGGCGCGCTCGGCGAGACCTTCGTCAATCCGACCGACCCCTCCGCCCGGCCCACGCTGGAGTACTTCGGCCTGGCCAAGTCCAAGCGGGTCGAGCTGGTACGGCACATGGACTGGTACCGGGTCAGCGGCGACGGTACGCAGCTGGTGGTCTTCGACGAGGGCGACCTGACGGTGGTCCCGGCGTACGAGCCGGGCGACCTGGACTCCACCGTCTACATCGACATGCGCCGGATCCTGCACGAGGCGAACCCGCCCACCGAGTGGCGGCAGGCGTTCGACGAGGCCGGGCGGATCATCCGCGACTACTTCTGGGCCCCGGACATGTGCGGCATCGACTGGCCGGCCATCCTCGACCAGTACCGTCCGCTGGTCGAACGGGTCGCCACCCCGGACGAGTTCGCCGACCTGCAGCGCGAGGTCCTCGGTGAGCTGGGCACCTCGCACGCGTACGTGGCGCCGGCCCGCCGCAGCGAGGGGCCGCCGCACTACCAGCGGCCCATCGGTCTGCTCGGCGTCAACTTCGTGCACACCAAGGACGGCCGTTGGGTGGTCACGCGCATCCTGCCCGGCGAGTCCTCGGACTCCAAGGCCCGTTCGCCGCTGGCCGGCACCGGCATCCTGGAGGGCGCCGCGCTGACCCACGTCGACGGCCGCGCCGTCGATCCGGACGCCGGACCCGGCCCGCTGCTGTCGGCCGCCGGCGGGACCACGGTGGAGCTGACCTTCGTCCCGCCCGACGGCGGGCATCCGCGCCGGGTCGCGGTGGTGCCGCTGGTGGACGAGCGGCCGCTGCGCTACCAGGACTGGGTGGCCAAACGGCGCGCGGTCGTGAGGGCGTTGAGCGAGGGCAAGTGCGGTTATCTGCACATCCCCGACCTGGGCGGCTCGGGCTGGGCGCAGTTCAACCGCGACCTGCGCATCGAGATCGTCCACCCGGCGCTCATCGTCGACGTGCGCGGCAACGCGGGCGGCAACATCAGCGACCTGGTGGTGGAGAGCCTGACCCGCAAGATCCTCGGCTGGGACCACACCCGCCACGCGCAGCCGGTGAGTTACGCCGGCAACGCCCCGCGGGGCCCGATCGTGGCACTGGCGGACGAGGCGACGGCCTCCGACGGAGACATGATCACCGCCACGTTCCGGCTGCTGGGTATCGGCCCGGTGGTGGGCCACCGCACCTGGGGCGGTGTGGTCGGCATGACCGGCCGGCACCGGCTGGGCGACGGCACGGTGATCACGGTGCCGATGAACGCCGCCTGGTTCGAGGCCTACGGATGGGCGGTGGAGAACTACGGCGTCGAGCCGGACATCCCGGTCATCCGCACCCCGCTGGACTGGGCGGAGGGCCGTCGCACCGACCTGGAGGCCGCCGTGCAGACGGCGTTGGACCTGCTGGAGAAGCACCCGGCCTCCACTCCGCCCGATCTGTCCGACCGCCCGGACCGGCGGCGGCCTCCGCTCCCCCCGCGTCCCTGAGCCTCCCTCCCCGCCGGCTACTCCCGCCGGGGACGGCGGAAGGCCGGGCCGAGGGCGGCGGAAGGGGCGCGCCCTGTACGGACGCGCCCCTCCTCGTTCACTCCTGGACCACGCGGGTCAGGACCGGTCCCGCCGCTCGTCGATCTCCTCCGGCGAACGCCGACGTTCGCGGTCGCCCTTGGGCATCGACTCGGGCTTGGACGGCTGGCCGTGGCCGGGCTCGCGGTGCTGCGGCTTGCCCTGCTGGCGCATCGGGTCGTCGGCCATGCCCTGAGCGCGCTCACGGGTCTGGCCGATACGCTCCTGCCCCTGGGGCTGAGCCTGCGGGCGGTTCTGCTGCTGCCCGGCCTTGTTTCGCGTGGGGTCGTTCTTGCCCATGATCACTCCTTCGTGATGTGCGGATGGGCCTCGACCAGGCTGACACGGCCGGACACGGTGCGCATTTCGGACGAATGCGTACCGTGAACAGCGCTGGTCAGACGGGCCTTTCCGACCGGGCACGCTCGTCGGCGGCGCCGCCGCGGCCGACGAGTCCCTGCCGGATGCCGCCCGCGGCCGTGATCCTCGGCTCCAGGCGGCGCATCTCGCGCCGTCCCAGGGCGCCGCCGATCAGGCCGGGCAAGTACCCGCGCACGGACTGCGTTCCGCGCAGCCACCACTGGGCGTAGACATGCGGCGAGCGGCGAGCGATCCCGTCCGCGATGCGCTCGACCGCGGGCCGCAGCGGGTAGGTGCGACTGGCCGGCCAGGGCAGCCGGGAGCGGGCCTCGCGCATCACGTCGTCCTCGTCGGCGCCGCGCACCATGTCGGTGTCGGTCCAGCTCAGATACCCCACACCGACCTTGACGCCCTTGAAGCCGACCTCGGCGCGCAGGCAGTGCGCGAAGGCCTCCACCCCCGCCTTGCTGGCGCAGTACGCGGTCATCAGCGGGGCCGGGGTGATCGCGGCGAGCGAGGCGATCTGCAGCAGGTAGCCGCGCGAGGCGAGCAGCGCCGGAAGGAACGCGCGGGCGGTCACCACGCTGCCCAGCAGGTTGACCTGGACGACCCGTTCGAAGTCTGCGGGATCCACGTCCAGGAACGGACCGCCGGTCGCCACACCGGCGTTGGCGACGACGACGTCGACGCGGCCGTAGCGATCCACGACCTCCCCGGCCACCCGGGCCATCGCCTCCCGATCGGTGACGTCGGCCGTCCAGCACCCCGCGTCCGGGCCCATCTCCGCTGCGACGCGCTTGAGTTCGTCCGGCTCCAGCCCTACCAGGGCCAACCGGGCTCCTCGTGCGCCGAGTTCGCGGGCCAGCATCGCCCCCACCCCGCGGGCGGCGCCGGTCACCACCGCCACCTGCCCGTTCAGCGACCTGCTCATGCCGTCTCCTCCTTGACCTGGGCCCCGGGCCGCAGATGGTCCTCGACGAGGGTGCGTACGACGCCCGCGACCGCGGCCGGCGCCTCCAGCGGGGTCATGTGGCCGAGGCCCGGCAGCTCGGTGAGCCCGGCGAACCGGGAGAGCCGGGCGGCCATGCCGTGGGCGTGCACCGGAGGGGTGAGCTTGTCGGCGCCGCCCACCAGCACGGCGGTGGGCACGCGCAGCGCGGAGACGCCCGCGTCGAGATTGAGCCCCGCCAGCACCCGGCCCCACCCCGCACGCTGCCGCCGCCCGCAGGCGTGCACGATGCGGGCGGTGGCGGCCACCAGCTCCCTGCTCGACGCCGCCCCCAGGATCCCGTACTTGAGCGCGGCCCGGGTCACCGCGGACTGCGGGCCCAGCGGCGCCGAACTGACCAGCAGGAAGCGGTGGAAGGCGTCGCGCACCCGCTTGCTGCGCACCCGCGGCGGCAGCACCGCCGCCTCGGCGAGCAGCCGTCCGCTGCCGGTACTGGCCAGCAGCACCGCGGCCGTGCGGGACTGCACGGCGGCACGGTCGCCCGCCGCCATCGCGGTCATCCCTCCCATGGAGTGGCCGACCAGCACCACCTTCTCGTCGCCCTCGACGGCGGACTCCAGGACCGCGGTGAGGTCGTCGGCGAGCGCGCCGGTGCCGTAGCCGCCGCGGCGCGGGGTCCCGCTGCCGCCGTGACCGCGCTGGTCGTAGGCCACGACCCGGTAATCCCCCGCGAGTTCGTGGATGAGCGGGGCCCAGAACAGGGTGCTGCAGGTCCAGCCGTGGATCAGCACCACGGTGGGCGCGGTGCCGGGCTCGGGGCCGTACTCCTCCACATGGATCGAGGTGCCGTCCGCGGACCGCACGGAATGCGTGCGCCGGGTGGCGGGCAGGTCGAAGACGGACGCGGTCACGAGGCGACCTCCACGCGCTCCGGGCGCTCCCCGGGGGCACCGGCGGGCACGATCTCGTACTCCTGGAGGTCCAGCCGCCGCGTGGCGCGCCGGAACTCGGCGGTCGTCCCGGGCCAGACCGTGGTGTTGCGCCCCTGGTCGTCCAGGTACCAGCTGACGCAGCCCCCGGTGTTCCACACCGTGCGGGTCATGCGGCGCTGCACTTCGTCGTTCCAGGACCGCACGGCCTCCGGACGGGCGTCGAACGCCGCGGCCCCGGTGGTGTCCAGGGCGCGCAGGTACGCGGCGACGTAGTTCAGCGAGGACTCGATCATCAGGATCATCGAGCTGTTGCCCAGGCCCGTGTTGGGCCCGATGACGAAGAGCAGGTTGGGGAAGCCGTCGACGGCGCAGCCGCGCAGGGCGGCCATGCCGCCCTTCCAGTGCTCGGCCAGCGAGCGGCCGTAGGCGCCGAACACCCGCTCCCCGATGGGCATGTCCGTGACGTGGAAGCCGGTGCCGAACACGATCGCGTCGGCCTCGCGCTCGGTGCCGTCGGCCATGACCAGGGTCGAGCCGCGCACCTCCTTCAGCGCGGAGGCGACGACCTCGGTGTTGGGCCGGGCGAGCGCCGGGTAGTAGTCGTTGGACAGCAGGATGCGCTTGCAGCCGATCCGGTAGTCGGGGGTCAGCTTGGCGCGCAGCGCCGGGTCCTTGACGGTCTTGCGCATGTGCGAGGCGGCGACGGCCTGCGCGCCGCGCATCATCGCCGGGCGCTTGGTGAAGGCGCCGACCTGGAACTCCCGGATCAGCCAGAGCAGTCCGCGCCGCGCCCTGGCGGTGGCCGGCACCTTGGCGTGCAGCCACTGCTCGGCCCGGCTGATCCCGCGGTCCATGCGCGGCATCACCCACGGCGGTGTCCGCTGCACCACGGTCAGGCTCTCCACCTCGGGCTGGATCGCGGGCACGATCTGGATGGCGGAGGCCCCGGTGCCGACCATGGCGACCCGCTTGCCCTTGAGGTCGAAGTCGTGGTCCCACTTCGAGGAGTGGAAGACCCGCCCGGGGAAGGCGTCCAGGCCCGGGACGTCCGGCAGCTTGGGGTCGGACAGCGGTCCGGTGGCCGAGACCACGACGTCGGCGGTGAGTTCGCCGCGCGAGGTGGTGATGCGCCAGTGCCGGGCGCCGGCGTCCCAGCGGGCCTCGGTCACCTCCGTGCGCAGGCGCAGGTGCGGGCGGAGGCCGAAGGTGTCAGCGACCCGTTCCAGGTAGTCCCGGATGTGCGGCTGGCCGGAGAAGGTGCGCGGCCACCGCGCGTTGGGCGCGAAGGAGAACGAGTACAGGTGCGAGGGCACGTCGCAGGCGCACCCCGGGTAGCTGTTGTCGCGCCACGTCCCGCCGACGGAGTCACGGCGCTCCAGGACGACGAAGTCCGTGATCCCCTCGCGTCGCAGCCGCACGGCGGCGCCGAGTCCGCCGAACCCCGATCCGATCACCGCAACCCGCACGTGTTCGCTGTGTCCGGCCATACCGCCGCCTCTCGGTGCCGCCCCTGTGCCGAATCGCGCCAGCGTTCACTGGCACGGTTCGGAGCGTAGACCAGAAGGCGTTACCAGCGGTAGAGGCCGGGCCACGCGATGTGCCGCGCGCACCGCATAGGCTGATCGGCGTGGCAACGCACGAACGCGAGTACCGGATGGACGAGCTGGCGGAGGCGGCCGGTGTCCCGGTCCGAACCGTCCGCTTCTACCGGGAGCGCAAGCTGCTCCCCGCGCCACGCCGCGAAGGCCGGATCGCCTGGTACAACGACCACCACCTGGCCCGGCTGCGCACCATCACGGCGCTGCTGGAGCGGGGCCACACCCTGGGCGGCATCGCCGAGCTGATGGACGCCTGGGAGAGCGGCCGCCACGACGTCGGCGAACTCCTCGGCCTGGACCCGGCACTGCCCACCCGCTGGTCGGAGGAGGAGCCGCTGCGGCTCACCCCCGAGGGCCTCGCCGACCACTACGGCGACCAGGCCACCGCCGAGAACCTGGCCACCGCCCTGGACATCGGCTACATCGCCGTCGACGGCGACGACGTGGTGCACGTCAGCCGCCGGCTGCTGGAGGCCTCGGCCGCGCTGGTCCGGGAGGGCATCCCGCTCGCCGAGGTGCTCGCCACGGGCCGTGACATGCGGGACCGCATGGACCCGCTCGCCGAGCTGTTCGTCGAACTGGCCCGCACCCACGTCCTGCCGGACGCGGAGGCCGACCTGCAGTCCGGCGACACCACCCGGCTCACCGAGGCCATCGCCCGGCTGCGCCCGCTGGTGCAGGCCGTCGTCGAGGCGGAACTCGCCCTGGCGATCGACCGCAGGCTGCGCGAGGAACTCAAGCGGTGACGCGGGCCTGATGCGCCGCGAGCACGCCGCCGGACCCGCCACGCCCTGCGGATCCCCGCCGGCCGCCGTCGCCCGCGTCCACCGCATACCCGGCGAAGTCCCCGAACCGGCCGTCACCACGTGGCCCCGGCATCCGAGCCCGGGTGGACGGCGAGCCCTCGCCCTGCGGATCCCCGCCGGTCGCCGCCCCGCACCCGCGCAAGCGCCCTCCCGAAGGCGGCGCGAGGAGGCCGCCGCGCATCCGTACCGTGGTCGTATGACTCTCGATCTCGATGCCTATCTCGCCCGCATCGGCTGGACCGGGGAGCGCCGTCCCACGGCGGAGGTGCTGCGGTCCGTGCACCGCGCCCATCTGCTGGGCATCCCGTTCGAGAACCTCGACCCGGTCCTGGGCCGGGCGCCCTCGCTCGCGTTGCCCGACCTGGAGGCCAAGCTCGTCCGCGGCACACGCGGCGGCTACTGCTACGAGCACAACACCCTGTTCGCCGCGGCGCTCACCGCCCTCGGGTTCCGGGTCACGCTGCTCACCGCGCGCGTCCTGGTGGGGGCGCAGCCGGGGGACGTCCGCCCCCGTACGCACATGCTCATGCTCACCGAGGTGCCCGGCGAGCCGGTGCCGTGGGTGACCGACGTCGGCTTCGGCAGCATCGGCTCCCTGCTGGAGCCGCTGCCGCTGGTCGCGGACGAGGAATTGCACGACGCCCCGCGCCGCCACCGGCTCGTCCACGCGCCGCACGACGGACCGCTGGAGCTGTGGAAGCTCCAGGCGTACCTGCCCGGCGCCGCGGACGACGGGTGGGAGGACCAGTACGCCTTCACCGTCGAGCCCTTCCAGGCCCCGGACTACGAGGTCATCAACTGGCACGTCGCGACCAATCCGCGCTCCCCCTTCTCCCGCGGCGTCTACGTCCAGCGCACCACGGGCGACGCCCATCTCTCCCTCACCGGTCGCCACCTGACGCAGACGGCCGCCGACGGCACCCGCGAGGAGCGCGAACTGGCCGACGGGGACGAGGTGCTGCGGGTCCTGGCGGACGACTTCGGCGTACGGCTCCCCGAGGGGACGCGACTGCCGGCGTGACCCGGTGCTACGACGCGGCCTGCCCCTCTGCGAGAGTGTGCGCCACCAGCGCGTTGGCGTGGCCGTGCCCGAGGCCGTGCTCGGTCTTCAGCCAGCCGACGAGCTCCGTGTGCCGGGTCAGCGGGGAGGAGCGGATGAGCTCCTTCCACTCCGCGACCGGCCGGCCGTACTTCTGCTCGATCGACGGGAAGTAACTCGCGGGGCCCTTCACGTTCTGCGTCATACCTGGTTGGACTGTCCGGGCGCCGCGAACCCATCGGAGCCCTGCCGTGACCCGCATCACACCGGCCGGCCGTTCCCCGGGGCAGGTGAATTCCGCCGGTTCACGGCGTGCCGCCGGGCGGCGTCTGCCTAGTGTGGCGCCCGGGACGACACCAAGCGAGCCGGACGGGGGTGGCCGCATGACGGTCGAGGACAGGCGCTCGGTGAGCATGAGGATCTTCGGGGACCTGCTCAAGACGCTGCGCGAGGGCCGCGGAGTCACTCTGGACGCGGTGGCGGCGCACACGGGCTACTCGAAGTCGCAGACGGTCAAGATCGAGTGCGGGGAGCGCATCGCCAGCAAGGCGTTCATCGAGCGGGCGGAGCAACTGCTGGACTCACCCGGGGTGCTGAAGGCGGTGGCCCCCCATCTGTCGCGGGAGAAGCTCCCCGTGGGGTACGGGGAGTACGCGGACGAGGAGGCCCGGGCACTGAGTCTGGGCGCCTACGACTCCCATGTCGTCAACGGCCTGCTGCAGACCGAGGCTTGCATGCGTGCCGTGTTCGGCGCCCGCTGCCCGGCACTGGAGGAGGACGAGGTCGAACGCTGGACGGAGGACCGGCTGGCCCGCCAGGCGCTGATCGTCCGCAGACCCGTGTGCATGCTCTCCTTCGTCCTGGAGGAGTGGGTGCTGCGCCGCCCCACGGGCGGACGGGCGGTGATGAGCGCCCAGTTGTCGCACCTCGTCGAGGTGGGCCGGCGGCGCAACGTCCAGATCCAGGTGATGCCGGCCCGGTACGAGGCGCACGCCGGCCTCGACGGCCCCTTCACCCTGATGGAGAACCCGGACCGCCAGTCGCTCGCCTACGCCGAGGGGCAGGTCGGGGGGCTGCTCACGGATGACCGGAAAAGGGTCAGTCTGCTCCACCAGCGCTATGGAATGATCCGGGCACAGGCCCTCACACCCGAGGACTCCGCGAAGTTGATCGAGCAGATTGCGGGTGAACTGTGAGCGCTCTCGTGTGGTTCACGTCCCGTCACAGCGGCAGCGACGGCGGTCAGTGCGTGGAGGTGGCGGTCGGCCCGGCCGCCGTCCATGTGCGGGACTCCAAGGACAGGTCCGGCCCCGCCCTGGCCTTCGAGCCGGACGCGTGGACCGCGTTCGTGGCCTTCGCCAGCCGATTGCCCGAACCTCAGGGATAGTTACCAGTCGGTAATCCCTACGCCGGTTTCCGCTCACCGCACCAGCGAACGTACGGTGCATGGCAACCCTCAGAACCCTCACATGGAGACGCGGCGCCGTCGTCGCGGCGATCGTCGCCGCCGGGGTGTCCGGCCTCGCGCTCCCCGCCGACGCCACGCCGCCGGGCGCACCTTCGAGCCCCCGGACCACGACAGCCTGCCCGACTGACCCCGCCCGAGACCGCCCGGCCCCCGGCGCCCGGGGAGATCGTTTCCCGGGCGTTCACCATGCCCTCATCCGTGGGCTCCGTACGGGCTCGACCTGCGGCTTAGCGTCACGAGGTCCCGTTCGCCCGATATAGACGAGGTGTACATGTCCCTCCGGCACGCAATCGCAGCCCTGGCCGTCGTGCCCGCGCTCGTGGTCCCCACCGCCGCCCAGGCGGCCACCGCCCACCACGGCCACGACCACGGCCAAGGCCACAAGGCCTCCTTCGACCTGCAGGCCCACCGCGGCGGCATCGGCATGACCACGGAGGAGTCCCTGGAGGGCTTCGGCAAGGCCCTGCGCCTCGGGGTGAGCACCCTGGAGCTGGACACCCACGTCACCAAGGACCAGAAGGTCGTCGTCAACCACGACCGCCAGATCAGCGCCCAGAAGTGCAAGGACACCGGTCCCGTCACGCCGGGCGACCCGATGTACCCCTACGTCGGCAAGTACATCAAGGACCTGACGCTGGCCCAGATCAAGACGATGGACTGCGGCTACCAGCAGCTGCCCGGCTTCCCCGAGCAGGAGCAGGTCAAGGGCCACCGCATGGTGGAGCTCAAGGACGTCCTCGGCCTGGTCAAGAGCTACAAGGCCAAGAAGGTCAAGCTCAACATCGAGACCAAGGTGGAGGCCGGCGCCCCCGAGCAGACCGCGCCGCGCGAGCTGTTCGTGCGCCGCGTCTTCGAGGAGATCCACCGCTCGGGCATCGAGAAGCAGGTCACCATCCAGTCCTTCGACTGGGGCGCCCTGAAGGAGATGCACAAGCTCGCGCCGAAGTACCCGCTGGTGGCGCTGACCAACTACGACTTCCTCCAGGTCGGCAAGCCCGGCGCCTCCCCGTGGCTCGGCGGCATCGACGCCGACGACTACGACGGCGACTTCGTCAAGGCCGCCGCCGCCGTCCCGGGCGTCACGGCGCTCTCCCCGGTCTACGGCATGCCGCAGAACGGCACCATCGCGGACCCGAACTTCACGTTCTACGTCACCGAGAAGATGGTGGACGACGCCCACGAGCGCGGCCTGAAGGTCATCCCGTGGACCTGCGACGACAACCCGACCATCGAGGCCCTGATGGACATGGGCATCGACGGCATCATCACCGACTACCCCAACCACGTGCGGCAGATCATGGCCGACCGCGGCATGCGCCTGCCCAAGGCCTACCCCGCGCCGCGCCACTGACGACCGGCGCCCCGCGCGCGGACGCCCCCGGAACCGGCCGGTTCCGGGGGCGTCCGCGTACGGTTCAGGTGGCCGAGGCGGCGGGTTCCTCGGCCGGGCTCGCCAGGTGCTCCTCGGGATGGACGCACTTGTAGAGGCACTGGGTGCGGGACATCGCGAAGACGCCGTAGCTGAGCACCGCGAAACCCAGCAGCGCGGGCAGCAGCCAGAGACCGGTGCGCGGCTGCTCGCCGTAGAGCGTGACCCCGAGGCAGAAGCCGACGACGGCGTCGCCGAGCGTCAGGGCGGGCTGCGAGGCGATCAGCGGTCCCCCCTGCATGGCGGTCCCCAGCAGGAAGAGCGAGAACCCGCCGGCCGCGGCGAACGCGTAGGTCTGCCAGGACAGCAGCCAGGCCGCGACGCCCTGGCGCTCCAGGATGTCCATGGACGACTTGATCAGCGCGGCCGTGAGGGCGTTGCCCACCGCGGCGGCCCCGCCCAGGCAGGCGGCGCGCATCAGGCCGTTGGGCCGCCGCAGCCCCGCGAGCACCAGCACCGCGCCGAGCCCGCCGACGATCAGCAGGGTCGGCACCCACCAGAGGCCCGGAACCTGCTCGCGGCCCCCGCTGGGCGCCATCGAGAAGAGGAACAGCGCCAGGCCGCCGGCGATGCACGCCACACAGGCCCACGCCTTGTGGGACAGCTCGACGTGGAAGACCATGCCGCCGATCACCAGGGCCAGCGGCAGTTCCAGGATGAACACCGGCTGGACCGCCGCGAGCGACCCCGTGCCCAGCGCCAACGCCTGGAAGATCGCGGCCAGGATGACGCCGAGGATCCCCGCGAGCCACACGGGGGTGCGCAGCAGGTCCTTCATCAGACCGAGGCGCAGGGACTTCGAGGCGGGGACGGTGAGCACCGCGCGCCGCTGCAGGACCGTGCCGAAGGCGTTGCTGCAGGCGGCGAGGACGGCGAAGAGGATCGAGATCATGAGGACGGCACCACTCCCCGCGTGCTCGGCCGCGGTCGTCCTCGTCCGGCTCGGCGCCGGACGACGCTCGACCGTTCAAAGGCATTCGTCCGGTTTTCCACGTGAATGGAAAGTCTAACGTCGAACGCATACGGAGGCCCGGCCGCCCGGCGGTCACCGCGACGGTCACGGCACCGCGGCCACGGCACCGCGGTCACCGGCCACCGGCCACCGGCCACCGGCCACCGGTCACAACGCGGCGCGGTCGCCGGTGTCCACCGGCTGCGTGGCGCGCGCCCCGCGCAGGGCGTCGGAGCGCACCTCGTCCGCGGTCAGCACGTAGCCCGTGGTGGAGTCGGTGGTGGAGCGGGCGAAGACCACTCCGTAGACGCGTCCGGAGGTGTCCAGCAGCGGGCCGCCGGAGTTGCCGGGGCGCACCACGGAGCGGACCTGGTAGATGTCGCGGGTGACGGCGCCCTCGCCGTAGATGTCCTGTCCGGTGGCGCGGATGCGCCCGGCCACCGTCGCGGCGCGCAGGTCGAGGCCGCCGTCCTGCGGGTAGCCCGCCACGACCGCGCCGTCGCCGCGCACGGCGTCGTCGGTGAAGCTCAGCGCGGGCGCCTTCAGTCCCGGGACGTCCAGGACGGCGATGTCCTTGCCGGGGTCGAAGAGCACGACGGTGGCCCGGTAGGCCCGCCCGGCGCCGCCGACCTGGACGGCGGGGTCGTCCACCCCGGCCACCACGTGGGCGTTGGTCATGACGTGCTCGTCGGCGTAGACGAAGCCGGTGCCCTCCTGCCCCTGGCGGCGGCCGTCCACGAAGGCCACGCCCTCGATCTTGACGGTGCTCCGGGCGGCGGCGCCGGCCGCGGCCGCGGTGACGTTGTCCCCGGAGGGCGCGGGCACCCCGTTGACGGGCTCGGACTCGAAGGGGTTGAACACCTGCGGGAACCCCGCCTCGGCCAGTGCGCTGGTCGCCCTGCTGAACCAGGTCGGCGCCTGCCGGGGCATGGTGTCCTGGACCGCGCCCAGCACCGCGGACCCGCGGATCGACTGGGCCAGCACGCTGGAGGAGGAGGTCACCAACACGCTGGCGGCCACCCAGGAGACCAGCAGCACCGCCACCGCGTTGGCCACCGCGCCGCCTGCCCCGTCGAGCCAGCGCAGCGGGCCCCAGTCCAGCCCGGTCCGCGCCTTCCAGGCGACCCCGGAGGCGAGGGCGTGCCCACCGGCCGCGGGCACCAGGACGGTGAGCAGCGCGACCAGCGTCGCCCGCGGTGTGCCCGGCTCGACGTACTGGAGCACGTACGGCAGCAGCCAGACGCCGACCACCGCACCGCCGAGGAAGCCCGCGAGCGAGATGCAGCCGGCGACGAGCCCGCGCCGGAAACCGGCGACGGCGTAGGCGACGGTCAGCACCAGGAGCAGGAGGTCGAGCAGGTTCAACCGAGGGGCCTTTCGACGAAACCCTGTGGACCAGTGAAAACGCACATTAACTGACCATAGGTTCCCTTTTGCGGCACACCGCACGCAGACTCCGTCACATCCGCCCCGGATACCCCGGATCGCCGTGGAATCGCATGGGAAAGGCCCGGCGCGGCTTCCGTGTGCATCCACGGACTCCGGCACCGGGCCCTCCGTCGCACCGCACCCCGTCCCCACGGGTCGGCGCGTGCGGGACCCTCCCACCGCTCAGGGGCGGCCCCGCAGCTCAGTCCCCCTACATCACGACGACCGGGGCGCCGCCGGCATTCCCGTCCCGGGCTGTGATTCCGCTCCGGTACACCCGGACGTCACTTACCGGCGGGTCACCAGGCCGCCGCGCGGCCCGGCTTCCGGGACACCGGCGCGACACGAAACCGTTTCGTACGCGCCGACACTAGAGGCAGCCTTATCGAAACGCAAGTGTTTCGATCGCTTGGGCGCAGCGGGCTGCCTAGAGTGGGTGCCGACGACCGAGGAGGTGCGGGCCGTGGCCGAGCAGCAGTCGGGAGATCGCCCCGAGAAGGCGATCCTGGAACGGATCAGTGCGATGGTCTCCGACGAGAGGACCCTGCGCGAGCTCCTCAGCGAGGGGCGGATGGACGGCGAGACCGAGCGGGCACGGCTCGACGCGCTGGAGCGCGAGCTCGACCAGTGCTGGGACCTGCTCCGCCAGCGCCGCGCCAAGACCGCGGCGGGCGGCGACCCGGGCGAGGCCAGGGTGCGCTCGACAGGCACGGTGGAGGGCTACCAGTCGTGAAGAGCGACGCGAAGGTGACGGACGCCACGGGAGCGCGGCGCTACGAGGCGCGCGTCGACGGCAGGCTGGCGGGCTTCGCCACGTACATCCGAACCCCGGAGATGGTCGCCTTCCTGCACACCGAGGTGGACCCGGAGTTCGAGGGCCGGGGCGTGGGCTCCTCGCTCGCCCGCCACGCGCTGGACGAGGCGCGGGAGCGCGGCCAGAGCGTGCTGGCGGCCTGCCCGTTCATCGCGGGCTGGATCGCGCACCACCCCGAGTACGAGGACCTGGAGTACCGGCCGCGCAGCGCGGTCAGCGACTAGCACCGGCGACCGGCACCGGGCGGCCGGGAGTGAGCGACGCGGCGGCCGGGCGTCAGCGGGCCTGCCCGATGCCCAGCGCCGGCAGCACCACCGCGTCGATGTAGCGGTGCATGAAGGCCGCGTCGACCTCCACGTCCTCCAGGAGGCGGCGGGTGATCACGGCGCCGAGCATCATGTGCGGCATGAACTCGGCCGCGGGGACGGCGGCGTCGATCTCACCGCGGCCGGCGGCCCGCCCCAGCAGCTGCCGCACCCCGGAGAGCTCGGGCTCGATCAGATGCTGGCGCATCGCCTCGGCGAGGTCGGGGTTGGTGGCGGAGGCGTGGGCCAGGCCCCGGATCAGCGGGGTGTCCACGTCGGAGCCGTCGCCGATGCGGTCGGCGAGCTCGTGCAGGTCGCCGGGAAGCGAGCCGGTGTCGACGTTCTCCACGTGCACCGGCTTGGTGCACTTGAGCGCGGTCACGACCAGCTCGGGCTTGCTCTTCCACTGCCGGTACAAGGTGGCCTTGCTGGACCGGGTGCGGGTGGCGACCGCGTCCATGGTCAGCGCGTCGTACCCGACCTCGCGCAGCAGATCGATCACCGCGCCGTACAGCTCCTGCTCCCGCTCGGGCGTCAGCCGGGTGCGGCGGGCCGGTGCGCTCGCGTCGGTCGTCATGTTCCGTGCTCCGTCTCTCGTCCCCTGCGAAACGGTTTCGTATCCCAACGACAATATGGCACCGCCCACCGAAACCGAAACGTTTCGATGGGCGGTGCACCCGCTGCGGCTCCGGTCCGGTGCCGTGCGCGCGTCAGGCCAGCGAGGCCGTGAGCGTGATCTCCGTACCGGCCAGGGCCTTGCTCACCGGGCAGTTCGCCTTGGCGTCCTCGGCCGCCTTCACGAACTCCGCCTCGTCCATCCCGGGCACCTCGCCCTCGACGGTCAGGTGGATGCCGGTGATGCCGGTGCCCGGCTTGAAGGTGACGTCGGCCTGGGTGCGCAGGCGGGTCGGCGGGGTGCCCGCCTTGCCCAGGCCGGCCGACAGGGCCATCGAGAAGCAGCTGGAGTGGGCGGCGGCGATGAGCTCCTCGGGGCTGGTCTTCCCGCCCGGCTCCTGCGAGCGGGCGACCCAGGTCACCGGGTACTCCCCGATGCCGGAGGAGTCGAGGGTCACGACCCCGCTGCCCTCCGTCAGACTGCCGTCCCAGACGGTGTGCGCGACGCGCGTGGTGGAGTGCGGCGTGGTGGACATGGTGGATCCTCCCGAGTGCGGAGTGAGTACGGCTGCGGCGGGTCCAAGTCTTCACCACGGCGCACCGCTTCGCGAAGCGATCTCCCGCGCCGTGACGTCCGTGTTGCCCCCTGTCAAACGGGCCGTCACCCACAAGAGTGGCTGTACGCAGGGATTTCACCGACCCGCCCCCCGCCGCCGTGCCGCCGCCCTACGTTCGGGACCTGGGACGCGGACGTCAAGGAGTGAGCCTGGTGGTCGAATCCGTACGGGTACCGATCCTCGCTTCGTGGGAGCGCTGTCAGACCGCCGGCCTCGACCCCGAGCGGTTCGAGGTCCCGTACACCGACGACCTCGACCCCGCCGGAGCCCTGGTCCGGGCGGCGGGTCCCGTCCTCGACCGGCTCGCCGGCACGCTCTCCGGCACCCGTACCGCCGTCCTGCTCACCGACGACCGGGGGCTGGTGATCGACCGCCGGGCCGCCGAGCCCCCGTTGCTGCCCGCCCTGGACCGGGTCCGCCTCGCCCCCGGGTTCAGCTACCACGAACTCGACGCCGGGACGAACGGCATCGGCACCGCCCTGGCCGCCCGGCAGCCCGTCCGCGTCTCCGGCGAGGAACACTTCTCCGCCGCCCTGCGCGGCTTCACCTGCTATGGCGTACCCGTCCGCCATCCCGTCAGCGGCCGGGTGGAGGGCGTCCTCGACCTCACCAGCAGGTACGGCGACGCGCATCCCCTCATGGCCGAACTCGCCCGCGGCTGCGCCCTCGCCATCGAGCAGCGGCTCCTGGAGGAGTGCGGCGAACGCGAACGCGCCCTGCTGCACGGCTACCTGACCGCCGAGCACCGCGCCACCACGGCCCCCTTGCTGCTGGACGGCGCCGGGCGCTTCCAGGGCGTCGGGCCCCCGGCCGGTCTCACCGACGGGGACGAGTCGGCGCTCACCGAGACCGCGGCCGGCCTGATCGCCGCCGGACGGCGGGAGACACTCCAACTCCCCCTCTCCCACGGCCGCACGGCCCATCTGCTGTGCCGGCCCCTCGCGGGCGGCGCCGTCGTCGAGGTCAGCGTGCCCGGTGACCCCGGGTCGCCCGGCGGCGGCACCGGCGCGGCCGCGCGCCGACCGCTGCTGGTCGGCGAAGCGGGGGTGGGCCGCATCGCCGTCGCCGCGCGCCGCCGCCTGGAACTGCTCAGCGACGCCGCCCTGCGGATCGGCACCACGCTCGACGTCTCCCGTACGGCCCGCGAGATCGTCGAGGCCGCCGTCCCCCGCTTCGCGGACCATGCGACCGTCGACCTGTTCTGCCCCGTCCTGCACGGCACCGCCCCCGTCGACCCCGGGGCGGAGCTGCGCCGGGTGGCGGCGAGCGGCGCGGCCCCCGGCGCCGCGTACGGCCCCCACGCCAGGGGTGAACCGATTCGCCTCGTTCCCGGCAGCCCCCAGGCCGGAGCCCTGTGCGGCGGCTCCGCGGTCCGCGACACGTCCCCGGGCCCGGACGGCGAGCCGCTCGCCGTCATCGCCGTCCCGCTGCGCGCCCGGGACACCCTGCTGGGCGTCGCCACCTTCCAACGCGCCGCACGGAACGAACCGTTCGCCGACGACGACCTCACCCTCGCCCGCGACCTCGCCGCCCGCGCCGCCGTCTGCATCGACAACGCGCGGCTCTTCACCCGCGAGCACCACCTCGCCCTGGAACTCCAGCGCAGCCTGCTGCCGCGCGGCGTACCGGAGCAGCACGCCGTGGACGTCGCCCACCGCTACCTCCCGGCGGCCCGCGGCCGGGTCGGCGGCGACTGGTTCGACGTGATCCCGCTGTCCGGGGCGCGCGTGGCGCTGGTCGTCGGCGACGTCGTCGGCCACGGCATCCACGCCGCCGCCGCCATGGGCCGGCTGCGCACGGCCGTGCACAACTTCTCCGCCCTCGACCTCCCCCCGGACGAGCTGCTGGGCCGCCTGGACGACCTCGTCGTCCGCCTCGACGACGAGAACGGCACCGGTCCCGGCCTCGCGGGCGCGACCTGCCTCTACGCGGTCTACGACCCCGTCACCCGGCGCTGCCAGCTGGCCCGCGCCGGGCATCCGCCACCGGCGCTGCTCGCCCCCGACGGCGAGGTGCGCTTTCCCGACCTGCCCGCCGGGCCGCCCCTGGGGCTGGGCGGACTTCCCTTCGAGACCGCCGAGTTCGCGGTCCCCGAGGGCAGCGGCATCGTCCTCTACACCGACGGCCTCATCGAGGGCCGCCACCTCGACCCGGACACCGGGATGCGCCGCCTCGGCCGTGCCCTGGCCACCGTCCCGCGCGGCTGCCCGCCGGAGGAGGTCTGCGCGGCACTCGAGGCCTCCCTGCGCCCCGCTCCCTCGGCCGACGACGTCGTCTTCCTCGTCGCCCGCACCCGGACCCTGGACGAGCGCCAGGTCGCCGGCTGGGACGTGCCCGACGACCCGGCGGCCGTCTCCGCCCTCCGCTCCGCGATCACCCGCCGTCTGCGGGCCTGGGGCCTCGAAGAGCTGGCCTTCACCACGGAGCTGATCGCCAGCGAGCTGATCACCAACGCCATCCGCCACGGCGCCGGCCCCGTGCGGGCCACTCTGCTGCGCGACCGCGCCCTGGTCTTCGAGGTCGCCGACGCCAGCGGCACCTCCCCCCGCCTGCGCCGCGCGGCCACCACCGACGAGGGCGGCCGCGGCATCTTCCTGGTCGCCCAGCTCTGCCGCCGCTGGGGCACCCGCTACACCGACCAAGGCAAGGTCATCTGGACGGAGCAGCAACTCCCCGCGTGAGGCGCCCGCAGCCGGCGGCCGCGGGCACCGGCGCGCGTCGGGGCCCCTTCCGCCCTCGCCCTGATGGCCTACCAGTCGCACCAGGTCCCGTCCCCGACGCGCCACGTCGGCGGGCACGGTCGAGGGTGGCGAAGCGGCGGGACACGGGGGTTCCGGCTGTGCGCGGACGCGGTGTTGCCTACGGTGGAACCATGACCACGGCGGCAGACAGCGGTACGAACGCGAGCACGGACACCTACGACGTCATCGTCATCGGCGCGGGCCCCACCGGGGAGAACCTCGCCGACCGAACCAGGCAGGCCGGACTGACCACGGTGGTGGTCGAGGCGGAGCTGGTCGGCGGTGAGTGCTCGTACTGGGCGTGCATCCCCAGCAAGGCGCTGCTGCGCCCGCAGGCGGCCCTGGACGCCGCGCGGGCGGTCGCGGGGTCGCGGGAGGCGGCCGGCGGGCGGCTGGACGCCGCCGCGGTGCTGGCCCGGCGCGACTGGTGGACCGGCAACTGGAAGGACGACGGCGCGGTGAGCTGGCTGGACTCGGCCGGCATCGACCTCGTCCGGGGGCGCGGACGGCTCGACGGGCCGCGCCGCGTCGTCGTGGAGACCCCCGACGGCGGCGAGCGCGTCCTGACCGCCCGGCACGCCGTGGCGGTCTGCACCGGCACCCGCGCGCAGCTGCCCGACCTGCCCGGCATCGCCGACGACCACGTGTGGACCAGCCGCGACGCCACCAGTTCCCCCGAGGTGCCGGGACGGCTCGTGGTGGTCGGCGGAGGTGTGGTCTGCGTCGAGATGGCGACCGCCTGGCGGTCGCTCGGTTCCGAGGTGACCGTGCTGGTCCGCGGCTCCGGGCTGCTGCCGCGCTGGGAGCCGTTCGTGGGCGAGCTCGTCGCGGACGGCATGCGCGCCGCCGGTGTGGACATCCGCACGGGCGTGTCGGTCACGGAGCTGCGGCGCGCCTCGGAGTCCGGGCCGATCACCCTGGTGCTCTCCGACGGCACGGAACTCGTCACCGACGAGATCCTGTTCGCCACCGGCCGCGTCCCGCACACCGACGCCCTGGGCCTGGAGACGGTCGGCCTGACCCCCGGCTCCTGGCTGGACGTCGACGACACCTGCCTGGTCAAGGACGTCGAGGGCGGCTGGCTGTACTGCGCGGGCGACACCAACCACCGCGCCCTCCTCACCCACCAGGGCAAGTACCAGGGCCGTATCGCCGGCGCCGCCATCGCCGCCCGCGCCAAGGGGGAGCCTCTGGACACCGCCCCCTGGGGCCGGCACGCGGCCACCGCCGACAACGTCGCCGTCCCCCAGGTCGTCTTCACCGAGCCCGAGGCCGCCGCCGTCGGCATCACCGCCGAGCAGGCCGAGCGGGAGGGCCGCCGCGTCAGGATCGTGGACTACGAGATCGGCAACGTCTCCGGCGCCGGGCTGTACGCCGACGACTACAAGGGCAAGGCCCGCGCCGTCGTCGACCTGGACCGGGGTCATCTCGTCGGCGTCACCTTCGTCGGCCCGTCGGTCGGCGAGATGCTGCACTCCGCCACCATCGCCGTCGCCGGTGAAGTGCCGCTGGAACGCCTGTGGCACGCCGTGCCGGCCTTCCCCACCATGAGCGAGGTGTGGCTGCGGCTGCTGGAGACCTACCGGGACGCGCCGGACGGCGAAGGCTGACGCAGACGGCGGCCCCGGGCGCCTGCCGATAGGATCGCGCCCTGCTCGTCGAGTCCAGGTCGAGGGGACAGCTGAGGTGGGGATTTTCCGGCGCGGGCCGAAGCGTGACCAGCGGGACACACCCCGCGACCCCGAGTACGCCTTCTTCTCGGTGGACGAGGGGGCGCGCTTCCGCGCGACCGTTCGCGAGTCGTTCGCCGAACTCGGGCTGGAGGTCACGGTCTTCGCCGACATGGTGACCGACGACTCCGGCCGTCGCTTCGGGCTCGGCAACCTCGCCGCGC
The DNA here is from genome assembly GCF_000373665.1 of Streptomyces sp. BoleA5. NCBI lineage: Bacteria > Bacillati > Actinomycetota > Actinomycetes > Kitasatosporales > Streptomycetaceae > Streptomyces > Streptomyces sp. BoleA5. The sequence goes on from NZ_KB892102.1 coordinate 197,906, forward strand.
TGTGCCACAACGACCGCCGCGGCCCGCGCGTGTGGCCGCAGCTGGCACGCGAGCACATCGGGGCGGTGCTGCGCACCCTCGACGGGCCGTCGCCGCTGGAGACCATGCCCGCCGAGGAGATCCGCGAGCGGCTCTACCCGCGCCTGGTCACCCCCGACGCGGTCGACCCGGACACCTTCCGCTACGCCCGGATCGCCGCGCCCGGGCTGCTGGAGGTGCTCGCCCTGGACCTCCCGGAGAGCGTGATGACGCTCGCCGACCAGGCCCTGGTTCCCCTCGGCGACACCCGCGAGCTGCGCGGCCGTGCCCTGCTCAACCTCCGGGACCTGCCGGTGGAACGGCACGAGGTGGTCCGGCACGCCGACGTGCGCTTCGACGTCCTCGTCGGCGACTCCTTCTTCACCGCGGCCCGGGTGCTGGTCCTGGACGAACTCGTGGAACGGGTCACCGGGAAGCCGCTGACCGCCGACGGAGCGCTGGTCGCCATGCCGTTCCGGCACCAGCTGGCCTTCCACGCCATCCGTGACAGCGCCGTCATCCCGGCCCTCAACGGCATGGCGGGCTTCGCCGCGGCGGGCCACGAGGACGCGGTGGGCCCCATCAGCCCGTACGTCTACTGGTGGCGGGACGGCGTGCTGACCCAGCTCAGCCGGAAGGACGGCGACGGCCTGCTGATCACCGTCGGCGAGGAGTTCCAGGACGTCCTCGAACGCCTCGTGCCCGACCAGGCGGGCGAGGAGAGATGAGCGGCGGCGAACCGGGTGGCACGACCGTCAGGCCGCTGATCAACGTGGGCCCCGAGGGGCCGGCGCCCGACTACGCCGAGCTGTTCCCCGAGGACCCGCCCGGCCCGGGCGGCGGCCCCGGCGGAGCACCGCAGCCGCAGCCGCGGCCGGCGCACTCGCCTCGCGGGGCGCGCCGGGCGGCGGCCCGTCCCCGCCGGCGCCTGCGGACCGTCGTCACGGTGGCCGCGGCGGTGACCGGGGTCGGCGTACTGGCCCTGCTCGGGCACCTCGTCACCGGTCCGGGTGAGGCCGACCGCGCGCGGCCCGCCCCGAGCGCCTCCCAGCCGCGGCTGGCGCTGCCCAGCCTTCTCGACTCCGACGGCACGACGGAGGCCTCACGCGGCGCCGGGGCCCCTTCGGCCCGGTCGGGCCCTGGCGGCCCCTCCCCGTCCGCCTCCGGTTCCGCGTCCGGCACACGGGCACCGGCCTCCGCCACCGGCTCGGCGACCGCCGGCGCCCCGGGCGGGAACACCGGGACCGCGACGGACGGTTCCGGCGCGGTGCTCAAGCCCGGCTCGCGCGGCCCCGAGGTCGTGGCGCTGCAGCAGCGGCTCGCCCAGGTACAGCTCTACGACGGCCCCGCGGACGGCAAGTACGACGGCGGGGTCAAGGACGCCGTCCAGCGCTACCAGCAGAGCCACGGCGTCACGGGCGACACCTCCGGGTTCTACGGCCCCGGCACGCGCCGTTCGCTGGAGTCGGTCACCTCCGCGCCCTGAGACCGCAGCGGGTTCGGCAGCGGCAGGTAGCGGGCGGCGGCGCCGTCCGCACCGGTCCAGCGCAGCAGCAGATTGGTCTTCCCCGGGATGTGCGCGGCGGCGAGCAGCTCCCGCAGCGGCGCCGGATCGCCGTTCCCGGCCGACCACTGTGCGAGGAAGGCCCGGGCCCGCGCCCACAGCACCGGGGTGAGTTCCGGGTGGCGTTCGGCGACCGCGCCCGCGATCTCCAGCAGGTTGTTGGTGACCAGGCAGTAGACCAGGCGTTCCCAGCCGTGGGCGGCGTCCACGCCAGGCCCGGGGGCGTCCGGCCGCGCGTGGCGGCGCAGCAGTTCGCGGTGCCGCTCCTCCACCAGCTTGACGCCCTCGTGGTCGCGGAAGAGCACCTGGCCGGGCAGCCCGTCGGCGTCCACGGCGACGAGCACGTTCTGCAGGTGGCACTCCAGGACCGCGCCGTGCCGCAGGTACGCGTCCAGCACCGGCGGCACGACCTGCCGCAGATACCCCTCCCACCAGGCCAGCGCGCCGTCCGCGGTGAGGCCGGGCGCGGCGAGCGGGCTGCCCTCGTACCCCTCGGCGACGGCCGCCGCCAGCAACGGGGTCAGCCCGGGGCGCAGGTGCGTGCCGAAGCCGTCGCGGACGACCACGGCCAGTGCCTCGTACGCGTCCCGGCCGCCGAGGTCGGCGGTCCGGTGGCCGCGGTCGGACAGCACGTCCGCCTCCGGCACGGCGCGCAGCACCTCGTCGACGGGCCCCAGCCAGCGCAGGTCGTGCCGCCACAGCCGGCGGATGTCGTTGGTGATCCGCACGTCGAGACTGAACTTCAGGAAGAGGTCGGCCTGCGGCAGGTACACCGTCCGCAGGGACGCCGTCGGCGCGGCCGGTTCCGCGGTGTGCCCGAGGCGCAGCAGCCGCCCGTCGTGGAAGGCCGGGAGGTCGCCCAGCAGGGCCAGCTGCCAGGGGTGCGCGGGCAGGACCCGGTAGCCCTCGGGCACGTCCGGGTAGAGCCGGTCGAGCACCGCGGTGTCGCCCTCCCCGGCCAGCAGGTCCGCGCGGACCGCGAGCAGCGTGAGCGGGAAGCGCGTGTGCGCCTCCGGCGCGTAGGGCAGCCAGCTCTCGGGCGGACCGCCGCCGCGGGCCTTGGGCGCGGGGTGGTGGCGGTGGCCCGCCACGAGGGCCTGCTCGGAGCGCAGATACGGGTCGGCGGGCGGCGGCGCGTGCTCGCGGGCCTCCAGCAGGGCGGCGAGCACGTCGCGGCTGTCGGCGATCTCGGCGGGCAGCTCGGTGCCGGCGACGCCCGTGCGGGCGGTGAGTTCCGCGGCGACGACCTCGACCAGCGCCTCCAGCGGGAGCGGCCGCCAGCCGCCCTCGGTGCGCAGCTCGGGGCCGGCGGGGTGACGCCCGGCCCGCACCCGCAGCAGCGCGCCGGTCGCGGGCAGCCGGTGCACGGGACGGCCCCCGTCCGTGCCCGCGGCCTCGGCGACCTCGCGCAGCAGGCAGTTCAGCAGGGCCGTGGCGGACAGCGCCTCGGCGCGGTCCCAGGCTTCACCCACGACGGAACGTTCCCGCTGGTCGCTGCCCTGTTCGATGCACGGTCGGCCGCCTCCTGCGTAGGGTAGGGACCCATCATGTACCCGCACTCGGCGGCTGCGACGCGGCGCCCCCTGGAGACGGCGTTCGCCACCGAGCTGGCGACGCTCCGTCCCGATCTGCACGACGCGTACACCGCCGCTCTCCCCGGTGCGCGCGCCGCCGTGCTGGGCCGCCTGTGGCGGGCCCTGCTCCTGGAACCCCTGCCGGGCATCGCCTCGCGCGGCCCGGACCGTGTGCTCCTCCGCGACGGCCGGGTGCTCCTCGGGCCGCGCCGGCTGCCCCACGACCTGGGGTCGCCGAAGGACGAACCCGCCCTTGTGCTGGACGGCCGCCCGCACGACCACCCGGCCGCCCTGGTGGAGGCGCTCGGGCTGCCGGGGTCGGGCCTGCTGCGTGACGAGATCGACCACAGCGTCGCCTCCCTGGCCCTGTCCCGGGCGGGCGCCGCGGGCGCGGAGGGCCACGGCGGCCGGCCGCCGACGCTCGCCTCCTTCGAGCAGGGCGTCGTCGACGGCCACCCGTACCACCCGTGCTGCCGCAGCCGTCCCGGTTTCTCGGTGGCCGAGCAGCTGGCCTTCGGGCCCGAGCACCGGCCCGTCGTCGCCCTCGACCTCGTCGCCGTCCCCGCCGCCGACTGCCTGGTCGCGGGCGCCTGGCCGGACCGGTTCCGGGACGGCGACCGGTTGCTGCTGCCCGTCCACCCCTGGCAGACCCGGCACATCCTGCCCGCCCTGGGGCTGCGCCCGTACGCCGAGGCCGCGGTCCCCACCCGGGCGCTGATGTCGGTGCGCACCGTGGCCCCGCTCGACGGCGGGCCGCATGTGAAGACGGCGCTGAGCATGCGGATGACCTCGTCCGTCCGCGACATCTCGGCCCGCTCGGTGACCGACAGCGCCGCGCTGTCCGCGCTGCTGGACGAGCTGACCCGGCGGCTCGGCGGCGACACGCTGCGCGTCACCCGCAACCTCGGGGCGGCCGCCGCCGTCGTCGGCGGTGAGCCAAGCCCCGACCTCGCCGCGCTGCTGCGGGAGTCCCCGTCCGGCTTCGCCGACCCGGCGTCCGGGGAGACCCTGCTGCCCGTCGCCGCGCTCACCGGCCGCCCCGCCGACGGCGGGCCGCCGCTGCTGCACTCCCTGCTCGCGGCCGCGGGACCGGGCGCGCACCCGGACGGCGCCGCCTGGCTCACCGCCTTCGCCCGGCTCGCGCTCCCGGCCATGCTGCGGCTGCTGTCCTGGGGGGTCGCCCTGGAGGCGCACGGGCAGAACCTCCTGGTCGTCCTCGACCGGCACGCCCGGCCGCGGCGGCTGGTCTACCGCGACCTCGCCGACGTCCGGATCAGCCCGGCCCGCCTCGCGCGGTGCGGCGTCACGGTGCCCCCGCTCGGCCGCGGCCTCAGCGACGACCCCGCGGTCCTGCACGCCAAGCTCTACGGCTCTCTGGTCGCCACCACGTTCGGCAGCCTCGTCTCCACCCTCGGCGAGGCCCACCGGCCCACCGAGGCACGGCTGTGGGCCGCGGTGCGCACGGAGACCGACCGCGCCTTCGACGCCCTCCCGGCGACGGCGGACACCCGTACCGACCGCGCGGCCCTGCTCTCCGCCCCCGAACTCCCCGTCAAGGCGCTCACCTTGATGCGGCTGGAGACCTCCGAGAGCGGCGACCACTGGACGGGCCTGCCCAACCCCCTGCTCTGACCGCCGGGTCGGGGAGCGGCGGCCCGGGCGCCCGGCGACGCGGCCCATGCCCGGCACGTCCGTGCGCTCCGGCCCTCGAGGCCCGAACCGAGGCCGTGCCCGGCGCGATCGTGGCCCCGCCCCGCTCGGCGACGGCCGACCCCTCGGCGACCGGCGACCGGCGGACACCCCTGCCCAACCCCCTGCTCCGGCCCGGGGCGTCCGGGGTCCCGGCCCGCCCGCGGTCACTGTCGGTCCCGTCCCCTACGGTGGCCGCCATGTCCGAACCGGCCGACGCCCCGCAGTCCTACACGACGTTGTGGACCAACGACCTCTGCCGCCGGCTGACGCGCGACGGCTACTCCGGACGCCCCCTCCGCGTCCTGTTCGGCGGCCCGCACCAGTCGCTGCCCAGCTTCCGGCTCGCGGGGGTGAAGCCCGGCGACCGCGTCTTCCCGGTCCGCGTCCACCGCACCCGGCTCCATGTGCTGGGCCGCCTGGAGGTGGCGCGGATCATCCCGTACGAGGAGGCCGCGGACGAGCTGGCCAAGCTGCCCGACTGGTCGCCGCTGGAGGGCGGTTGCGCGTCCGAGGTGCTGGTGGGCCCGCCCGGCACCCCGCTCGACTTCGGCACCACCGTCCCCGGCGAGCTGCTGGAACGGCTCACCTACCGCTCGCGCCGGGCCGAGCGCCGGCTGCGGTTCGTCGAGGACGGACGTCTGATGCGGTCGATCGGCCTCCAGGGCGTCTACCGGCTCGCGCCCGAGTCGGCCGCCGAACTCGACCGCCTCGTCGACGCGGCCGCCACGGCCGGGGCACCCGCCGCACCCGTCAGTCCCGGATGACGCCCGCCGCCCGCGCCGCCGTCAGCCACTGCGGGAACTCCTCCATCAGCGCCGCGTACAGCCCGGCGTCCGACGCCGCCGCGGGCTCCTCCCCGGCGGCGTGGAAACCGGCGTTGTCCACCAGCCGCTTGGCGGGTACCGGGAGTTCGTCGAGCTTGCGCAGGAAGTCGAAGTCCCTGCCCTCAGGGTCACCGAAGCCGACGAACTGCCAGAAGATCGGCAGTGCGGCGGCGGAGCAGAGCAGCCGTTCGGCGGCCGTGCGCGAGGAGGGGCCGCCGTCGGTCTGGAAGACGACGAAGGCGGGCTGCGTCGCGCCGGACGCCCGGTAGTGGTCGATCACCGCCTGCATCGCCAGGTGGTAGTTGGTGCGGCCCATGTGGCCGTAGCTGTCGTGGAGCGCGTTGATCCGCCCCTCGTAGCCGTCGAGGCCGATCTCGGCGACGCCGTCCACCTCGGTGGAGAAGAAGACCACCGGCACGACCCCGTCGTCATCGAGGTTCGCCGCGAGCCCGAGGACCTGCTCGGCCAGGCGCTGCACCGTGCCGTCCCGGTAGTGCCGCCGCATGCTGCCGGACCGGTCCAGCACCAGGTACACAGCGGCCCGTTCCCCCGCCACCCCGGCCTTCTCCAGCGACACCCTGGCGTCCTTGTACAGGCTCACCAGACCCGGCGCCGCCGCCCGCACCTTCTCCAGATCGATGGCCATTCCGCCCCGCCCCCTCGCGCTCTCGGCTTCCGCCCCGATCGTGCCACCCGTGCCCGCCCGGGGGCACCCGTCAGGTGACGCTCCACAGGCGCCGGTAGAAGGCGGTCCGCTCCGGATCCGGGGCGATGCCGTACGCGTCCAGGAGCGCGTCCTCCCAGCCGGGGCCGTAGTTCCACTCCGTGCTCCAGGTGGCGACGGCCAGATCGGCCCAGCGGTCGGCGACGCCGAGGGCGCCCATGTCGACGTGGCCCGACCAGGTACCGTCCTCGCCCAGCAGCGTGTTGGGCGCGCAGGGGTCCCCGTGGCACACCACGAGCCGTTCGACGGGAGGCGCGGGCGGCAGGTCCCCGGGCACCTGCCTGCCGGCCCGCCGGGCGCGCTCGAGGCGGGTGCCGACGGACCAGTCGTACGGGCAGGCGTCCACGGGCAGCCGCTCGTGCAGCGCGCGCAGACCCGCGCCCAGCGCACGCACCGTGGTACCGGGATCCGCCGTCCAGCGCGGGCTGACGGCACTCTCGCCGCGCAGCCCGCGCGTCAGCAGCCAGGCCCCGTCGCCGTCCGAACCGTGTTCCAGGACGGGCGGTACGGGGGTGAAGCGGCCAGCCCATTCCAGGCGCTCGGCCTCGGCCCCCAGGTCCAGCCTTGAGCCCGCCGGCGCCCACTTGGCGAACAACCGGTCCTCCCCCGCCCCGATCCGGAACGTCACCCCGCCCGCCTCGTTGCGCCACACGGGCAGCGGCGTCCGCTCCCCCGCCAGCGCCGAGATCCGCGCGGGCACCTCCACCTCGCCGTCCGGCGACCCCGATATCTCCACCACCGCATGCTCTCCCCGAACCCGCCCGGAAGCCACCCCGTTTCACCCGACGGGACACCTCGCCCTCGCGGCCCGGGACTGGCACGCTGACGGCGGGCGGGCGTTCTCGGGGAGGGGCTGGTCATGCGACGGGGAGCAACGGGCTTACTGGGCGCGCTGGTGGGGCTCGGGCTGCTGTGCGGCTGCAGCCCGGCGCGGTTGCCGCTCGTGGCGGTCTGGACGAGCCCGGACGGCACCGCGGTGGCGAGGGTGCAGCCGTGCCCTGGGGACGACGCCTCGCAGGTGGTCCTGCACAGCCGGGACGAGCGGGAGGCCGTTGACGCACCGTCCGGCGGCCCGAGGCGCGAAGGGGCGGACAGCGGCTGGGACATGTGGTCGTCGGCACACATCGGCCGCACGACGTTCCCCCTCTTCGAGCCGCCCGGCTCCTGGCACGTGGAGGCCGACGGCACCCAGGCCCTGCTGCCGGGCCGCACGTACTCGCTGTCGTTCCGCGGCCCCCCGCGGCGGCGGCACCTACAACGGCCAGGTCTACTTCACCGCCGCCGACCTCGCCTCGCTGCGCCCCGGCCAGGTGTGGGCCGACGACCGCCCCATGAGCCGGACCGCCTTCGCCGAGCTGGTCTCCGACACGTGCTGATCCGTACGCGGCGCACGACGAAGCCCCTGCCGGATCTCTCCGACAGGGGCTTCGAGCTGCTGTGGGCCGTTCACGAGTCGGGGTGACCTGCGCCCATGTCCGCCTTGCAGAGTGCCCTTCCCGCGATCGGCAAGATCACTTCCCTTTTTGACATGTACGGGATCGCTCTCATCGGATGCAACCAGTCGACGAGAGCCTGCGCGCGTACGCGAAGTGTCGACGTCCGTCGCTTGCCATCCCTATGTGCAAGCCCGGTGCCTGGCTGCTCACGTGTTGTGGCCGCTGCGGCTCCAGGCGGCCTCACGCAGCAGGCGCAGCTCGTTCAGGCCCACGAGCACGGTGGAGCCCTCGTGGCCTGCGACGCCGAGTGGCAGCGGGAGGTGGCCAGCGAGGTCCCATGCGACCAGTGCGGTGATGAAGACGGCGGCAATGACGAGGTTCTGCACCACGAGCCGTCGGGCGGTACGCGAGAGGCCCACGACAGCGGGTACCACGGCGAGTTCGTCACGGACGACAGTGGCGTCGGCCGCCTTTCAGCAGTAAGGCAACTGGGCGACGAACCTGCGGCACCGGATTTCTCGGCGACCCTCCGCGGCGGTGCGGAGGGGCCAGTGGGCGGGCCGGGACCGAGGTCACCGGGCGGCGAGTCGCTCGTACATGGCGACCGGGTCGCCAGACAGAGCGTCCTTGACCCAGCGGGTGAGATCGTCGGTGAGCACCTCGAAGGCATCCGACTCGACGCCGTCGAGGGCTGCCACTGCGACGTCCCGCGGGCTGATCTTGAGCGCGTCTACGTGAGCCGTCATGTCGGTGTCGACAAGGCCCATGTGCAGGCCGGTGACGCCGATGCCCTGTGGCTGGAGCGCCTGGCGCAGGCTGTTGGTCTGCGACCAGAACGCCGACTTGGAGGCACTGTAGGCGCCGCCTTCGGCGCGCGCAAACCAGGAATGCACCGAGAGGACGTTCAGGATGTGGCCACCGCCGTTGCGCTCGATCACCGGGGCGAAAGCGCGAGTGAGCAGCAGCGGGCCGTAAAAATTGATCTCGAACACGCGGCGGATGTCGTCGAGCGAAGAGGTCAGGAAGCGGCTGCGGGTGGCGGCCCCCGCGTTGTTGATCAGGACGGTGACGTCCTGCGCCTGTTCGGCGACCGCGGCCACCGAGTCCGGGTTGGTGACCTCCAGCGCCAACGCCACCGCGTCGGGGTGGGTGACGGAGCGCGGGTCGCGGGCGGTGGCGTAGACCTTGCCCGCGCCGCGTGCGTACAACTCCTCCACTAGCGCCTTTCCGATGCCGCGGCTGCCGCCGGTGACGAGGACGACGGAATCCTTGATCGCAGTCATGAAACTCACACTCCATACTTGGGATAGGGTGAAACCGATCGGTTTGCAGGGCCTGTCCGGCGTACCCACCCCGACCATGTCAGCGGCCGACGAACTCGGCCGTCCCGCGCGCGACGAAGGCTTCCAGGCCAATCCGTGCGTCTTCGCTGCCAAAGAGCTTCAGCACAGTTGGCATCAGTTCTGCCTCGGCCGCCGCCTCGTTCTCCCGCTCTGCAAGGCGGGCGTTGGCCAGCGTGGCCCGGACGCCCAGCGGTGCCTGTCGGGCGATGGTCTGCGCGATGGCGATGGCCCGGTCGACGTGGGCGCCGTCAGGGACGACCTCCTGAACGATGCCTATGCGATGCGCCTCGGCGGCGTCGAACTTCTCGGCGGTGAGCATCCACCGCATCGCGTTGCTCCAGCCAGCGGCCTTCGGGAAGCGAAGGGTCGCCCCGCCGAAGGGGAAGATACCGAGGCTGATCTCCAGTTGAGCGAAGGTCGCTGACTCTTCGGCGACGGCGATGTCGGCGGCCAGCATCAGTTCGATGCCCAGGGTCAGGCAGGAGCCATTGACCGCGGCTACCAGGGGCTTGGACAGTCGGGAACCCTCAACCTGCCACGGGTTGATGCCGCCCTCCGGCACGAGGGAGCTGTTCTTTTGCAGTTCCGGACCGACGCTCGCCAGGTCCAGGCCAGATGTGAACATCGCGCCCTCGCCGTACAGCACACCGGCGCGCACTGAGTCGTCCCTGTCCAGTTCGCCGTAGGCCGTGGCGAGTTCCCTCAGCATGGTCGCGTCGAAGGCATTGCGTTTGTGCGGTCGGTTCAAACCGATCACCAGCACATTTCCCTCACGACGTACGTTGAGGGTGTTGTACGGGGTCCCGCTAGTCATGCCGGGCCGTCCTTTCTGTAGCGGCTTACTCGCAGAGCACTGAGACGGCTTCGGCGACGCGGACCGGCTTGTCGCCGCCCTGCCGTTCGTGAGCGCTTGTCGTCCCGCAGGGCCTCTTCGCGGCCTTCTCCGGGTCGGCGTGGATCCACTGGTGGTCGCCGGTGACGCCAGCGCAGTGGTCGATATCGTCCTGGGCGATGGTGTGCCAATCGCTGTGGCCGATCACGGGGCCGACAGCCTTCTCGAGGTCATCGAGCCCTTGGCAGGCATTCACGGGTGTCCTAGTGGGTGCCTCTTCAGGCCCTGGGGCCGCCGGCCGCGTAACTCCCACCACCGCAACCACACCGTCCAGACCCGGCCCTGCACGCCTACCTGTGATGACGCAACTGGGCGCCAGACATCTGTGCGTTACGTCGATTGGCACCGACCGATCGGTAGAAGTCGATCAGTTCGGGACGGTCGATCGCGTCGTCCGCGATGACTCCGTCGGTCAGTCCGGCAAGGATCTTCTTGACCGGGACCTCGACCTTCTTCCCGGTCCGTGTGTGCGGCACACCTGGGGCGGCGATGACCTCATCTGGAACGTAACGCGGGGAGACCTCGTCGCGGACGGCGGCGAGGATCCGCTGACGCAGTTCCTCGGTCAGTGGCGCGTCACCATGCAGGACGACGAACAACGGCATCCAGTATCCGCCGCCAGGCTCCTCAACTCCGACGACCAGGGCTTCCTCGACTTCGGAGAGTGATTCGACCGCCCGGTAGATGTCGCTGCTGCCCATACGGATCCCGTTGCGGTTCAGCGTCGCGTCGGAGCGGCCGTGCACGATCACCGAGCCGCGACTGGTGAGCGTGATCCAGTCACCGTGGCGCCACACGCCGTCATACTTATCGAAGTAGGCCGCGCGGTAGCGCTTTCCGTCCGGATCGTTCCAGAATCGTACGGGCATCGACGGCATCGGCTGAACGACCACCAGGTCGCCGACCCCGTCGATCACGGGTGTGCCGGCGTCCGTCCACGCCTGCAGGTCGACGCCGAGATATCGGACGGACAGCTCGCCCGCCTGGAACGGCACCGTCGGCACCGAGCCGACAAAGGAGCTGACGACGTCGGTACCGCCGGAGGTGGATCCGACCAGCACCTCGGACCCCAGCTCGTCGGCGATCCAGCGGTGGGTGTGCGGGCTCAGCACCGACCCGGTGCTGCCCAGGAAGCGCAGGGCCGACAGGTCGAAGTCCTGGGCCGGGCGCACGCCGGAGTTCCGGGTCAGTTCCAGGTAGGCGGGGCTGACGCCGAGTGCGGTGACACGCTCGGCGGCGGCTACGTCCCACAGCGATGTGGCCGTCGGGGTGCCGTCGAAGCAAACGATCCCGGCGCCCACCAGCAGACCCGAATTGCGGGCGTTCCACATCATCCAGTTGAGAGTGGTGTACCAGAAGAAGCGGTCAGTGCTACCGAGGTCGATGTGCAGAGCAGCGGTCTTGAGCTGCTCGAGAAGGACGCCGCCGTGTCCGTGGACGATGCCTTTGGGCACGCCTGTGGTTGCCGAGGAGAACAGCACCCACAGAGGGTGATCGAACGGGACCTGCGCCACCTGCAGTTCGGCCTCCTCGGCTACCGCCTCCTGCCAGGTGAGCTGCCGGACGCCGCCCAAGCCTGCCGGGACCGGGTCGTGGATCGGGCCTCGGGGCACGGTCACTTGAAGCCGGAGTGTCGGCATCTGAGCGGCGAGAGCGCGCGCCTCGGCGGTCCGGTCCACGAATCGGCCGCGGTGGTGGTGGCCGGTAGCGCATACCAGTACCGCTGGGTCGAGTTGAGCGAGCCGTTCTCCTGCCGCAGCCGCTGCCAGATCCTGAGCGCAGCCGGCCCAGATAGCGCCGATGCTGGCCGTGGCCAGAAACGCGATGACCGCTTCTGCGATGTCGGGCAGGTATCCGACAACACGGTCGCCGGTGGTGACACCATTGGCGCGCAGCGTCGCCGCGAATGCTGCCACTGCCGTACGCAACTGCGACCACGTCAGCGACGTGGACTCCCCCAGCTCATTGCGTGCGATCACGGCCGTACCGGTGGAATGGCGGAAAACCTGCGAGACGTAGTTTGTGGTTCCGCCGGGGAACCACTGCGTGCCTGGCATCTCACCCGGTACAAGCGTGCGGGAGGGACGATGCGACCATGGCACGTCGAAGAAGTCCGCCACTGCGCTCCAGAAGGCTTCGAGATCGGTGACAGACCACTGCCACAGTTCCTCGTAGCTTTCGGGCCGCACGTCATAATGCTCGGCGACGTACCGGGTGAACTCGGTTATCCTCGCCCGATCGATGGCCCGCTGCGCGGGAACCCACACCGGCTGTTCGATCCCCATCTGCTCCGTCGGCCTCACGATGGCTTGACCGTTTCGCGCGCCGGCTCCACCAGAGCGCCCTTGGCGAAAAGGGCCTCGATCGTGTCCTCGTCGTAGCCGAGTTCGGTCAGGACGACGCGGTTGTGTTCGCCCTGGAACGCCGGGATCTGCTCGCTCATTGCCGGCTGCCCATTGTTACTTCCGAAGTGCCAGGGCGAGCCGGGGATGGTGATCTGGCCGCCTGCCCGGTCGGGCACTTCCTGGACGGCGGGCCAGGTCTGGGCCCATTCACCCGCCACGAACTCCTGCGGCGTGCGCACGATTCCGCTCGCCAATTTCGCCTCGTCCAGTTGTGTGTCGAGCGAAGCCACGTCGTCAAAGGTGTAGATCCAGGTCTGCACGATGGCACGCAGGTCGTGGATGTGACGGGCCCGCAGCTGTGGTGTGCGGAACCGCGGGTCGTCGGCAAGGTCGGGCCGCCGCATCGCGTTGAGGTAGAACGAGAAGGTCAGGCTGCTTACCAGGCTGGCCGAGATGACGAACTCGTGCCCTTCGGGGCTGATGAAGAAATTGGCGTCCGCCGCGCCGAGGATCGGGGGCTCATCGCCGAGATCGATGCCAGACAGATCGTAGTGCGTGCGCTCGCTTATGGACGTCATGACCGCCGCCATGGCCACGTCGACGTACTGGCCCTCTCCTGTGGTGTGACGGTGGTTCAGCGCCGCAAGCACCGCGATGAGACCGTGCAGCCCGGTGTAGACATCGGCGTGTGACAGCGGGTCAGTCTGATACTTGTTGCTGTCGACGAGGCCGAAGTGGCGCAGTGTGTTCGAGGTGAATCCGGTCTCGGCCTGCACCGCGGGTGCGTACGCCATCCGGCTGCGCCACGGTCCATGCTGGCCGTAGCCGCTCATCGACACATAGATCACTCGGGGGTTCCGCCTCGAGACCGACTCATAGTCCAGACCGAAGAATGCAAGTGCCCCTGGGCGAAAGTTCTCGATGATGACGTCGGCGCTGTCGCACAACTCAAGTACGATCTTCCGTGCTTCGGGGACGTTCAGGTCGATGCTGATGTTGCGCTTGCCGGCGTTCTGCTGCGCGTAGTACCCGCTGATCGCCCCCTGGGTCGGGTAGGAGAGACGCGACACGTCTCCGGTCGGAGGCTCGATCTTGATCACCTCAGCGCCCAGATCCAGCAGGTGCTTTCCGGCGTGCGGGCCTGCGAGGACCCGGGTGAAGTCGACGACACGCAGTCCATGAAGGGGGAGAACCATGACTCACCTGCCTTCGAATCGAGCCGAGCCCAGGCCCTTGGCGCGGGCCGACTCGAGTCCCTGCTGAAGATCGCGAGAGGGCCAGATACTGCGTTGCAGCTCGGCCATCTTCTCGTCGGCGGCCCGCACACCGTTCTCGAGCGTGTACGACACGACTGCCTTGGTGGCGGCATGCGCGATGGTGGCTCCGTGGCCCAGTTCCTGGGCCAGCGACAGAGCGACCTCGTCGAGCATCTCGTCTGCGACGACCCGGTTGATGACGCCCCACCGCTCAAGGGTGCGCGCATCGTATCGGCGAGCCAGCATCGCCATCTCCTTGGCGCGGGCGGCACCGGCGCGCTGCGTGAGTCGCTGCACAGCGCCGGAGAGCGGGGTCAGCCCCACTGTCGCCTCGACCGACCCGAGCTTGGCCGACTCGCCGGCCACGATCAGGTCGCATGCCAGGGCCAGCTCGAATCCGCCGCCTACACAGACGCCGCGCACCTCGGCCACGATGGGAATCGGAAGCTCGTCGAACTCACGCACGAACCTAATCCGGTCAATCTCCGGTTCCTGTCCGTCGAGGCCTTCGAACAGGGTCAAGTCTGCTCCCGCAGAGAAGTTCCGCAGCCCGCTGCGCAGCAGGACGGCCCGCGCACCCTGTTCCTGAGCCCACCGAATACTGTCCAGCAGCGCCTCCACCAAGACGTGCCCCATGAAGTTGTGCGGCCTGTACTGCATCGTCAGCACCGCGACCGGGCCGTCCATGCTTCGAACGATCACCGCGTCGTCACCGCCAGGCTGTCCGTCCGGCGACTGGTCGCCCGTTCCATTCACCAGTTCTTCAGCCATCCCCAGCTCACCCTTCTCCAAGCCAATGCCTTTGAGCCAGTATATGTATGCAGGTATACATGTCAACGTTAGCCTCGATCTTGCATGAGGGTCCGTCAGCTTGTTGACGCACCCTTTCGGCTCGCTCGGAGGCCGATTCCTGCGGGTGGGCAGGCTGGTGGCCCGGCTGTCGCGTCGGGTGGGCGCGGGGTTCCACGGCTGCGGTCGGGTGGCACTGATCGTGGGAACGGGAAGTTGCAGGTCAGCCGAGGTTCGGTAGGGCTGCGAGTCGTTGCAGGGCTCCGGTGCTCACGTCGGTCCATGGCCAGTGCCCCGCGAGGCGGAGGATGCGGCGGCGGCTGGTGGTGACGAGTCGGGCGGCGGTGGAGGACAGCCGCAGTCGCAGGCGGCGGGGTTCCCACCGACATACGGCCCCGGTCAGCGCCAGCGTCGGCATCCAGGCCAGCAGGTCCAGGGCGATCTGGGCGATCTCCAGCCAGATCTGGTTCTGCGCGGTGTCGTGCAGGGGCAGGTTGCGCAGGCCGGTGGCACGGGCGGCGCGGATGCGGTCCTCGGCCCTCGCACGCTGGCGGTGTCGCAGTTCGTGTGCGGCGTCGGGACGGTTTTGGTGCTGGTGGCGAAGCAGGTCAAGCGCATGCCGTCGGCGTCGGTCAGGCGCAACTGGGCGCCGGGATGCGGGCGTTCCTTGCGCACGATCAGTCGCATCCCGTTCGGCCAGCCCTTGAGGCAGTCGCCGTCGAGTTCGGCGATCCAGGTGCCGCCGCGGATCTCGCCGTCCGGCTCGGCGGCCGGCGTCGAGGCCGATGCCGGGACCTTCACGACGGCCTGGTGGATGGCATCGGTGATGGTCACGCCGACCGAGTAGGACAGCCACCGGCCGCGGGCGGACAGCCAGTCGAGGAACTCGTGGGGCCCCCGCCCGAGTCGGTCCGGATCAGCGTCTGCCGCCCGCGCCGGTACTTCTTCGGCAGCTGGGCCAGGGCGAGCCGGGCGGCGGTGATGTGGTCGGCGGCGGTGTTGCTGCCTGCGATCCCGAGCCGAAGCAGCCCGGCGACCGGCTCTCCGGACCCGTCCCGGCCGTGGTCGACGAACCCCATCAGTGGGTGGTGTCCGAAGGTCTTCTTCCAGGTCGCGGCCGCGTCCTGCTTCTCGGAATGCGCGATCACCAGCACTCCGTCCAGGTCCACGACCACCTGCCCGGCCGCGTCCGGTGCCGCGTCACCGGCCACCGTCCATACATGTTCACGGACGTGAGCGCGGGCCTGCTGCAATGCGATCAGCGCCTGCTTCCCGCCCGACGCCAGCGTGTCGATCAGCCAGGACACCGTCGGATCGGAGGCCACCGGCCCGACGGCCGGTTCGGCCCGCAGTATGCCGACGTCTGCCAGGCAGTCCCCACCCAGCGCGACCGCCAGCGCCACATCCAGCAGGACCTTGCCCAGGTCGTGCGCCGCCCGGGGCTTGCGCCACGGCGCCAACGCCGCCGATATCGCCTGATCCAGACCGGTCTTGCGGATCGTCTCCACCAGCAGCACACCGCCGGCCTGGGAGACCACCGCGCGACCACCGTGGCGCGTTGCCCTGGCGTCACCAGGATGACGAGCGGGCGGCCCTCGCCATCGCAGGCGAGGTGGATTTTGGTGGTCAGTCCGCCTCGGGACCGGCCGAGGGCGTGATCACCCGGTTCGTCCTGCCGACACTGCCCCCCCTTTTCGGCCGGTCCCAACGGCGTGCTGATGGGCACGGACGATGGTGAAGTCGATCTGGACCAGCCAGTCGATGTCGCCGGCCGCGTCTGCGCGGGCCTGGATCTGCTGCAGGGCCCGGGCGACGCCGTCCAGGGCGTAGCGGCGGATCCGGGTGTCGACCGTCTGCCATGCGGAGCGGTTGACGGCAGGCCGAGAGGCCGGTTGACCGACACTAGCTAAATCCTTACAGTAGTGTCATGTCTATCGAGGAGGGAGGCGCGCCTCGATGGCCCATACGCGCACTGACCTTGAATTCCGGGCGCAGGGGGATGTGACCCTGCGCGGTTGGCTGTATCAGCCCGACGGGGTTGATTCGGTTCCGGACTCGCCCCTCTGGACCAACACGGCCAAGCCGTTGCTCGCCCTAGTAGCCCCCACCGAACATGCGGCTCAGTACGAACGTCTGTCGGAGTACGGAATTCTGTTGGCCCTAGGATCAACCTAAGTTAAGGAAGGTCTCGCATGGCGCAGTGGATCGCTACAGAGCGAATTCCCGGACTGGCTCCGGCTCCGGGAGGATTGGCCTTCGTTCAGGATCTCTTGAACTCTTCCTCCGACGGCCTGGTAGGTCCCAGACACACTCACGATGATCTTCTATCTGACATCGTATCTGCGCGGGCCTGGCTGAATTCGTCGGGAAGGGCCCTGAGTGAGTCCTCCGGACTCGACTTCTCGCTGCCATCGTTGGCCGAGGAAGACCTCCCGGCCCTCAGGGAACTGCGAAGCGAGCTCCGAATACTCGTCTCCGGGCAAGCAGACGCAAATGCTGATCGATCCACCCCTCCGCCCCGACTTGGCTCGGCTGCAGTGACAATAGCGACAACCTCGGGCCCTTCGTTTGTCGCCCTGCCGAGCGGATACGGCTGGCACTGGGTAGCTTCTGCGGTTCTTGTGGAATCCTTCAATGCACAGAAGGAGGGTACTTGGCGACGGCTAAAAGCGTGCCAAAATCCCGCATGTGTAGCCGTGTTCTACGACCGGACACGGAACAACATTGGGGTCTGGCACAGCGTCCGGTCATGTGGCAACCCGGCCAACCTGCGCGCCTCGCGGGCCCGCAAGCGGGCATCCGCGGAAGATCGACCCAGCTGAATTTCCAGGCTTCCGAGCAGGCGAAATCGCACATTCGGCATGCGTCGCATCAGCCTCCGAGGCGTGCAGCACGCCCGACTCACTCGACGACGGCATCATGTCCATGACCAGCGGGCATATGGCTCGCTGGTCACGCCCTTGGCGCCGCCGCAGCGGTTGAAAGTCCATCGTACACACCGCATGTCGGCTGCTTTTCCTCATCGCCGCTCACCCAGACCCGGCCTATGATCCAATGGCGATTTGAAGCGCCTTCCCTCAGCGCCAACGCGGACCAGGCCCAGGGGTCTATTCCGCCTGCGGCACCGCGCTTTTATCCCTCGCATGTATTATCAATCACACCACTTCTTCTGGCTTGGCTATTGCAATCCTGGGCGGTAAGTTGGCTATAGTTTCCATTAGTCAGGTTGGCGACTAGGGCAACCCAGTCCTTCGCGCCTCTCCCTGGAGCAGTCCATGCTCGGTAGGCCGTGTTGTCCACCTGCGCGGATGGCATATCGAGGCCGCTGATGTCGACTGCGTCGCGTTGACGTTGCGTCGATTCCGGCAGCGTTAGTTTCTCGCATACCTGTTACGCCGTAGTCAGCCCAGCCCCAAAATCATCGATCACTCATTGAAAGGTAGCCATGTCTACAAACAGCGCTCTCGCGTACGAGGTGTTCACCGCCGACCCGATCCCGTTGAACGTTTCTGAACTCGTCCCCAACGGCGACCGGCGGATGTTCTCGCCCCTGTCCATCACACTCATCCACGGCGAGCACGACGCCATAATGGTCGACCCGCCCATGACCACCGTTCAGGGTGAGGCGGTCGCTGAGTGGGTTGAGACCAGCGGCAAGAACCTGACCCATATCTTCGTGACCCACGGCCACGGTGACCACTGGTTCGCCGCCAACCTCCTGGCCGAGCGGTTCGGCGCCCAGGTCGTTGCGACGGAGGGCACGATCAAGCAGATGCACCACAACGTGGCGATCCGTCAGGGCTTCTGGGACAAGCTCCTCCCCGGCCAGATCCCCGACTCTCCCGTCACGGCTGTGACTGTGCCCGACAACCGCTTCACGCTCGAAGGCCATGAGATGGTGATCGTCGAGGTCGGCCACACTGACACCGACGACACCTCCGTCCTGCACGTCCCCGACCTGCATCTCGTGGTCGCCGGTGACGTGATCTACAACGGCGTGCACCAGTTCCTGGTGGAAGCCAAGAACGGCGGCCTGGATGCATGGCGTCGTGCCATCGACACCGTCGAAGCCCTCCAGCCCCGCTGGATTGTCACCGGTCACAAGAACAAGGAACTCGACGACGACGCGACGCGCGCCATCAACGAGACCCGGCAGTACCTCAACGCCGCTGATGAACTGCTTCTCCAGCACGACAGCGCTCTCAGCTTCTTCAACGCCATGCTGGAGCTGTTCCCCGAGCGCCTTAACCCCGGTGCCCTGTGGAACGGGGCAGCCGCCCTTTACTCCTGAGCTCCTGGTCGCGGACAACGGCCGCAGGAGCACCACGACGGTCCGGCTTCGAGGTCGTCTCATCCCGGATCCACCGGCTTGATGCCTGTGGATAGCTTCTCGGAGACGAGGAAGTACCTTGCGACCTGTGATGATGGGAGTTCTTCACGCTTCCAGCACGCACGGTCAGCAAGGCACTTCCGAATGGGCCGTGAACCTCGGCCGCCCGGCACTACCGCGCCCGCGAGGGGGGCCTACATGTGCTGAGGAAACACGTTGAGAAGCTCATCGAACCCGACGGGGCCGTCACAGAAGTCAAACTCGGCCAGTTCCTCGACAACACTCGCCGCCGGCCGGGCGCTGGAGGACCTGTGCCGTCGGGTGCAGGCCGCGGCCGCCCACGACGCGCGTGGCGGCTCGGCGCAATGGGAGTCCTCGTCATGCGCCACGGCCGACGGGGATAGTGCTGGGGTGCCTCACGAGCGGAGGGGGCACGGTCAGATGGACACCGGCATGGACAGGGACCTGGGCTCCACGTGGTGGCAGCCGCCACCGAATCCGGAGTTGTACGGTCACGTGGTCGTCGGCGTGGACGGATCGGCGCACTCCGGGAAGGCCCTGGTGGCAGCGGTCACGGAGGCCGATCGCCGTGATGTGCGGCTGGAGATCGTTCACAGGCAGACTGCCGCTGCTCGCCCTCCTCTACTGGACCACGGAACACCGCGCACGCCACCGCGCCGTGCGCCGAGCCGAACTGGCCTGAGCCGGGCACGTCAGCCGTTGAAGGCGGCACGGCACCTGCGGTGAGTGAAAAGTCGGCCTGCCATGGCACCAGTTGTGGCGGGCCGACGGTCTGCAAGCTCTGGCATCTCGTGGCCAGCGGTTCCGATCCCGTCTCTTGCTGTGCTGCCTACACGTCTGCACTCCAGCGGCTGCGCATCGTCGGCCGGAAACGGTCAGCTGCCGGAGGGCGGTGCGGCCGAGGGGCTCTGGGGCGTGGCGGCCCAGGAGGCGAGCAGGCGCAGGCCCTCTTCGGAGGGGGAGGCTGGTTCGGCGGTGTAGATGGTGAGGGTGAGTCCGGGTTCGGCGGCCATCTCCAGCCCTTCGTAGGCGAGGGTGAGGTGGCCGACTGCCTGGTGGTGGAAGCGTTTCGTGCCGTGGTGGCGGACATTGTGGGCGCCCCAGCGAGTGCGGAATTCGTCGCTGCAGGTGGAGAGCTCGCCGACGAGGTCGTGCAGGTCCTTGTCGTGCGGGTTGCGGCTGGCTTCGGTCCGCAGGATGGCGACGGCGATGTCGGCGGCCTGGTCCCAGTCGGGGTAAAAGCGGCGGGACGCGGGGTCAAGGAAGTTGAAGCGGGCCAGGTTGGCCTGGTTGGCGGGTGTGGCGTAGACGTCGGTATAGAAGGCCCTGGCGAGCTGGTTGGCGGCGAGGATGTCCATGCGTCCGTTGCGGACGAACGCCGGTCCTGCCGTGATGGGTCCAGGGTCCACTGCAGGCTGCTGTGGCTTCCACTGGCCCGTGTTACGCCGACGGCGCGGTCGGGTGAGGGCATCGGAGCCGTCGGCGGCCTGGGCCAGGTTCAGCAGGTGGGCGCGTTCGGCGTCGTCGAACCGGAGGGCGCGGGCCAGGGCTTCGAGGACGGCCGGGGAGACACCGGCGAGGTTGCCGCGTTCGAGCTTGGCGTAGTACTCGACGCTCAGGTCGGCCAGGGCCGCGACCTCACTGCGGCGCAGCCCCGGCACCCGACGCCGGGAACCGGACGACAGCCCGGCCTGCTCAGGAGTGATCTTTGCGCGCCGCGAGGTCAGGAACTCACGGACCTCTTCACGGTTGTCCACACCTCGACGGTACGTCCCGCCCGCGACCAGAGGGATGTACTGCCAGTACCCCCCTTGGTGGTATCTCCCTGCGGGCGCGAAGAGGCGGTTACCTGGAACACCGCGTGCTCCTCCCACGGACCGTCAAGGCGGTTACGGAAGGTGCTCGTGCCCGGCTCAGGGGTCCGCCACCCGCTGTTCTGGGCTCGTACGTACCCGGCGCCGCACCGCACCCCCCGCCGGCGCACACCGAGACACGCAAAGGAACCACTCATGCGCGGAGCAGTGATCCACGCCGCCGGCGACATCCGCTTCGAGACGCTCGACGACCCGAAGATCCTCCACCCCACCGACGCGATCATCCGCACCGCGGTCACCTGCGTGTGCGGCTCGGACCTGTGGCCCTACCGCGGTGCGGAGACGACGGACGCTGCCCATCCGATGGGCCACGGGTACGTCGGCTTCGTCGAGGAGGTCGGATCCGAGGTCACCGCAGTGAAGCCGGGTCAGTTCGTCGTCGGCTCCTTCGCGACGTCGGACAACACCTGCGTGAACTGCCTGAACGGCTTTCAGTCGAGCTGTCTGCACCGCGAGTTCATGAGCACCTGCCAGGCCGAATACATCCGCGTCCCCAACGCCCCAGGGCACCCTGGTGGCCACCGAGGAGATCCCGGACAAGCCGCTCTGGCCCGGGCTGCTGGCCGTCTCCGACGTTATGGGCACCGGCTGGTGGGCCGCCGACGCCGCCGAGGTCAAGCCCGGCTCCACCGCAGTGATCGTCGGCGACGGCGCGGTCGGCCTGTGCGCGGTGATCGCGGCCAAGGAGATGGGCGCCGGGCGGATCATCGCCATGTCCCGGCACGAGCCCCGGCAGAAGCTCGCCCGCCATTTCGGCGCGACGGACATCGTCACCGAGCGCGGCAAGGGGGGCGTGGCCCAGGTCAAGGAACTCACCGGCGGGATCGGCGCCGACAGTGTGCTGGAATGCGTCGGCACCGCCCAGGCGATGCAGCAGGCACTGCACTCGGCCCGGCCCGGTGGCAACGTCGGCTTCGTCGGCGTCCGCACGAGGTCGCCGTCGACGGGCAGGAGCTGTCCTTCTCCCACGTCGGCCTGCGCGGCGGCCCCGCCCCCGTGCGCCGCTACCTGCCCGACCTCATCGACCGTGTCCTGACCGGCCGGATCGACCCGGGCAAGGTCTTCGACCTCACCCTCCCCCTCGACCAGGTCGCCGAGGGCTACCAGGCCATGGACGAACGCCGCGCCATCAAGACCCTCCTCCAGCCCTGATCCGCGCGCACCCGCGCCGACGCCTACGCACGGGCTCCCTCTGTTCACTCACAATGCTCAAGGCAAGGAACGACCATGAAGATCACGCGAAGCTCGATCGCCACCGCGAAGGGCCCGGCTGACTGGTTCACCGGCAACGTCTACATAGACGCCGTCGCCGCGGCCCCCGCTCCGTCCCGGGTCAGCGCCAACCTGGTGCACTTCATGCCCGGGGCGCGGACCCACTGGCACCGCCACCCACTGGCCAGACTGTCTTTGTCGTGGAAGGAATCGGCCTGTGCCAGGGCCGAGGCGGCCCTGTCGAGGTCATCCGGCCCGGCGACCGCGTGCTGTTCGAGGCTGACGAGGAGCACTGGCACGGCGCCGCGCCGAACCGGCTGATGGTCCACCTGGCCATCAACGAGGGCGACGCCGACCACGACGTCGTGTACTGGCTGACCCCCGTCACCGACGAGGAGTACGCCACCGCCTGACAACCGCTCTGCGAGCACGCCGAGCCGCTCCCTGGCCGCAGGATCCTCCAAGAACAGCTTCTCGTACGTCAGCGCGCCGAAGCCGCGTTCGCGTGACCCGTTCTGCCCCGGCGTGCGGACGTGCCGCAGCTCGGGGCGGGTGGGTGACGATGGTGACCAGCGGCTGGACCGCGCCGTCGGCGTCGCGTGGGGCGAGCTCCGCCAGCGGCCTGCCGGCCAGCACTTCGGCCTCTTTGAGGGCGAGTTCGACTGCAGCGATGGCGTCGTGCTGGTTCGCGGTGGGCGAGATGTGCAATCCCAGTTCGCATTTCGACCAAGCAGCCATCAGGGTGGGAACCATAAGCACCGGGGGATTGTCATCGTTGACCCCTGGGTGCTGGCCCAGAAGGAATTCACCGCCCGAGGGTATACCGGCAGTACGACCACCACCGACGTCCGTGGACGCACGACCGACCTTCTGCCGGGTCTCAGGTCAGGTCGTGGCGGGTCTCGATGAGCCGGTTGCCGATTATGTCAAGTGTAATCTGTCACTCAGAGAAGCACCGAGACTGCTCGAAGGTGAACGTGCGGTACATCCGCAACCGGGGGATACTGGTGGTCTTAGAAATCCGTCCTGTGAGGAGAGCAGCTATGGCAGAGGGCAGAGATCCCACGCGGGAAGAGAAAATCAAGGATGCCCTTAGTGCCGCTCCGCACTTCATCGCTGAGACGGCAACGGTCCTGGACTCGGACATGAAGACGGTCCTTAGGGAAGGGTCACCTGAATGGATTTGCATGCCCACCCCTCCCGGCCAACCAGCCCCAGGCCCCATGTGCCTTGACCCAACCTGGATGCAGTTTGCCAAGGAGATCATGCAGGGCAAGGCACCAACGATCGATCGTATCGGTATCTCCTATATGCTAATGGGCGAAACCGGTGCGGATTTCGATAACCTAATGGCGACAGAGCCTCCACCGGGAAAGGACTGGTATCGCGCCGGGCCACACGAAATGTTCTGTTTCCCCAAAGGGGCCGGTCACATCCTGAAGGGCATTGGACATGACCCCTCATCGGGACAACCGTATGTAAGGTCGGTTCCAGGAGCAGAGCCCATGCTCGTCGTCCCCATCGCCAAGCCGGGTGAAGCAGCCTGCGGCTGTCGAAGCGACTGTCCTTGTTGCCGGAACTCGGCTAAAAATGGCTCTGAGTCTTCTGCTTGAGGTGCCCATAGGCGTCCGATTGCTGAGCCCGGATGCACCGAGTCCGGCCTGCACCGGCAGTTCGTGACGCGGAGTGCGGGTGCCGTAGGTGACTACTGCCGGATGGGTGAGGAGTGTTAGCCGATCCGTGATCAGGCCCTCTTGCCGCTGGCGAACCCAGGAACCCATCTGCTCAACTGCTTCGACATAGGAAATCTCGCCCAGATCAACCCGTTCCATCCCGCTCTCCCACAACCGACTTCTTCGATATAGAGACCACTCAATAGACCGCCAGAGCGCACGCCGAGCGAAGAAGTTACCAGGGCGAACGTTGCCTTATGTGGCACTAGCGTCGAAAAGGGTATGTCCGACGGGCAATCTGCTCCATTGTTCTTCCATGCTCTACCGCAGTCCGGCTTGTGTGGAGTGGCCGTCTCGTGCTGTTGGCCGTAGCGCCTCAAACGAAATCCGCCCGGCTCGCTCCCTCTACCGGCGTCGGCGCGCCCACCGCAAGCCATCTCTCCGAATCCGCCTCTGGCGGTTACTCGCGCCCGCCGAAGCTCATGACCGCAAAGGCGAAGCACAGGCTGCGGATAATGCACTGTTCTGTTGTTTACCGGGCTGGTCTGGCCGCTCGCCGAGGTCCAAGGCTTGCCGAGCGGGCGCCCCATATAAGGCGAGCACGAGGAGGAGACCCTCGCCGAAATGGGGTACGACTACCGGCCGAAGACTGGGGGAGCACCCCCAGCAATTGACTCTGATCTCCAGGAACGACGCTCATAGTCCAGCCGACAAGCCCTTGCACTGCCTGATCACACCGTATTGACGCGATCGCGGTCCATGGTCAGCCGCATCAACTCGATCAGGGAGTCGAATGGAGCGGGATCGTCCATCGCTCGGGAGACGATGAGCGCACCCTCGTAGCCGGTAATTGCGGTGGTCGCCCAGCGGCGTGCGTCTGGCTCTGTCGCGCCACGCTCTACCAACAGAGTGGCGAAGAAGTCGATCGACCCCTCGATGGCAGTGGCAGCAGATTCGAACAGAGCGGGGGACGTGTGGCTGCTTTCTAGGATGACCGCCCCGATCGGGCAACCCTCCCGAAAGTCAGTCGACACGGCGTAGTCCCGGGCCCTCGTCAAGAATGCGATCACGAGCTCCCGCGGGGTCTCGCATGCGGCGGCCAGTCGCGTCAGCCGGGCTTGCTCGGACTGGTGGTGTGCGGCAATGACTTCGCCAGCGAACTCGTCCTTGCCGCCGGGGAAGTGGAAGTACACCGAACCGCGGGGAGCGCCGCTCTCCGCGAGGACGTCGGAGAACGCGGTACCCACGTACCCGCGGGCGCTGTACAACCGGCGACCCGCCATGATCATTTGTTCGCGACTGTCAGATCTGGCTGGCATGGCTCCATTGTACCGTAAATATGTATGTCCAGAGGCATAATGAGAAGGGGCGATCGTCCTCTGGTGGGTCACCACAGCCGCTCACCAGCCGTCGTTTGCTCATCTCGGCGAGGGTGCCAGTGTTGTGCTCGCCTTGTAACGTGGGCGGGACCTCCGGTCCAGGGCGACTACGGCGGGGGCGGCCAAGCTGGGCTTGACGTGCGCCGATACCCTTCGGCGGGCCGAGCCGGGCAAGTACGTGACGTCGTTGCGGGTTCCGCCGGTCACCTGACAAGATCCCTGTGGCGACCTGCCCGGGTAGTTACTGCCACGGGGTCAAGGCCCCCGCTCGACGTGCCCACGGCACCGGACGGGACTTCCCGAAGCGGCATCCGTGCCGTACCCAGCCTGAAATGCAGGAAATCCCACCCAGACAACCGATCTGGATGGGATCTCGTGAACCGTTCCCGACCTAAGTCGTGAACGGCCCGCTGTGGACCTGAGGGGATTCGAACCCCTGACCCCCTCGATGCGAACGAGGTGCGCTACCGGACTGCGCCACAGGCCCTTGCAACGAGGAAAACTCTAGCATCCCGGCGGGGGTGCTCTGCGCCCCCGGCGCCGGGTGGTCACTCGTTGGCGGCGCGGGGGCGGTCGCGGTCGGCGTGCTGGTCGAACAGCGGGGTGCGGGAGCGGTCCCGGGAGCGGCGCGGGGTGACCGGGGCGGTGGAGAACGTGGGACGCGGCGCCGGCACCTCCCACGTGTCCTCGACGGGGACGCGCTGCTGGTCGACCCACTCGGCGTGGTCGGTCTGCTCGACGAGGGCGCGTCGGTCGGCCGTGGCGGGCTCCTCGGCGGGCGGGGTGGGTTCGGCCACATCGGGGACGTCGTGGACGGGCTCGCGGGTCGTGCGGGCCTCGCGCAGGCGCTTGGCGGCGTCGGCGGCGCGGCGCTGGTCGAGCTTGACCTCGAAGCGGCGGCGTTCCTGGGCGCGCAGGTAGGCGATGTAGAACGTGAGCAGTACGGCGGGCGCGGCCGGGGCCCAGAGGAAGGCGACACCGCCGACGGCGGCGACGATCATGCCCGCGGTGAAGCCCAGGAAGAGCATCGTGATGGTGCGGCGGCGGGCGACGAGCACCTTGGCCCGCGGATTGGGCTTTTTCGCCTTCCCGGCGTTCGCCTGACCGCCCTGCTTCGCCGGCTTCCCCGCCTTCGCGGTCTGCCGGGGCTTCGGCTTCACCTCCGTCGCGGGCACGGCAAGGGCCCGGACGTCGACCGCGGGCTCCGCCTCGGCCTCCGATTCCGGGTCCGCCGTCTTGGCGTACCTGCGCTCCAGGGCCGCGCGTCCGGACAACAGCCGGATGGCGGTGCTGAAGCGTTCCGTCGGGCGCGCTTCGTTGAGCTCGTCCTGCCTACGGAGCCACATCGGCACCAAGTAGGCAGCCCAGGCCCCGACGATGACTGCGTAGATGAGGCCGCTGCTGCTCACGCATCACACGGTAGGGGGGTTCACGACAGGGGATACGCAATTTGGCGCGGTGTGTCGCACGATCTGGCTGATACTCCGAAATTTTTTTCTGATTGCGTTCAAGTCGGAGTCCGTTCGGCGGCCTTTTTCGAACAGATATTTTATTTGTGAGCCGTGCCAGGTCGGGCCTGGTGCCAGCGGTGGAGCATTCCCTCCGGCACCTCCTCCGCCGTCAACGCGAAGACCAGGTGGTCACGCCAGGCTCCGTCGATATGCAGATAGCGGGGGCGCAGTCCTTCCTCTCGGAAGCCGAGTTTCTCCACCACCCGCCGGCTCGGCATGTTCTCCGGCCGGATGCAGACCTCGACGCGATGCAGCCCCACCGCGCGGAAGCAGTGGTCGACGGCGAGCGCGACGGCGGTGGGCATGACCCCGCGGCCGGCGACGGCCTCGTCGACCCAGTAGCCGACGTGGGCGCTGCACATGGAGCCCCAGGTGACCCCGGCGACGGTGAGCTGCCCGGCGAGCCGTCCCCGGTAATCGATGACGAACGGCATCATGCGGCCCGCTGCGGCCTCGTGGCGCAGATGGCGGACCATCTGCCGGTAGGTGGGCCGCTGGGTGAGATGACCGGGCGGGGCCGGGGGCACCGTGGCCTCCCACGGCCGCAGCCATTCGCGGTTGCGCCGGTTCACCTCACGCCACGCCCGCTGGTCGCGCATCCTTATCGGGCGGAGGAGGACGTCCCCGTCCGCCAGCTCGGCCGGCCAGGACCCGTTCAGCTCGGTCTCCCAGACGTAGGGTGGTCGCCGCCGTGGATCTGCTCGACGGCGTGGACGAGGATCGGGGCCAGAACGGCCAGGCCGTCCTTGACGCCGCCGGTCGAACCGGGGAGGTTCACCACCAGGGTGCGCCCGGCGACACCGCACACGCCACGGGACAGCGCGGCCGTCGGCACCTTCTCGCGGCCCGCGGCGCGCACCGCCTCGGCGACGCCCGGGACCTCGTAGTCGAGGACGGCGCGGGTGACCTCCGGGGTGCGGTCGGTGGGCGAGATACCGGTGCCGCCGGTGGTGACCACGACGTCGTACCCCTCGGCCACGGCCTCCCGCAGCGCGCTGCCGACGGGGTCGCCGTCCGGGACGACGCGCGGGCCGTCGACGGTGAAGCCCATCTCCCGCAGGCCGGCGACGACCAGCGGGCCGCCCCGGTCCTCGTAGACCCCGGCGGCCGCGCGGTTGGACGCGGTGATCGCGAGTGCCCTCATCGGGTGCGGCTCCAGTCGCCGGACTTGCCGCCGGACTTCTCCTCGACCCGTACGTCCGTGATGACCGCGGCCTTGTCGACGGCCTTGACCATGTCGACGACCGTCAGCGCGGCGACGCTCACCGCCGTGAGGGCCTCCATCTCGACACCCGTGCGGTCGGTGGTCTTCACGGTGGCGGCGATGTCCACGGAGGAGTCGCCCACGGTGAGGTCGACCTTCACCCCGGAGACCGCCAGCGGGTGGCAGAGCGGGATGAGGTCGGGGGTGCGCTTGGCGCCCATGATCCCGGCGATGCGCGCGGTGGCGAGGGCGTCGCCCTTGGGCACGCCCTCGCCCCGCAGCAGCTCGATGACGCGCGGCGACACCAGGACCCGGCCGGTGGCACGGGCGGTGCGGGCGGTGACGTCCTTCTCCGAGACGTCGACCATACGGGCCGCCCCCGCGTCGTCGATGTGCGTCAGATGCTGCTGTTCTGTCATCGGTACGGCACTCCCACTGCTCGCCGCGTGCTCGCGTGGGCAGTAACGGTACCCGCTCAGTCGAGCAGCACGACGTCGACCTCCGAGCCCGCCGGGACCTCCGTCGTGTCCTCCGGCACCACGATCAGCGCGTTCGCGTGGGCGAGCGCCTTGACCAGGTGCGATCCGGCACCGCCCACAGGGGTGACCCGCCCGGAGGAGGGGTCGTGGCGGCCGCGCAGGAACTGCCGCCTGCCCTTGGGCGAGGAGGTCAGCTCGCCCTCGCACACGGCCCGCACGGTCGTCCGGAACACCGGCTCCACACCCATCAGGGTGCGGATCGCGGGGCGGACGAACACCTCGAACGAGACGTAGGCGCTGACCGGGTTGCCGGGCAGGGCGATCAGCGGGGTGCGCTCGGGCTCCGGCGGAGCGGCCTCCGCGTCCCCGCCGTCGCCCTCCGCCTCGGCGCGGGCACCGACGTCGATGAAGCCGAAGCCCTGCGGCTTGCCGGGCTGCATCGCCAGCTTGCGGAAGTCGATCTCCTCACCGAGGGCCTCCTTCACCACGTCGTACGCGCCGACGCTGACGCCGCCGCTGGTGACCACGAGGTCCGCCCGGATCAGCTGGTCCTCGACGGTCGCCCGGAAGGTCTCGGCGTCGTCCGCGACGGCGCCCACCCGGTAGGACTGGGCGCCGGCCTCGCGGGCGGCGGCGGTGAGCATGTAGCTGTTGGAGTCGTGGATACGGCCCGGGCCCAGCTCCTCGCCGGGCGGGACCAGCTCGCTGCCGGTGGAGACCACGACCACCCGCGGCCGGGGCCGCACCCGTACCGTGGCCCGGCCGACGGCCGCGAGCAGGGCGATCTGCGGCGGGCCCAGCACCGTGCCGGCGCTCAGCGCCAGCTCGCCCGCGGCGACGTCGCTGCCGCGGGCGCGGACGTGGTCGCCCCGCCCCACGGGCCGGTAGACCCGGACCTCGCCGCCCACGGCGTCGGGGCTCCGGCTCGCGGCCGGCATCCCGACCACCGGAGCGCCGCCGGTGCCGCCGTCGGTCCACTCGACGGGGACGACGGCCTCGGCGCCGGGCGGCAGCGGGGCGCCGGTCATGATCCGGGCGGTCTGCCCGGGCCCCACGGTGGGCAGTTCGCCACTGCCGGCCGCCACGTCACCGATGACGGTGAGCACGGCCGGATGGGATGCGTCGGCGCCCTGGGTGTCGGTGGTACGGACCGCGTAGCCGTCCATCGAGCTGTTCTCGAAGGGCGGCAGCGCGACCGGCACCATGACGTCCTCGACAAGGACGCACCCCTGCGCGTCGAGGAGTTGCAGCTCGATGGGTTCCAGCGGCTTCAGTTGCCGCAGGATGTTGTCGAGGTGCTCCGAGACGGACCAGACGCGGTCAGCCGTGCCGCTGCTCAATCTTGCATCTCCTCGCTGACATACGTGCGCAGCCAGGACCGGAAGTCCGGCCCCAGGTCATCACGTTCGCATGCCAGTCGGACAATCGCACGCAGGTAGTCGCCACGGTCTCCGGTGTCGTAGCGCCGGCCCGTGAAGATGACGCCGTGCACGGGCCCGTCCGGTCCGTCCTCCTGGGCCAGTTCGCGCAGCGCGTCGGTCAGCTGGATCTCGCCGCCGCGGCCCGGCTGGGTCTTGCTGAGCACCGCGAAGACCGAGGGGTCCAGCACATAGCGCCCGATGACGGCGAACGCGGAGGGGGCCTCGCCCGGCGCGGGCTTCTCGACGAGGTCGGTCACACGGACCACGTCCTCCTCGGCGGTGGGGACTATGGCGGCGCAGCCGTACAGGTGGATCTGACTCGGATCCACCTCCATCAGCGCGACGACGCTGCCGCCGTGCCGCTCCTGCACCTCGATCATGCGGCCGAGCAGCGGGTCCCGGGGGTCGATCAGGTCGTCGCCGAGGAGCACCGCGAAGGGCTGGTCGCCGACGTGCGGCTCGGCGCAGAGCACGGCGTGGCCGAGGCCGCGCGGGTCGCCCTGGCGGACGTAGTGCATGGTGGCGAGGTCGCTGGACTCCTGGACCCGTGCCAGGCGCGCCTCGTCGCCCTTGGCGGTGAGCGCCGACTCGAGCTCGTAGTTGCGGTCGAAGTGGTCCTCGAGCGGCCGCTTGTTCCGACCTGTGATCATGAGGACGTCGGAGAGGTTCGCTGCGACGGCCTCCTCGACGACGTACTGGATGGCGGGCTTGTCGACCACCGGCAGCATTTCCTTGGGAGTCGCCTTCGTGGCGGGCAGGAAACGGGTGCCAAGCCCGGCGGCAGGGATGACAGCCTTGCTGATCCGGGTACGCGCGTGAGTCATGGGGCAACGATAACCGCTGTATATGAGGTGAAGATGAAGTTCCGGTTGCTTGATGACGATAGGCGGCGGTTGCACGTCAAATGAGTGACGACAACGCTAGCAAGGGGGAGTTGCGGGAACGCCTCCTCCAGGTGAGACGCGGGTTGACGCCCGGCGACCGCGCGGAGGCCGAACGGGTGATCGCACAACACGCCCTGGACCTGCCTGAATTGTCGCAGGCCCGCACGGTGGCGGCCTATGTCTCGATGGGCGGCGAGCCCGGCACCCGCGCGCTGCTCGACCTGCTGCGGGCACGCGGGGAGCGGGTGCTGCTGCCGGTCCTGCTCCCCGACAACGACCTGGACTGGGCCCCTTACGAGGGCTCCGGAGGCCTGCTGCGTGCCGCCCGCGGCCTGTACGAGCCCACCGGTCCCCGACTAGGCCCGGACGCCGTCACCCGGGCGGACGCGGTCCTGCTCCCCGGACTGGCCGTCGACGGCCGGGGAATGCGGCTGGGCCGCGGCGGGGGCTCGTACGACCGCGTCCTGGCCCGGCTGGACGCGGCGGGGGCGACGCCGGCGCTGGTGGTGCTGCTGTACGCGCACGAGGTGCTGGAGCGGTTGCCCGACGAGCCGCACGACCGGCCGGTCGACGCGGTGGTCACCCCGGAGGGCGTGCGGCGCTTCGGCAAGGGCTGAGGACCACCGAGGACAGCTGGACGGCCGAGGACGGCTGAGGGGCGGGCCCGAAGGCCCGCCCCTGTCGTCACGCGCCGCCCGCGCGGGCTACGGCGTCAGCGCCAGGGTGTCCTCCGTGGCCCCGTCGACCGACTGCCCGGTGAAGACCCACGGCAGCAGTTCGCCCTTGGCCCACTTGGTGGTCTGGTCGGTGTAGTGGGAGCTGTAGGCATGTCCGGAGGCTCCCGTCAGGTTGATCCAACGGGACTTGTCGAAGTCGTCCAGCGAGACCACCATCCGCATCGACGGCACCCAGACCACCTCGTAGCCGCCGGCCGCGTTCCAGCCGGTCGCGTTGACCGCGGCCTCGCCGCCGCCGAGCTGCCACGGACCGCGGTTGAGCAGCCAGCGGACGACGGCCGGACCACCGGTGCCCAGGGTCTGGTTGCGCAGCTCCAGCGTGTGGAGACGGCCCCAGCTCCAGGTGTCGATGTTCTTGCCGAGCTTCGCGGTCAGCTCGTAGCGGGCGTCCTTCATGGCCCGGGCCAGCAGCTCGTCGCGGGTGGTGCGGGTCCGGTCGCTGTCCTTGTCGTAGAAGGCCGAGGGGGAGTCCGTCCACCACTGGCTGTCCTGGTCGTCCAGGATGTTGCGCACGACCTCGAACCAGCGGTCGCCGCCGTCCGGCTGCGCCTGGTCGGCGGCGCGCCGGCCGCACTCGCGCACCAGCTGGGACTTGCCGTCGAGGTCGTCCACCGGGCCGGACCGGTCGGCGGCCGGGACGGTCAGGCACTGGCCCTCGGGGCGCAGCTCCTTGGGCAGCTTGTTGCCGAAGGCCAGCTTGAGGACGTTGCGCCAGACGGCGTTGAAGTAGGCGGCGGGCGCGGAGTCGGCGTCCTGGTTGTAGTCCCAGCCCTCCAGCAGCTTCTGGGCGTTGCGGACGTAGTCGTCCTTGTCGTCCTTTATGTCGACCTTCAGCAGGTACGGCACCAGGAGCTTGGCGATCTCGCTGCTGTTGTCGCCCTGCATCTTCTGCATGTCGTCCATGGAGATCAGGCCGCTGTCCTTGATCTTGGACTGGATCAGGTCGTTGATCCGCTGGCTGCGCGTGCCGTAGCCCCAGTCCTGGGTGAGCAGGTAGGGGTACTTGCCCTGGTCGACCACGGCCTGGTTGGCGGTGACGATGTAGCCGCGCTCCGGGTCGCGCTCGTACGGCATCGCGGAGAAGGGGATCCACTTCTTCCACTGGTACCGCGGGTCCCAGCCGGGGGCCGGGTAGGTGCCGTCGTAGCCGGCGGCGCGGACCGGGATCCGGCCGGGGGCCTGGTAGCCGATGTGGCCCTTGTCGCCCTTGTTGTCGGCGTAGATCAGGTTCTGGGACGGGACGGCGAAGTCGCGGGCGGCGGCCCGGAACTGCTCCCAGCCGGTCGCCGCGTCGAGCTTGAAGACCGCGTCCATGGTGTTGGACGGGATCAGCGCGGTCCAGCGCAGGGAGACCGCGTAGCCCTCGCCGCGGTCGGGCGCGGAGTTCGGGACCGGGGCGCGGTTGCCGACGGTGCGCAGTTCGGCGCTGCGGTCGGAGATCACCGGTCCGTTGCCGGTGCTGCGCACCGTGATCGTGCGGTCGTCGCCGCCGGCGACCTTGATGGTCTCCTTGCGGGTCTTGAAGGCCCGCTGCTTGCCGTCGTAGAGGTACGTGTCGGCGGTGACCTTCTCCAGGTAGAGGTCGGTCACGTCGGCACCGAGGTTGGTCATGCCCCAGGCGATCGACTGGTTGTGTCCGATGATCACGCCCGGCATGCCGGAGAAGGTGTAGCCGGCCACGTCGAAGGGGCAGGCCTCGCCGACGCTGTTGCAGTGCAGGCCCATCTGGTACCAGAGCGAGGGCATCTGCGGGGCCAGGTGCGGGTCGTTGGCCAGCAGCGGCTTGCCGGTGGTGGTGTGGCGACCGTCGACCACCCAGGAGTTGGATCCGATGCCGTTGCCGTTGGGGCCGAGCAGCGCGGGGATCTGGTCGAGGGTGTCGGAGAGCGAGGCGAGCTGGGACTGGACGTTCTGGGACGCGTCGGAGGTCGAGGCGGCGTCGGTGCCGGTGCCGGTACCCGTACCGGTTTCGGTGCCCGTACCGGTTTCGGTGCCCGTTCCGTCGCCGGTGCCGTCGCCGGTGCCTGTTCCGTCGCCGGGGTTCGTGCCCGCTTCCGTGGTCGTTCCGGCCGGTTCGTACTCGCCGGTGAGGTCGTCGACCTTGCCGGCCTCGACGATCGGCTTGTTCCGGTCGTACGGGTAGGCGGGGTAGAGCTGCTTGATCTGCGCGGGGGTCAGGCGGCTCGACAGCAGCGAGCGGTCGATCTCGTCCTGCATGTTGCCGCGCAGGTCCCAGGCCATCGCCTTGA
Source organism: Streptomyces sp. BoleA5 (assembly GCF_000373665.1). Taxonomy (NCBI): domain Bacteria; kingdom Bacillati; phylum Actinomycetota; class Actinomycetes; order Kitasatosporales; family Streptomycetaceae; genus Streptomyces; species Streptomyces sp. BoleA5. The sequence goes on from NZ_KB892102.1 coordinate 231,337, forward strand.
GCCACGCGACCGAGTCGACCGGGGTCCACTTCTCCGGCACGTAGTCGTTGCTGAACTTCAGCGCCGCGTACTCGACGGACAGGTCGGCGCCGGAGTGGCCGTCCAAGTAGGCGTTGACTCCGTCGGAGTAGGCCTCGAGGTACTTCTTGGTGTCGGCCGACAGCTTGGTGTCGTACTCCTGCTGCGCGACCCGGCGCCAGCCGAGGGTGCGCAGGAAGGCGTCGGTCTCGACCTGGCCGCTGCCGAACATCTCCGACAGCCGGCCGGCGGTCAGGTGCCGGCGCACGTCCATCTCGTAGAAACGGTCCTGCGCCTGGACGTAGCCCTGGGCGCGGAACAGGTCCTCGGCGGTGTCGGCGTAGATCTGCGGGATCCCGTTGCCGTCGCGCTTCACTTGGACGGCGCCGGTCAGGCCCTTGAGCTGCAGGGTTCCGGTGGTCTGCGGGAGGGAGGCGCGGACGGTGGCGACGCTCCAGTACGACCCGTAGACGATGCCCGCCACGAGCACGAGCACGACCCCGATCACGATGAGGCGCGTGCGGCGGGACTTCTTCTTGGCGGGCATCGATGTCCTTCGAAAGGCAGGGTGGACCGATTGCTAGGGGCCACCTTAGGCGTACCGACCCGTAGCTCCCCACGCGGTGTCCTGACCTGTGGACGGAGATCGCCACAACCCCAAGCACAGGTAAAATATTAGGTAAGGCAATGAACTTCGTTGAAAGGACCGGCTCCTGACTGTCGACCGCCTCAATGAACTCCTGCTGGTGTGCGCCCTCGTGCTGCTCATAGCGGTGATCGCCGTGCGCCTCTCCTCGCGCAGCGGCCTCCCCAGCCTGCTCCTCTACCTGGGCATTGGGGTCGCGATAGGACAGGACGGACTGGGAGTCGCCTTCGATAATGCCGAATTGACCCAGGTGTTGGGATATGCCGCACTTGTGGTGATTCTTGCCGAGGGTGGTCTCGGCACCCAGTGGCGGGAGATCAAACCGGCGGTCCCGGCGGCGGCGGTCCTCGCGACCCTCGGCATCGCGGTCAGCGTCGGCATCACGGCGTCGGCGGGGCACTACCTCGTCGGGTTGGACTGGCGGCAGGCGCTCCTCATCGGCGCGGTCGTCTCGTCCACCGACGCGGCGGCCGTCTTCTCGGTGCTGCGCAGGGTGCCGCTGCCGAGCCGGGTGACCGGTGTGCTCGAAGCGGAGTCCGGGTTCAACGACGCCCCGGTGGTCATCCTGGTCGTCGCCTTCTCCGAGCACTGGCCCGTGCACAACTGGGGCGTGCTGCTGGGCGAGATCGCCCTGGAGCTGGCCATCGGCGCCGCGGTCGGCCTGGCCGTGGGCATGCTCGGCGCGTTCGCGATGCGCCATGTCGCGCTGCCCGCCTCGGGCCTCTACCCGATCGCGGTCCTGGCGATCGCCGTCCTCGCCTACGCGGGCGGGGCGCTCGCGCACGGTTCGGGCTTCCTCGCCGTGTACGTCGCCTCCGTCGTACTGGGCAACGCCAAGCTCCCCCACCGCCCGGCCACCCGGGGCTTCGCCGAAGGGCTGGCCTGGCTGGCGCAGATCGGCCTGTTCGTACTGCTGGGGCTGCTGGTGACCCCGCACGAACTCGGCGACGACATCGTGCCGGCGCTCGTGGTCGGCCTGGTCCTGACAGTGGTGGCGCGGCCCCTGTCGGTGACGGCGAGCCTGCTGCCGTTCCGGACGCCGTTCCGCGACCAGGTGCTGCTGTCCTGGGCAGGGTTGCGCGGGGCGGTGCCCATCGTCCTCGCCACGATCCCGATGGTGGCGGGCGTCCGGCAGAGCGAGCGCATCTTCAACATCGTCTTCGTCCTGGTGATCGTCTACACGCTCGTGCAGGGCCCGACGCTGCCCTGGGTGGCCCGCAGACTCCGCCTCGGGGACCCGGGGGCCGCGGAGGACCTGGGGATCGAGTCGGCGCCCCTGGAGCGGCTGCGGGGGCACCTGCTGTCGATGCGGATCCCACCGCACTCGCGGATGCACGGCGTGGAGGTCGGCGAACTGCGGCTGCCACCGGGTGCGGCCGTCACCCTGGTCGTCCGCGAGGGCAAGAGCTTCGTCCCGCTGCCGACGACGGTGCTGCGGCACGGTGACGAACTTCTCGTCGTCGCCACCGACCCGGTGCGGGACAAGGCGGAGGCGCGGCTGCGGGCGGTGGGACGCGGCGGCAAGCTGGCCGGATGGCTGGAATCGGGCGGTGGGGCCGGCCGTTAACATGGCTGTCGACAGTCACCACCAACTCTGTCTGATGCAGAGCTGGCGCGACCGCCCGGCGGCCGGACAGATCCGGTATCTACCTCGGTCATGCGCGAGAGGACAGCTCTCGGCGCACAGGAACGCGACCAGGCGTCCAGGGTGCGCTACCAGGCGGCGGAAAGGCCCGGCCGTGGGATCCACGGTCACTCGTACGTCCCGCTCGTCCCGAGCGTCCCGAGCATCCCGTTCGTCCCGCTCGTCCTTCCCTTCGGGCTCCTCCCGCCGTTCCCGCGGCGCGGGGCGCCCGGGATACGGGCAACTGCTGCGCACGCCCGGTGCGTGGGCCTTCCTGCTGCCCGGGTTCGCCGCGCGCCAGCCCTTCGCGATGCTGACCATCGGCATCGTGCTGCTGGTGCAGCACACCACCGGCTCCTACGGCACCGCCGGTGCCGTCTCGGCCGTCACCGGCGTCTCCATGGCGCTGTTCGCCCCGCAGAGCGGCAAGCTCTCCGACCGCTTCGGCCAGGGCGCCGTGCTGCTGCCCGGGGTGATCGTCCACTCGGCGTCCGGGACGCTGCTCGCCGTCCTCGCACTGGCGCACGCGCCGCTGTGGGCGCTGCTGGCGGTGGCGGTGCCCACCGGCGCCTCGGTGCCGCAGGTCGGGCCCATGGTGCGGGCCCGTTGGGCGGCCACCCTGCCGGCCGGGTCGCCGCTGCTGCAGACGGCGGCGGCCTTCGAGTCGGTCACCGACGAGTTCACCTTCGTCATCGGGCCGGTGCTGGCCACGGCGCTGGCCACCGGGGTGCACCCGGCGGCCGGGCTACTGTCCGAGGCCGTGCTGACGCTGGCCGGCGGCCTGCTCTTCGCCGCCCAGCGGCGGACCGCCCCCGCCCCGGCCCGGGCCGTCCCGGGAGGCCGGGAGCGCCGGGCCTCGGCGCTGACCGTGCCGGGCGTACGGGTGCTGGCCGTGGCGTTCCTCGGCATCGGCGCCGTCTTCGGCGGCATGCAGGTCTCCATGACGGCCTTCACGGAGGAGATCGGGCGGCCCGGCATCAACGGCCTGCTCTACGGGACCTTCGCTGCCGGCAACATGCTCGCGGGGCTCGCATGCGGCGCCGTCGCCTGGAAGTCCGGGCCCAAGCGGCGCATGCTCGTCGGCTACACGGCGCTGACCCTGGCCACCTCGATGCTGTGGGCGGCGCACGCCGTGCCGCTGCTGGGCGGGCTCGGGCTGTTGGTCGGGCTCACCATCGCCCCGGCCCTGATCACCGGCTACACCCTGGTCGAGTCGCTGGTGCCCGCGGGGGTCCGCACGGAGGCGTTCACCTGGCTGACCGGCGCGGTGGCGCTGGGCCAGGCTGCGGCCGCCACCGCCGCCGGACGGCTGGCCGACGGGATCGGGGCGAGTGCCGGGTTCACCGTGCCGCTGGTGGGCACCGCGCTGGCCCTCGTCACGCTGGCGGCACTGCGCGAACGGCTCGCGTCGCGGCCGTCCGAAGTGGTCGCGGCACGCGGTGACGGCACCGGCCGCGGCAGTGGCATCGGTCACCGAGAGCCGGTCGCGGTGGACTGACGACGCGGAATGCTGCACTATTGACCGTCGTTAGCACTCAATGAATCAGAGTGCCAGGAGGAGCAAGTGCCGACGTACCAGTACCAGTGCACCGCCTGCGGCGAGGGCCTCGAGGCGGTGCAGAAGTTCACCGACGACCCGCTGACCGAGTGCCCGGCGTGCAACGGCCGGCTCCGCAAAGTCTTCTCCGCGGTCGGCGTCGTCTTCAAGGGATCCGGTTTCTACCGGACGGACAGCCGCGGCTCGTCGTCCAGCAGCACCCCGGCCGCCAAGAGCGGCGGCTCGGAGTCGAAGTCCTCTTCCGACTCCAAGAGCAGCAGCTCGGCCGGCTCCTCCAGCGGTTCCACCAGCGGCAGCGGCAGCGCGGCGAGCACCTCGGCCGCCTGAGCGGAGCCCACGGCACCATCGCCTGGTGAAGGCCCCCGTCGCGGCCGACGGGGGCCTTCTGCATGCCCGCGGGACCCGTTTCGTGCTGCAGCGCCGAGGCCTCCGGTCGCAGACTGGAGACATGCTGAGTGGTTGGGTCGTAGACCGGCCCGGGCCCATGATCACGGAGCCGCTGGTACGGGTCGGGCGCCCCAAGCCGGTGCCCGGACCGCATGAACTCCTGCTGCGTGTGGAGGCGTGCGGCGTCTGCCGTACCGACCTGCACCTGGCGGAGGGTGATCTGCCGCCGCACCGGCGCGAGACAGTCCCCGGGCACGAGGTGGTCGGGCGGGTCATCGGCACCGGCGAGCTCGCCGGCCGCTTCGCCGAGGGCGACCGGGTGGGCGTCGCCTGGCTCCGCGGCACCTGCGGGAGCTGCGCCTACTGCCTGACCAAACGCGAGAACCTGTGCCCGTACTCGCTCTACACCGGCTGGGACGCAGACGGCGGCTTCGCCGACTTCACCTCCGTACCCGAGGACTACGCCTACGCGCTGCCCGAGGACGCCGACGGCCGCGACGCCGTGCACCTGGCGCCCCTGCTGTGCGCGGGCATCATCGGCTACCGCGCGCTGCGGCGCAGCGACCTGCCGGCGGGCGGCCGGCTGGGCATCTACGGCTTCGGCGCCTCCGCGCACATCGCCGCCCAGGTCGCGCTGGCCGAGGGCGCCACCGTGCATGTGCTGACCCGGTCGGAGCGGGCGCGGGAACTCGCGCTGGAGCTCGGCGCCGCCTCCGCGGGGGCGGCGGCGGAGCGGCCGCCGGAGCCGCTGGACGCGGCCATCCTCTTCGCGCCGGTCGGCGACCTGGTGCCGCCGGCGCTGGAGGCCCTGGACCGGGGCGGGACGCTGGCGATCGCGGGCATCCACCTCACCGACATCCCGGCACTGAACTACCAGCGGCATCTGTTCCAGGAGCGCAATCTGCGCAGCGTCACCTCCAACACACGACAGGACGGACAGGAGTTCCTGGCCCTGGCCGCCCGGATCGGGATCCGGGTGACCGCCACCCCCTATCCCCTCGACCACGCGGACCGGGCGCTGTCCGACCTGGCCGCCGACCGCGTCAACGGTGCGGCGGTGCTGGTGCCGGACTGAGTGGTGGGCCGGTGGGGACGGGGTGGGGAGGGGACCGGGTGGGGTGGACGGGCGGGGGGACGGGGTGGGGGGACGGAGGGGAGCGGAGCGACAGCGACAAGGAGGCACCGCCATGGACACCAGCCACGGACCGGTCGTGGTCGGCACGGACGGCTCGCTCCACGCCACCGCCGCGGTGATGTGGGCCGCCGGTGAGGCCGTGCTGCGTGATCGCCCGCTGCACATCCTGCACGCGACCGGCCTCGACACCCGTTCCGGCAGGAACCTGTCTCCCGAGACCGCACAGCTGGTCCTCGACAGCGGACGCGCGTTGCTGGACGAAGCGGCGGCATCGGCGACCGCACGCTACCCGGACCTGGCGGTCTCGACCTCGCTCGGCAAGGGCAAACCGGCCGACACCCTGCTGGAACAGTCCGGCTCCAAGAGCCTGACCGTCGTCGGCTGCCGTGGACGCGGTGGCTTCCACGCGCTGCTGCTGGGCTCGGTCGGGCTTCGCGTGGCCTCCCATGCGCACGGGCCCGTGGTCGTCGTGCGGGGCAGCGAGCAGCCGTCCACCGGTGTCGTCCTGGCCGGTATCCGGGACGAGACCGATCTGGCCACCGTGCGCTTCGCCGCCGACGAGGCCCGCCTGCGGAAGGCCACCCTGCGGCTCCTCACCGCGTGGAGCCTGCTCGGGGCGGTGGGCGAGATGGTGCCCGGTCTGGACGACGCCACGTCGGTCGGCGACCGGGAGGCGGCCACGGAGCAGATCGTCGCCGACACGATCCGCGAGGAGTACCCGGACCTGACCGTGACCGTGGACCTGGTCGAGGCCTCCTCCGCCAGCGGCGCCCTGGTGGATGCCTCGGCCCATGCCGATCTGCTCGTCGCGGGTGCCCGGCGGCACCAGCGCGGCGGTGGCCGGCTGGCCCATGTGACCCATGCCGTGCTCCACCACGCCCACTGCCCCGTGGCGGTGTTCCACCACGTCTGAACGTCTGTGCCCGTGCCCGACCGAGCGCTCCCGACGGGCCCCTCGACGGGCCTCGGCAGCTTCGGCGCCACCGCCTACACGGTGCGTATGAGACTGCCGGTGACATGGGTGGGGACGATGCGTATCCACAGATCGTCCTCACCCCCGGACCACGGGCCAGGGTGGGTCTCCAGAGCGCGAGTGTCCTCGGGATCGACGACGTGTTCGGCAACCCCGAGCACGAGCACGCTCCATCCCGCACTGAGGCAGGCGTCGAGCTGGTCGACCTCGAAGGCGATCTCGCTGCCCTTGGCGAGGGACGGAGGCGCGTCCGGGGCCGTGCGGTAGACGATGGCCCTGTCCACGACCGCGTAGTTCACCGGGACGACCGCGGGGTGACCGCTGCCGGTGGTGAGCGCGATCCTGCCGACGTCATGGCCGGACAGCCGGGTCCAGCACTCCTGAGAGGGCATCTCCTCCATCACCGGCGGACCGACGGTCTCCGTCTCCCCCGGCAGGTGCTCGGCGTCACCTCCCAGCAGATGGCTGGCGGTGGTCCGCAATGCGCCCGCGAGCCGGAGCAGGGCATTGGTCCCGATGGTGTGGTGACACTGCTCCTCCACGTACCGCACATAGCTTGGCGTCATGCCGGCCTTGGCAGCCACCTCCTCGCGGCTAAGCCCCAGTTGCTCCCGCCGCTGTGCGACGCGACGGCTGACGTCCCCCGGATGGGCTCTCGACCTTTCGGACGGGCCGTCGCGCAATGAGTGCCTGGGCACGTCGACCACCTCCCGCTCTCGGGCTCGGACGCTTCTGTTCGTTACCAGCAAGCACACCACCGCGAGCGCCGAGCCGCCAGACCCTTCCGGCTCATCCCCTCGAACGGGTGACCGAGTTATCCACAACCGGTCAGTACTCCACAGGCCGCCGAGGGGCCTCGACGCGATGCGTCATGGTGGTCCTGCCAGGCCGGATGCGCCGGTGGGCGAAAGGCCCGATGACGGGGGTGGTTGAGATGGTGGACAGCGGTGGTGCCAGGCTGTGGACGGACGGTGGCGGCGTTTCGGTCCCACCGGCGGGTGCGGGGACGGGAGCGCCCGCCCCGTGCGCGGTCCCGGTGTTCGCGCCGATCAGGGCGGGCGGCGGGCGCCACCGGTTGCGCCGGGCGCTGCGCAGGCGGAGGCGGATGATGGCCACGGGCCTGGCGATGACGGCGGCCGCGCTGGCCGCCGCGGCGCCCCGTACGGATCCGCAGTCCGGACGGCCGGAGCGGGAAGGATCCGCTCCCACCGCCGCTGCCGGCCGGGACATGGTGCGGGCGCCGGTGCGCATCGCGGACGCGGCGGCGGCCGGGCTGGTGCGGCCCGGCGACCGGGTGGACATCCTCGCCGCGGCGCGCGTGGTGGCCCGCGGGGCGCCCGTGGTGGCGGTGCCCTCCCCCGCCTCCGGGGGCCAGGGCGTCCCGCCGGCCGGCATGGACGGGATCGGGAGCCGGGGCGGGGGCGGCTTCGGCGGCGGGATCGGTGACGGCGCGCTGATCGTGCTGTCGGTCCCGCCCGGGACGGCGGCCGCGCTGTCCGGCGCCGCTGCCACCTCGCCCCTGGCGGTGGCGCTGCGCTAGCCGTGCGCCGTGAGAAAGGCAACCGGCGGGGAGGGCCGCGGCGCGCACCCCTTACTCTCGGAGGCCGAACCGCTCAACCACCTCCGTCACGGCCGGCTTTCACGCCGGCAGTGCCCGGCGGAGACCACCCGCCCCACGGGTCCCCCGGGCCGAACTGCACGGTCGTTCTTCGAAAGGAAATCGTCCCTTGAAGGGCTTCAAAGCCTTCCTACTGCGTGGCAACGTCGTCGAGCTCGCTGTGGCGGTCGTCGTCGGCGCCGCGTTCAGCAAGATCGTCGACGCGTTCGTGAAGGGCCTCATCAATCCGGTGATCGGTGCCATCGGCACCAAGAACCTCGACGGTTACATCCTCTGCATCGAGCCGCCCTGCACCGTCGTCAACGGCGAGCTCAAGCAGGGTGTGGGTCTCCTGTGGGGCGCGGTCGCCGGCGCGGCGCTGACGTTCCTCATCACGGCCGCGGTCGTGTACTTCCTGCTGATCCTGCCGATGAACAAGCTCAACGACCGGCGCAAGGCGGGCAAGGAGGACGCGGTGACCGGCCCGACGGAGCTGGAGCTGCTGACCGAGATACGCGATCTGCTCGCGCGCCAGCAGCAGGGCCACGGCGGCGCACCGAGCGTCCCCTCCCCCTACGGCCACGGCGGCACCAACCGGACGCATCAATAGCGGCCGTCCGCCTCAGATGTGGTGCGGGGGCTTCTCGTCGAGGAAGCGCGCGAGATCTCCCGCACCACCCTGGCCGGGGCGCTCGCCCCAGCCGGTGTCGGTGTCGTCGGACGACTGACGGTCCAGCGGGTCGTCGAAGACCAGCGCCGCCGGCTCGCGCGGCGCTCGTGGGGCGGGGGCCGCTGCGGGCCCGTTAGTGGGGTCGGGGGTGCTGCTCATGCCGTCCAGGGTACGGGGCGGTCCGCCGCGCCCGGCCACGACGAGGGCCCGGCCGCACGTACGCGGGCGACGCGCGACCGGGCCAACCCGGGAAGAGGGTCGAGCCCCGGCACAGGGGGGTGGCACCGGGGCTCGAGTCTGTGGGTGGTGACGCGGGCGCCGGCAAGGGCGCCCGCTCGGGGTCAGGCCGCCTCGATGGACAGCCCTGTCGCACGCGCCATGCGCTTGAGGTCCGCAAGCGCGTGCTTCTCGATCTGCCGGATCCGCTCACGCGTCAGCCCGTGCTGCTTGCCGACCTCCGTCAGCGTGCGCTCGCGGCCGTCCACGATCCCGTACCGCGCCCGGATGATGGACGCCGTCCGGTCGTCGAGCCGGTCGATCAGATCCTCCAGTTCCTCACGCCGCAGCATGACGAGCACGGAGTCCTCCGGCGAGGCCGCCGAGGTGTCCTCGACCAGATCGCCGAACTGGGTCTCGCCCTCGTCGTCCACCGCCATGTTCAGGCTCACCGGGTCGCGTGCCCAGTCGAGTACGTCGGAGATCCGTTCCGGGGTGGAGCCGAGCTCCGCGGCGATCTCCGCGGGCTCCGGGTCACGCCCGTGCTCGCGGTTGAACTCGCGCTGCACCCTGCGCACCCGCCCCAGCTCCTCCACCAGGTGGACGGGGAGCCGGATGGTGCGCGACTGGTCCGCGATGGACCGGGTGATCGCCTGACGGATCCACCACGTCGCGTACGTGGAGAACTTGAAGCCCTTGCTGTAGTCGAACTTCTCGACGGCGCGTACCAGGCCTGCGTTGCCCTCCTGGATCAGGTCGAGCAGCGGCAGGCCGCTGCGCGGATAACGTCGCGCGACGGCGACGACCAGGCGCAGGTTCGAACGGATGAAGACGTCCTTGGCCCGCGCACCCGCGGCGGCTATCGCTTCCAGTTCCTCTCGGTCGGCGTCCGCTCCCTGACCCAGCTCCTCGCCCGCGAGGAGCTGCTCGGCGTAGACACCGGCCTCGATCGCCCTGGAAAGCTCGACTTCCTGCGCGGCGTCCAGCAGCGGCGTACGCGCGATCTCGTCGAGGTACATGCCGACCAGGTCGCGGTCGGCCATCTCGCCGTGGCCTGCGCGAGCGCTGCTCTTCCCGCCTGCGGTGCTGCGGGCGACGGCACGGGTTGCCATGCGTGCTCCCTTGCGAAGGTTCGGTCGGGTGTCGGATCGAATGAGCTGCCCTCCAGCAGCTTCACGCGTGCCTTTCGGCTGCCCACTCGAAAAGAGATAACGACTGGAATCCGGACACAATTCCCAGGCACAGCCCCGTTTTCTACGATCTTGCAGTACCCTGTCCGGCCACAGCCGGAGGTGGATCATTGTCCGAGCCCGTCGAAGTGCAGGTCAGACCGGGTGGCGAGGAGGACCTGAAGGCCCTCACCGACCTGTACAACCACTACGTCCGTGAGACGCCGATCACGTTCGACCTGGAGCCGTTGTCACTGGAACAGCGCCGCCCTTGGCTGCTCTCCCACCCGGAAGACGGACCACACCGCCTTTTGGTTGCCCACGGGACGAAACCCGACGGCACGCCGGGCCTGCTCGGATACGTCACGAGCAGCCCGTTCCGCCCGAAGGCCGCGTACTCCACCTCCGTGGAGACCTCCGTCTACTGCGCCCCGGAGGCCGGCGGCCGCGGCGTCGGCACCCTTCTCTACACGGCGCTCTTCGAGGCCCTGCGGGGCGAGGACGTGCACCGCGCCTACGCGGGCATCGCACAGCCCAACGCGGCGTCCGTCCGGCTGCACGCCCGCTTCGGCTTCCGCCCGCTGGGCGTCTACCGCGAGGTCGGCCGCAAGTTCGGCCGCTACTGGGACGTCGCCTGGTACGAGAAGGACCTGGACTGAGCCGGCACGGTCAGCGCAGCCAGGGCAGGTCGCCCACCACGCCGCTCTCCGGCTGGAGCCCCCCTGCGATGACCCGGCAGATCTCGCCGAGCTGACGCACCTGCTCCTCCGACAGCCGGTCGAAGATCGCCCCGCGCACCGCCTCCACATGGCCGGGAGCGGCCGCGGCGAGCGCCGCGAAACCCTCGTCGGTGAGGACCGCGAGCTGCCCGCGCCGGTCGGAGGGGCAGTTCTCACGACGGACCCACCCGTTCTCCTCCAGGCGGGAGATGGCGTGGGAGAGCCTGCTGCGCGTAATCTTCGAGCGTTCCGCCAGCTCCGTCATGCGCATCCGGCGGTCGGGGGTCTCCGAGAGCCACACCAGCAGCGAGTAGTACGCGTGCGGCATCCGCGCGTCGCGCTGGAGCTGCCGGTCGAGTGCGTCCGAGACCAACTGGGTGGACGCCATGTAAGCGCGCCAGGCGCGCTGCTCGTCCTCGCTCAGCCAGCGGGGCTCGGGAGCTCTCGTGGTCATGGTCCCACTCTACGGATTCAACCTTGAACTTTCAAGCAATTATCGATACCTTCCCCCTGCTAGCTTGAAACTTCAAGAAACCCAGGCGAGGCATCCGTATGACGAACGGCCCGACCGCCCCGACCGCCCCGACCGCCCCTGACGCAGCCCCCGCCCCGGCGCGCGCGGCCATTCGCACCCGGGTCCGGATCCCGCTGCGCTTCCCCGACGGCTGGGCCACCCCGGCCGACGTCTTCACCTTCACGGGCCTCACCGACGGCAAGGAGCACATCGCGCTCGGCCTGGGCGCCCACGGGGGCGCGACATCGCCGCTGGTCCGCCCGCACTCCGAGTGCCTCACGGGCGACGTCTTCGGCTCCGCGCGCTGCGACTGCGGCCCCCAACTGCGCGAGGCCGTGCAACGCATCGCCGAGACCGGCGGCTATCTGCTCTACCTCCGCCAGGAGGGCCGGGGCATCGGCCTGTACGCCAAGCTCGACGCGTACGCCCTTCAGGACGAGGGCCTGGACACCTTCGCCGCCAACCGCGCCCTCGGCCGCCTCGACGACGAACGCGACTACACCGCCGCCGCCCAGATGCTCGGCGCCCTCGGCGTCGACGCGATCCGCCTGCTCAGCAACAACCCCGACAAGGCGGAACAGCTGACCGCGCTCGGCGTCACGGTCACCGAGCGGGTGCCGACCGGGGTGCACCTGTCCGAGGACAACGTGCGCTACCTGCGCGCCAAGGCCGAGCACACCCACCACACCCTCGACCTCCCGGCCTGAGGAGGCCCACCATGCGCATGCCCGCCCTCTACCTCTCGCACGGCGCCCCGCCGCTCGCCGACGACCCCGTGTGGCCGGGCGAACTGGCCGCCTGGTCCGCCGGTCTCCCGCGCCCCGCGGCGATCCTCATGATCTCCGCGCACTGGGAGGAGGCCCCGCTCGCGCTCGGCGCCACCACCACCGTCCCGCTCGTGTACGACTTCTGGGGCTTCCCCCGCCACTACTACGAGGTGCGGTACGCGGCCCCGGGCGCGCCCGCCCTGGCCGAATCCGTCCACAAGCTGCTGCGCGCCGCGGGAACCCCCGTCCAGGACATCCCGGACCGGGGCCTGGACCACGGGGCGTACGTCCCACTCGTGGAGATGTACCCGGACGCCGACATCCCCGTGCTGCAGGTCTCGATGCCCACGCTCGACCCGCAGAAGCTGATGGACATCGGACGCAGGCTCGCCCCGCTGCGCGACGAGGGCGTGCTGATCATCGGCAGCGGCTTCTTCACGCACAACCTCGCCGCGCTGCGCCACGCCGGCGGGGTGCCGGGCTGGTCGGCGGAGTTCGACGACTGGGGGCACCGCGCGCTCGAGGCGCACGACGTGGACGCCCTGCTGGACTTCGAGCACAAGTCCCCCGCCGGGCGGCTCGCCCACCCGCGGACCGAGCACTTCGCCCCGCTCTTCGTCACCATGGGCGCCGCGGAGGACGACCTCGGCGACCAGCGCAGCGCCATCGACGGCTTCTGGATGGGTCTGGCCAAGCGGTCCGTGCAGTTCGGCCGGTAGTCTGCGCAACGCAACGGGAAGGGCCCCGCTTCCTCTCATGAAGCGGGGCCCTTCGCCGTGCTCGCCGTCCGGCGTGCCGTCGTCGTCGACGCGTCCGTCAGTGCGCGATCACCGGGACGGCGACGTCCTCCGCGCCCTCGGCGTCCTTGTTGCCGGACGCCGCGACCACGCCGCCGCCACCACCGGTGTTGACGAAGGTGAAGGCGATGAGCGCGGAGAGGGCCAGGATGCCGACCGCCCACCAGATCGCGGTGGAGTAGCCGTGCACGGCCGCGGCGTTGATGAAGCCCTGCTTGCCGAGCGTGCGGGCCTCGGCCGCGTGCGCGGCGACCCACGAGGTGGTCGCGCTGGCCGCGATCGTGTTCAGCAGCGCCGTACCGATGGCACCGCCGACCTGCTGCGAGGTGTTGACCATGGCGGAGGCGACACCCGCGTCACGGGGCTCGACACCGTGCGTGGCCAGGCTCATGGCCGGCATGAAGGCCGTACCCATGCCGAGGCCGAGCAGGATCTCCGCCGGCAGGATCAGGCCCGCGTACGAGCTGTCGACGGACAGCTGCGTCAGCAGCAGCATGCCCAGGCCCGCCACCAGGAAGCCCGGGGCCATCAGCAGGCGCGGACGGACGCGGGTCATCAGGCGCGCGCCGATCTGCGTCGAGCCGGTGATCATGCCCGCGATCATCGGGAGGAAGGCGAAGCCGGTCTTCAGCGCGGAGTAGCCCTGGACGACCTGCAGGTAGTAGGTGAGGAAGAGGAACAGGCCGAACATCGCGATGATGGCCAGACCCAGCGAGAGGTAGACACCACCGCGGTTGCGGTCGGTCACCACGCGCAGCGGCAGCAGCGGGGCCTTCACGCGGGCCTCGACGACCACGAACGCGATGAGCAGCACGGCCGAGGCCACGAACAGGCCGATCGTGGTGCCCTCGCTCCAGCCGTGGGTCTCGGCGCGGGTGAAGCCGTAGACCAGGGAGACCAGGCCCGTGGTGGCGAGCACGACACCGGGGATGTCCAGGCCGCTGCTGTTGCGGCTGCCGGCCGGCTCCTGGACGAAGCGCAGGGCACCGAACACGGCGACGGCGGCGAAGGGGATGTTGACGAAGAAGGTCCAGCGCCAGTCCAGGTACTCGGTGAGCACACCGCCGAGGATCAGACCGACGGCACCGCCACCACCGGCGATGGCGCCGTAGATGCCGAACGCCTTGGCGCGCTCCTTGGCCTCGGTGAACATCACCGCGAGGAGCGACAGCGCGGCCGGCGCGAGCAGCGCGCCGAAGGCACCCTGCAGCGCGCGGGCACCGAAGAGAACCCCTTCGTTGGCCGCGGCGCCGCCGATCGCGGAGGCGGCGGCGAAGCCGATCAGGCCGGTGACGAAGGTGCGGCGGCGGCCCCACAGGTCGGCGATGCGTCCGCCGAAGAGCAGCAGGCCACCGAAGACGAGCGCGTAGGCCGTGATGACCCACTGCTTGTTGGCGTCCGAGATGCCCAGGTCGGTCTGGGCGGAGGGCAGGGCGATGTTCACGATGGTGCCGTCGAGGACGACCATCAGCTGGGCTATCGCGATGAAGGCCAACGCCTTCCAGCGCTGGGCGTGTGCCAGATCAGGCATGGGTGAACTCACTAACGGTACGAAGAGATGACGACATTGAAGACGAAGAGGACAGACGGTACGTAACAGAAATGTTGTGGGCGAGTGAATTACGCGAGGGCGCCCGTTCGGCAGGCGGAGTTCAGCGACATTGCCGAAGGTCCTCGAAAGTGGCGGAGTCACCCGGGAGTTCGGAGCGAGCCGGCGCCTGCAGGCCGTCCACGAACAACTGCAGATGACGGCGGATGAAGCGCTCCATGCTGCCGCAGTGCTTACCGGGCAGCGGCCGCGTCAGCTGGCTGACGGCCACCATCACGTCGCCGACGTCGATGTCGGTACGGAGCCGCCCGGACCGCCTCCCGGCGGCCATCAGCTCCTCGATCGCGCGCTCCAAGCGTACGCGGCCCTCCTCGAGCCGCGGATCCCCCTTGCCGAATCCGGTGGAGAGCATCGGACACAGCGCGCCCACACGCTCGTCGGCCGCCTCGTGCACGAAGCGGCGCAGCGCGTCGAAGGCGTCCGGCTCCTGCGCCAGCGCCTCCTCGGCCCGCTGGGTGATCCGGTCCATCACCGACAGGGCCACCTGGAGCGAGAGCTCCTGGCGGTCGGCGAAGTGCCGGTAGACGGTGGCGTTGCCCACGCCGGCCCGCTTGGCGATCTCGTCGAGCGGGGCGTCGGTGCCGTGCTCCAGGAGCGCCTCGCGGGCGGCGACGATGATCCGCTCGCGGTTGCGCGTGGCGTCCGCGCGGAGCTTCACTGCGGCGGCTACTGCCATGGCGGGCACTCCTTTCTGTCCTTCGGTGGCGCTCGGTTCCGGGGAGCGAGTCCCCGTTTGTGCGACGTAGGTGTAAACGGGGAGCCGTTCCCCGGATATTTCGGCGCCGCTTGTGAGCTGAGTCACAGGCAACGGGGGCGGACGCGGAGCCGCTTGGCAGCACCCGCCCCACCGGCCCCGCACGCACGGGAAGGGCCCCGGACGCTACCGCGCGCCCGGGGCCCTTCCACACTTTCCGATACCTGCTCCGCTTACTCCACGACGAGCTCGACCGGGATGTTGCCCCGGGTCGCCTTGGAGTAGGGGCAGACCTGGTGGGCCTGCTCGATCAGCGCGCGGCCGGCCTCGTTCTCAAGCTCCGACGGCAGCTCGGCGCGGAGCACGACCGCCAGGCCGAAGCTCGTGTCGTCCTTGCCGATGGTCACCTCGGCCGTCACGGAGATCTCGCTGGTGTCCACCTTCGCCTGCCGCCCGACCAGGGCGAGGGCGCTGGCGAAACACGCGGCGTAGCCGGCCGCGAAGAGCTGCTCGGGGTTGGTGCCCTGACCGTTGCCACCGAGCGCCGGCGGCATGGCGAGCGCCAGGTCGAGCTGTCCGTCGGAGCTGACGGCACGCCCGTCACGGCCGTTGGCGGTGGCGACGGCGGTGTACAGCGGGTCCATGAGACATCCTCTTTCGATCGGTTGCGATCCCGTTGACGACAAGTAGAGCACACAATCGAGTTGTGCACAACTAAAACGTGGACGGCCGAGCTACCCTGTAGCCATGACCGCCACCGCGCCCGCCCGTGCCGGGGACCACCTCCGGCTCGAGAACCAGATCTGCTTCTCCCTGCACGCCGCCTCGCGCGCCTTCGGCGGCGTCTACCGCGTCGTGCTCAAGGACCTCGGCCTCACCTACCCCCAGTACCTGGTGATGCTCGTGCTCTGGGAGCACGGCGCCCTGCCGGTCAAGAAGATCGGTGAGCACCTGCGCCTCGACTCGGGCACCCTCTCCCCTCTTCTCAAGCGCCTCGAGGCCACCGGCCTCGTCCGCCGCGAGCGCTCCGCCGACGACGAGCGCTCCGTCACGGTCCACCTCACCGAGGCCGGCACGGCGCTCCACGACAAGGCCCTCCAGATCCCGCGCCGCATCTCCGCGGCCACGGGCCTCGGCCTGGACGAGATCAACGACCTGCGCACCCGCGTCGACCGCCTCACCGCCGCCCTCACCGCGGCCGACCTCGACGACGGCCCGCCCTGCGGCTGACACCCCTGGCGCGGCGCCACACCCCCCGGGGCCGGAGCAATCGCCGGCACACCCCTGATCCGCATCCGCTAGGCTGTCCCACGCTTCCGCCTCAGTAGCTCAGGGGATAGAGCACCGCTCTCCTAAAGCGGGTGTCGCAGGTTCGAATCCTGCCTGGGGCACATGGCGAAGGGCCAGTTCAGGGGGTTGACCCCCCGGAACTGGCCCTTTCTTGTGATCACGGCCGTGCCACATGCGTGCCACAAGGTCCACCACTACCAAACCTGTCGCGAGCCGAGTGGCTGGGCCGCCTTTGCTTCGTAGGCGGTTAGGATCAGGCCCGTACCGTCCCCGGCCACGACGTTGACCATGAGCGTGCCTCGTGCGTCGAAGCGCAGGGTGAAGACTGGATCGAGGTCCATGAGAAAGCCGAAGAGCTCCTGGTCGTCCTCAGTCAGGGGAGGATCGATGACAGCATCAGAGGTCCATTCCGCGCCGGTAACACGGACCGAGACCCGCACACCGAAGGCCCCCAAGCAGGTCGACGGATTGGCCCACCATTCGAGCGTCGCAGAACCCTCCCAGCTGTCCATCGCCCGAGTATCGCGTACGCCTTGCTGGCCACGCATCGACGTTTCAGCTCAGGACCACAAGATCAAGTGACGAGCCCTAAGAAGCTGTTGTCTTTCCGCAGGTGATCGCTGCGTTTCCGCTGGTCAGGCATGATGTCGGTGGTTCGGCGGCAGGGATGACGTGTCGTGTCGTCTCTTGGGTGGAGGTGCCGGATGCCTTCGGTGATGGGGCTGTTGGAGGAGCGGGAGCGTGCTGCCCGGCAGCGGGTGGAGGTGCTGCAGGCCGAGTTGCGGGAGGCGGAGGCCGTGTGGGAGCGGTTCGTGATCGCTCGTGAGACGGTCGGGCAGGTCTTGGCGGAACCGGGTGATCGCCGACAGGCACCGGTGGCGGTGGCCGACGACCGGCCGGTGGCGGGTGCGGTGCGCGGTTCGGTGGTGCCGGTGTGGCGGGACGGCCTGGAGGCCGTGGTGCTGGCGCCGGACTACCGGCGGATCATGGAGAGCCTGTCCCGTCTGGGTGATGGAGCGATGGACTGCCGGCAGCTCGCGGTGGCTCTCGGTCTCCAGCCGGTGCCCGCGAAGGTCGAGGGGGTGCGGTCGAAGGCCAAGCGCCTGGTCGCGCGGGGTTGGCTGGCCGAGCAGAATCCGGGGATGTTCAGCGTCCCCATTTCGCAAGGCGGCGGCTCATGACCATGCTCATCGACCAGTGGATCATCGCCTCCGAACTGTCGGTGCGTGCCTCGTAGGCGCGGGTCAGGCGGCGGGTGCGCATCAGCCATGCGAACGTGCGTTCCACCAGCCACCTTTTGGGCAGCACGGTGAACCCGCTGGTGTCGTCGCTGCGTTTGACCACGGTCAGGGCGATCCGCAGGATGCTGCGGGCGAGGTCGACGAGCTGTCCGGTGTAGCCGCCGTCGGCCCACACCCGCGTGATCCGCCAGTGCCGCTGCCGCAGGCGGGCCAACAGTGTCTGCCCGGCCTCGCGATCGGTGACCGACGCCGCGGTGACGGTGACGGCCAGCAGCAGCCCGAGGGTGTCGACCACGATGTGCCGCTTGCGTCCGTTGATCTTTTTCCCCGCGTCGAAGCCACGCGTGGCGGCCGGAACCGACGCCGCCCCTTTGACCGACTGCGCGTCGATGACGCCCGCGGTCGGCTCCGGATCGCGTCCCTCGGCACTGCGAACACGGTCGCGCAGCCGGTCGTGGAGTTCACCGATCAGGCCCTGGTCGCGCCAGCGCCGCCAGAACGCGTAGACGCGGTCCCAGGCGGGGAAGTCCGCGGGCATCGCCCGCCAGGTGATGCCGCCGGCGACCAGGTAGCGGATCGCGTCGATCATCTGCCGGTGGCAATAGCCCTCCGGCTGTCCGCCCCTGCCCTCCAGCCAGCCCGGCACCGGCAGCAGGTCCCGCACCACCGCCCACTCGACGTCCGTCATATCCGACGGATACCGCCGGGCGCGGTGCGGACGATCGGCCGCGTTGCCGTACACGTGCGCGAGACAATCACACAGCAGAGTGGCTGAGTTGGACCCAGCCGACGCGAGGGCGTAGAACTGCGACAACAGGGCCTCCTGGGCGCTCGTTGGTCTCGACAACCCCGAGCTGCACAGGAGGCCCTGCTGTCATGCGTACTCGGCCGGAAGATCACCCACCCGGGAAGCCACACTCGAACCCACGCTCACCATGACCGGTAGAGCAACGGCTACTCAGCTTGACGTTTAACCTCGCTGAGCTTTGTGTTCCTTGATCGACTCGGCGCGTTTGACCGTCTTGCCGACGTCGTGGCGCTTGGCGCGCTGCTTGTTCTTCGAGCCAGGAGGCCTGCCGGGTCCCGGCCGGACGGTTTCGGTGCGGCCGCCGGACGGGCCGTGGTCGCGCGGACGTTGCGAAACCCCCGCCGCACCCGGGCGGGGGTGAGGCGGCGTGGTGCGGCGGGACGTTCCCAGGGCCGGCGCAGATCTTCGGCGAGGGGTCGGGCGAGGCGGAGCTGGGTGTGGGCGGCGATGATGAGCCAGGTCCACAGGTCGGCGCTGTCGGCGTGGCGGACCTTCGGCGCGATCCAGCCGAGGGTCTGTTTCATGAGCCTGAAGGTGTGCTCGAGATCGAATCTGCGGAGGAACGATTGCCACCAGCGGTCCACGTCCGCCGGCGTGGCGGCGGTGGCCGAGCACCACAGCCAGACCGGTTTCGGGTCGCGGTCGCCCGGCAGACGTTCGACCTTCAGGCGGAGCAACGTGCCATGCAAGATGGGCAGTTCGTCCTCCGCGTGGTTCAGCCAGGGGCCGCGGTGGGTGAGTCTGGGGTGCATCCTGTCCCAGGCTCTGGCCTCGGCTTTGCCGTAGCGGGTGGTGTCCGTGACGGTGGTGATCTCGGGTTCGTGCCAGCTGTCGGGTTTGGCGAAGGTGAGGACGCCGCCGTGTCGGCGGGGCCGGCCGCCCTTCGGCCCGGAACGGGCGGGGCCGGGGTCGCGGAGCATCACGCGATCCGAGCGCAGTCGGCCGACCAGGACGACGGGCAGGTCTGCCAGGGCGTGGGAGAGGTAGGTGACGTCGTAGCCGGAGTCCATCACGATCAGGATCTCGGGATCACCTGGCTGCCAGTGCCGGGCCTGTGTCAACCGCTGGACCGAGTCGCGGAGTTGGGCGGCCGTGATGGCGGTCGCGTCGTCGGCGGGCCCGAGGCGGACAGCGTCCAGCAGCGCGACCCAGGAGGTGCGGCCGGTCTCCAGGGCGGCGACGAAAGAGTACGGCCAGCCAGGCACAAACTGGTCCGTGCTGCGGTCACCGCGTCCGTAGACGTGGCAGAACAGCCGGTCGTCGCTGGTGGGGGCATCAGGACGCAGCCAGTTGCTGACGTCCACGGCCAGCACGATGCGCCCGTCGGCCGCCTTCGGTAGCGGCAGGCCGGCCAGCGCGCGCCGCAACCGCACCGGCTCCAGCCAGCCCCGGTCCAACGCGGCGTATAGGGCGCCGTGCCCGCGCCGGTGCTCGGCCGCCAACGACAGCTCGACCAGCGACTTCACCGGCCCCTCCGCGCACAGCACCGCGTCCGTGAGCTCGAAGAGCGTGTCCGCACGAGCGTACAAGCAGTCGTAGAACTCGACCCGAAAGCGGGACAACACGTCCAACGCCTCACCTGCGGGCGCATCGGCGGGGAGACTCATGGGCAGCGGCCGTTCTCTCGTGCTTCGTGACTCGACATCTCGAAGGGTGGAGAACGGCCGCCCTCACTGTCCCGGGAAAAACCGCAGATCAGCAGGTCGAGTGACCTGCGAGGTTAAACGTCAAGCTCAGACCAGTGCACAGCATGGCTGCGCGTCTCCTCCACAGACGGGCATACCGCAGTGGTCCAGGCCGGCTGGAGCCTCATCGAGGCATGGGGCATCGCCCCCTCGGACTACCGCGCAACAACGCCAGACATCACGGACTCCAAGCCGATCGCGAACGCTCAGATCGAGTGCTCACTGGTCGACCTCGCCACGCATATCGCGATCAACCGAGGCAGCCTCGCGACACTGAGGCAGTAGCGCGGTAAGAGTTTCTCTACTTCATCAAGACACCCGGCGTCGCTCACGCTCCGCCGGGCGCGCGGCCGACGTCCGGCCGCGCCCACGCTCCTGTCTTCGCCCCGCTCGGCGCGCCGTCCGCCGCCGCGCGCCCACATAGGTAGGCCGAGGGCATGAGGCGAGAACCGCGGTGGCTGGGGCGGCCGGCGCTCCGATGCTTTAGGCAGCCACCATGGGGCGAGCCTCGAAGATCGGGGCCCACATCGGGCTATTGAGGAGCCAGCCCGATTCGCGGCCAGCGTACGGGCCCCGATCTCTCGCCCCATGGCAGCTCCAGCCCAAAGCCTCTCCACACCGGCCGTGTGGCAGCGTGCAAGCCGTTCCGCCCTATGCTGTGCGCCCAGGAGATCGGACAGCATGGACCAGGACGTTCAGTTGGTGCAGGACTTTGTGGCCGGCGTGCCTGGCTTCGAGGACCTATATGACGCGCATGTGTTCAATGAGGACGGCATCCTGCCGATCGTGTTCTTCTGGGACGTCGCTCACGAAACCGTCACTTCGTTCCTGGGAGGAGATGCCGAGTCTGATTGGCGCGCCACACTGCGGTTCTTGGAGGATCAGCTACAACGGGACATCCCCGAAGTAACTGAGACAATCGCCTGGTTCCTCTACTACCTGCCGTGGCCAGATCAGCCTGGATACGGCCTCGTGGGCCATCTCGGTCCGACTATGAGTGCCAAATTCGCCGTCGTGAGGCCGTCGGGCTAGAGGTGCGGCCGGAGCAGCACTGCTGGGACGACAGGAGCACGGGCGTGCCACAGCCGTGCCAGGTGAGGCGGTGCCGAACGGGGAGCCACGGGGAACAGCAGTGACAGCACCGCGTTATCGCAGGTCAGCGTCCGCCCAGGTGGGGTGTAGTCCGCAGCCTCAGTCTTCCAAACTGGGGATCTTCTGCAAGCGAGCGCTGTCGGCTACGTGCGGACCCATTCCGCGACTTCCGCGGCACCACGGCGGACGGCCCCATCCAGATCGTCGGCAAGAGCAGCGCACGCAGCCGAAACGCCACGACCCGCCTCACCTGGCGGCCAGGCCACATCGTGCGCGGCAGTCTGCAACCAATCGCCATGGTTGTCATCAGCGCGAGCGACAGCACGGGCCACAAGCCGCACCGCAGCCAACGACCCCTGCCTCAGCAGGGCTTCTGCCGTAACCCTGGTCACGAACGTGTTTTCTGGATCCAGCAACAGGCGTTCCAGAACGGCCGCGGCGGACGCCACTCCCGCGTGCGGGGCGAGTCGCGGGCCAGCAGCGGCTCGCACGGACCACGAAGGCGACAGACCGTCCTCGATCGCCTCAGTAAGATCGCCACTGCTTGCGAAACTCGGCATGCCAGCATGTTGCCACGACGAGGCTCAGCCCGGCCCTGTCAGCAATACGGATTAGGCACGGCGCAAGCATCGACTGAGTGTCTAACTGCGCTACAACGACCCCGAACAGGGGCGCACAACCACGGACGCTCGCGGACAGTACGTGCAGGTCACCGGCGGTCCGGCCGCAGGTCACACAGACGCTCCCATTGCTTCGGGACGAAGAGGCCGTGGGTTCAAATCCCGTCACTCCGACTCCGGAAAATTGCAGGTCAGGGCCGATTTCCTCACTGAGGGAACCGGCCCTGCTTGCTGTTGGGTTTCTGAGGATGCGGACTTCCCCGTCTTCGATGTGCAGGTGAGCTCGGATCCGTACGTCGCGCTCGCCGAGCACGGGGCCGCAAGGCTGTGCGGCGACGGCGCTTGCCGGACGGCTGGTGCACCGGCGGCGCCGACAGGGGCCAGCCTGCCAGCTGCCGGCCTATCGGTTCTTGAGCACCGAGAGCTCGTCCGCCTCCCGGACGAGCTCCAGCAGTTCACTGTCGCCCGCCACCGCCAGCAGTTGTTCGCCGGTAATCGGGGCCGACACCCCGGCGACCGCGTCGGGCGCCACGGAAAGGATCACCGTGCTCCGCCCGTACGCGAAGGTGACATCCGTGGAGTGGGTCTTCCCGTCCTCACCCATCGGAATGGTCACGGCCTCCGCCGGGATGCCGCCCGGCAGCACGGCCTGATTGCAGGTGACCGTCTCCACAGGAGTGCTCGGGCAGCCCTTCGCGGCCGGCTCGTACCCGGGCCGCACCGAGAAGATCAGCGGGTACTTCCTCCCGTTCTTCTCCGCCTGATAGAGGCGGATCGAGAGTGCGGACCAGGGACGGATCTCACCGAGAGTGCCGCCCAGCGTCCGGTTCAGCGTGGCAGTCACCCGTTGCCGGAACTCCTCCTGCCGCTCGCGCTCGGCGGGCGGCAGATCGGCCATGGAATCCTCGCCCTCGCCCAGCGGCTGCCCCGCATGCATCGGGGTCCGGTACGGGACCGGGCTCGACGGCGGTGCGGCGGGGATGACGGCCACGTTCCCGCTTTCCGGCGAGGTCCCCGGGGAGGGCGACTGCTCCGCGGAGTGCATCGGGGCGCCGGCCCTCAACTGATCGGGCGTGCCGTCGCCGCGGATGCCGAAGACGTCCGCGGCCAGCAGAGAGCCGCCCATGATGGCCACCGCACAGACCGCGACGGCAATCCGGATGAAGCCGAACAGCCGCATCCGCCGGCCCTGGGCGATGGAACGCCGTACCAGATCGGCGGAGTGAGGCGGAAACTCGATGGTGGCGCAGTCCATGGCACGGGTCACTCGTTCCTCGAGGTTCTCGTTGAGTGACATGGTGGATCTCCGTTCGTTTAGGCGTCGGTCTTGCCCCGGGAGCGCGGAGCGCCACCAGGCCATAGGCGTCATGCGGCCAGGTCAGCCAACTCATGGCCGAGCAGGGCGCGCAGCCGTTGCAGGGCGCGCATGCTCCGGGCTCGGACGGCTCCCGGCGACAACTGCAGGACCTGTGCGGTCTCCTCCACCGAGCGGTCCTCCCAGTAGCGGAGCACCAACACGGCACGGTCCTTGGCCGTCATCCGCGCCAAACCATCCAGCAGGGCTATCCGTAGCTCCGCGTCCTGCGCCGGCTCGGCCACGTCGGGCAGCCGGTCGCTGGGGCGCTCGGTGGAACTGCGACGTCGGCGTTGGGAGAGGAAGTTCCGCACCAGCACGGTGTCTGCATAGGCCACCGGGGCTCCCGCACGGCTGATCCGCCACCAGGAGCGGTACATCTTGGCGAGGGTTTCCTGAACCAAATCCTCGGCGAGGTGCCAGTCGCCTGTGAGCAGGCAGGCGGTCCGGAACAGAGGCCCGCTGCGGGCCACTGCGAATTCCAGGTAGTCCGCGGGTGCTTCCCTCACCGTGTGTCCTCTCGTGGTCTGACGTCACCTCTTACACGCGGTGGGGCCGCTTCCGCGTTACACGCCGACAGCAACTGCGCCGACGGCCGTGCCCGATGCGTGCCCGATCAGGCAGATAACCGCGGTCAGTCACGGCCCACCACGAGCCCCGATGCAGCTCCCTGTGTTCCCCGTTCCACCAGCTCAGAGCCGGTTGGGCTGCCTGCCGATCCCTGTGATCACCAAGCTCATGACTCATCCGACCGTCAGCAGCTTCAATGGCTTGAGGCCGGGCCCGTCTCGACAGCCGACCGCCGAAGCCGTAGCAGTCGGCCGGATGCAGGCGCTCTACGGTTCCTGACGGCAGAAGATGACGGCAACGGTGCCGTACACACGAGGACCTTGGCGGCAGCAAGGGGACTGACTTGAGCCCTTGTAGTAGCGACGCGGCAGCGCGCATGTAGCTTTGAATGAACTCCTAAAGCGGGTGTCGCAGGTTCGAATCCTGCCTGGGGCACATGGCGAAGGGCCAGTTCAGGGGCTTGATCCCCCGGAACTGGCCCTTTCTCGTGACCACGGCCGTGCCACTTCCGTGCCACAACGTGCTGCTACGAGTCCACGTCGCCTCGCGCCTTACGGATCATCGACCCAAGCCGATCGGCGATCTCGCGATCACGACCGTTGACCATGTGCTGATAGATCAGCGCGGCACGCGGAGTGCTGTGGCCCATCCTGGTCATCAGCTCCCGCAGGCTCGCACCGGAGGCGGCGAGGGTGTTCCCCGTGTGCCGGAGATCGTGGAAGTGCACGTCCGCCGTGATGCCCGCCTTGGACCGCGCGCGGATCCAGGCGTCCCGGAAGTTGCTCCGCCGCAGTTGCCCACCCCGGGGGCCGAGGAAGACGTGACCGTCCCGGCCGGGCCCGGCGTAGGTGTCGAGGTGCCGCTGAACGTCCGGCAGCAGTTCACTCGGGAAGGCGACCGGCCGGATACCGGCATCGGACTTCGGCGCCTTGTCGAAGAGGGCTCCGGTCTGCATCTCTGCCTGCGAGCGCCGGACCATGAGCACGGCCTTGGCCGTGTCGACTCTTCGCGGTCCGACTGCTCGACGCCCTGGACGGCGATGTCCCACACATTCGCAGCCATGACGGCAGACGTCTGATCTCCGCCGATGTTGGCTCCGGACTACCGAAGCATCACGGGCATTGACTCGCTGGCAGGGTGGACGTCTGTGCCGTAGATGCTGCTAGCCAAGTACGAGTAGGCCGAACGAGAGCAGAAGCGTTGTTGCGGACCCCGTGACGAAACTGAGCGCCACTTTGCCGCTCCCCACCCTGTCCGGCGTCGTCACGTTGACGGGGTCCTGCGGATCGTAGACCACGTCCAGCGCACCGCCCACGCGGGCAGGCGGGAAGTCGAACGGGCCAACCGTGGTTCGTATGCCTTCGCCGCTATCCGTCGTGAACTGAATCATGAGATGGACGCTTCCGCCCGAGCCTGCTCCCGTGTTCACGCAGGTTGCGCTAGTCCGAATTCCACGCGTACGCAAGGCACCGCCTCGCCGGTGGATGCGCGACGAGCCCCACAAAACAAAACCTGACAGGACGGCCACCGGAATCGCCGGACCGAACACTTCATCCCCCTAGATGCCAGCCACCGGACCGCCGATCGGTTAAGACCCGCGCAACCTGCAGCAACCGCGCGTCACTCTAGGGCTGTTGGCCCCCGCATGTCACGAGGTGACCCACATGCCCAAGACGGTCCGTCCGAGTCGTTGCCGAGTCTCACTTTGAGGCTTGAGGGTTCGACCTCAGGTGATCTTGACTGCTGCGCTAGACGATCATGAAGCGATCCCTGTGCGGTAAGACTTTCTCTACTTCATCAAGACACCCGGCGTCGCTCACGCTCCGCCGGGCGCGCGGCCGACGTCCGGCCGCGCCCACGCTCCAGTCTTCGCCCCGCTCGGCGCGCCGTCCGCCGCCACGCGCCCGCAGGATAGGCCCGAAGGCACGAGGTCAGAACCGTCGAGGCCGGGGCCGGCCGGTTCCACGGCTTTAGCTTGAATTTTAAGGTTTCCCCTCGGCCCTCAGGGTTGAGGGGAAACCTTAAAATTCAAGCTTAGGCAGCCACCATGGGGCGAGCCTCGAAGAGCGGGGCCCCAACGTCGTGCTTTACGGGCAGGTCCACAGACTGCCCGACTCGCCGCAAGCTTACGGGGCCCCACTCTCTCGCCCCATGGCAGCTCCCGCCCAAAGCCGCTCCACCGGCCTGCCGAAGCGCCGTTGACCCGCATCACGCTGCGGATGAAGAATGCGTCGCATGCTGCTTCTCGCCGGCCAGGCCGAGCCCAGTCCCGGACCGTTCCTTTTGATCTGGGGAATCCTGGCTCTCATTGGCGGCGTCGCCTTGGCGACCAAGAAGGGATCGGCTCGTTTCCAAGCCCTGGTCGCCAGTGGACTCGCCCAAAGCTCGCAGCGGCAAGCTGCAGTACGGACCGTACGTCCCGGCTTCCTCCGCTTCCTCGGGAGTCTCTTCGCCCTGGGGGGCATAGTGGCCCTGCCGATTGCCATCACCATGATCGTACGGAGCTGAGATTTCCTTGCGGGGCGAGCCAGCTCGGAGGCCGTGCCACTCTCGTGCCAGAACGGGCGGGGAGCTGCGGGGAGTCACGGGGAATCACGGTCGTCCGGGACGGTACGCCGAGGTCGGCATCCGCACAGCTCAGCAGTGGTCCGCAGCCTCAGTCTTCCAAACTGGGTGTGTACCGCGACGAAGTCAGATGGATGAGGCAGACGACCCTGTCCGCACCCCGGGTCCCGTCCTTTACCGTGCGGGCGACCTCATCCCGCAATAGCCTACGCGGGGTACGTGAACTCCATCCCAAGCCATGCCCCTGACGTGCCCGATCGCACGGGGAGCCGGTGGGAAGCACACTGCCTCCGGGCGCGAAGAAGGGGCGCCCCCGTGTCTTGGGGCGCCCCTCCTGTCCAGCGCCCTCGCCGGCCTACTGCGGGAAGTGTGGGATTTGAACCCACGGTGACATCGCAGCCACGACAGTTTTAGACCGCTCGCCGATCACGTACGAGAAAGAAAGGCGCAAGCCCTATGGCTGGCCTGCCATAGGCACTTCCTGCGCTCGCACGCGCCGATCAGTCCTGGACGCTTTGTGTCTACCAAGCATTCCAGAGCCCGCCGTGACGGTGGCGGACCGGAGGAATATCTACGTCGTCAAGGTCGTGGCCGCCGTGGTGCAGTCCGCGGATCCGCTGGGCTTCGAGTCGACCCTGGAGCCGGGCCCGGCCTTCAGCCGTAGCGATCTCGGTGGAGAATGACCCATTTCTGCAGTAGAGCACCATCCACTGCCAGGAGGTGATCCGGCGCAGCGTCTTCGTCGGGGCCGGGCGACGGCCTTGGCGGGCGGCTTGGGCCAGTTCGGCGTGCGTGTAGCGCAGGTCGTACAGGGACATGGACTCCGAAGTGCCGTCTTGAACACGGAGTTGCCTGGGAGTCGTGCGGACGGTTCGGGACATTGAGAGCCTCCGTAGGGCCCTCTGGGCTTTCCAGAGGTACCTACGGGGGGTGCGTAGTGGTCAGCACGACTCAGCCCTCTCGCCGGTCAGACGATCTGCCAGCAGCACGGTAGCCGCGCGGAGGCGCGGAAGCCAGAAACGTCGGGACGAAAGCTGTCGTGCCACATCCGTGCCAGAACGGACGGGGAGCCAGGGGGAATCGCGGTACGCAGGAGGAGGCGCCGCCCACTATGTCCAAGGCCGGGCATCTGCAGGTCACACCGCCGACCGCCCCACCTCGCTCCTAAAGCGGGTGTCGCAGGTTCGAATCCTGTCGAAGGCCCCGGACCTTGATCGATCCGGGGCGGCGAGTGGGCTAGGCCACAGTTTTGGACCGTTCCGTCCAGCATCGAGTTTTTTACCGTACCGTCCATAACAAGCCCACCGCACCGAGCGCGGGCCTGACGCGTAGCAACAGCCGCGGAGGGAACACCTCCGCTGAACAGGAGCCTTGATCATGGGACAGCTCGACGGTAAGACGGCCATCGTGACCGGGGGTAACAGCGGAATCGGGCTGGCCACCGCCAAGCGATTCGCGGCCGAGGGCGCATATGTGTTCATCACCGGTCGGCGTCAGGAAGCGCTCGACGCCGCGCTGGCCGAGATCGGTCCGAACGCCACCGCCGTCAGGGGCGACGTCTCCGATCTCGACGACATCGATCGCCTCTACGCCGCCGTTTCCGAGCAGGGCCGCCGCATCGACACGCTGTTCGCCAACGCCGGTGGCGGCGAGTTCTCGGCCTTGGAAGACGTCACCGAGAAGCACTTCGACTCGACTTTCGGCATCAATGTGAGGGGTACGCTCTTCACGGTCCAGAAGGCTCTTCCGCTGCTGAACGAGGCGGCTTCGGTCATCCTCACCGGATCCACCGCGGCAACCTCGGGCGCCGAGGCTTTCGGCGTCTACGCCGCTTCGAAGGCCGCCATCCGATCCTTCTCTCGCACGTGGGCCAACGAACTCAAGAGCCGGAAGATCCGCGTGAACACCCTCGTTCCGGGCCCGATCGAGACGCCCGGCAACTCCGGGCTCGCGCCCAATGCCGCAGAAGCCGCCAAGCTCTGGGACTTCTTCGCCAGTCAGGTGCCTCTGGGGCGGATGGGTCGCCCCGAGGAGGCCGCCGCGGCGGCACTCTTCCTCGCCAGCGACCAGAGCAGCTTCATCACCGGAACCGAGCTCTTCGTCGACGGCGGCCTGAACCAGGTCTGATCGCCGCTTCGACTCCCGTTGCGTCCTCCCCTCGCGAACACGGCAACCGCAGCGCCCGCGGGCGGCAACCCTGGCTACCAGCGCCTCTAGGACGACGGGCCCATGCCCTCACCACAGAGGCCGGCCAGTGTCTGCCCGATCTCGTCGGCTCGGCGGCGTGGAGACTGCTCGGAGGAGGCCCACGCGATGTAGGCGTCCGGTCTGACCAGTACAGACTTGCTGGTCAGACCGGACGGGGTGGTGACGCACTCCACCGCGCCGTTCCAGGCTTCGGTCACCGAGGCGGAAAGCGGCGCGTCTGCCGGTGTGACCAGTACGAACCGGCGGCCGCGCAGCACCTCGTACAGACGTCGGCCATCGGCAAGGAGGACATCCGGCGCCCGCTTGCCCGTAAGCGGGTGAGCGCCGGCCGGGGCGCCGTAGGCGATGTCGATCCCGGACATCGCCCGCCCCAGCCGCAGGGCGACCGGTGGGAGACGCAGGACGGTCCGGGCGGCGAAGTCTCGGACGCCGATCAGCAGCCGCGGGGTGGTCAGGACCCCACGCAACAGTGCGCCACTCATGCGCAGCACTCTGCGCCCCACCGGGTGCCTCTCGGCCTCGTAGGTATCAAGCAGGGCTTCGGGGGCACGGCCGCGCAGGACGGCAGCGAGTTTCCAGCCCAGGTTGGCGGAGTCTTGGATGCTGGTGTTCATGCCCATGCCGCCGGCGGGGGAATGTACGTGCGCCGCGTCACCGACGAGGAAGACCCTGCCTACGCGGTAGCGCGGTGACTGTCGCTCATCACTGTGGAACCGTGAGATCCAGCGCGGATCGTGCATGCCGAAGTCGCGGCCGAGCGCTCGGCGGGCGATGGCCCGGATCTCCTCCAGATCGACCGGTGCGTTGTCCGGCATCTCGTGGTGGCGATTCCACGCCATGATGCGGAACCATCCATCGCCGAACGGAACGAGGATGGCGAAGGCGTCACCTACTGCACCCACGGTTGGAGGCTTGTGCGGAGGGTCGGCCAACCGGACATCGGCAAGCATCATCGACCGCACCGCGGAGCGGCCCGGGAACGGCAGTCCGAGGGAACGGCGTACGACGCTGTTTCTCCCGTCCGCGCCCACGACGTAAGCCGCGCGCAATGTCTGAGGGGATCCATCCGGCGCCCGGACCTGAACGTCGACACCGGTCGTATCCTGCGTGAGCCCGAGGGCTTCCCAGCCTTCCCGTATATCGGCACCATGGGAAAGAGCCCGCGCCCGGAGAATTCGCTCGGTGTGATACTGCGGCGTCACCAGCACATGTGGGTAACGGGTCGGCAACCGCGACAGATCGATCCGCAAGAACTGCAGAACCGGGTTACGGACGCCGGTCGCAAGCATCTGGTCGGCCACACCACGCGCGTCCAATTGTTCCATCGTCCGCGCGTGGACGGCGAAAGCCCGGGTGAGTTGCGATTCCTGTACACGACGCTCGACGACGGTACAGCTGACACCGGCCTGCGCCAGATCGCCGGCCAGCAATAGCCCCGATGGGCCTGCTCCTACGACCAATACCCGACTTTCGGAGCTCATACGACTCCCTGCAAGATCGCCGGGGCCACCGTCGAGAGCCGGATTCGGGGCCGACTGGGGAAATCGTCGACCGGCCCTCTGGGCGGCGATACCGGAATACCGAAGCGCAGGCCAGTGGTAGCCCTGCGGTGGCCTATACAAACCGTACCGCCGGCTTCAGGCGTACGCGCGGCGTCCCGGCAGGCACGGTCCGCAGACGCGAAAGGTGCCATGCAGGCGTACGCACGGGGTGTGGGAGCCCGAAACCCTGAGCGCACGCCATCGACCACCACCACGACCACCGCCGTCGGATCGGCGTGGACGCTCCGACACGGCGCGACACGATCGGCGTCCCGACACACGGGCCGACCAAGACCTCCCGCACCTGTCAGTGCGCCACCAGCGACCCGCTCAGTCGGCGAGCCCGATCACCAACCACATCAGCAGAGCCCCCGTCACCGTGAACAACAGAGTGGCCTTGGAGGGGTGCGGACTGTGGGCTTCCGGCAATATGTCCGACGTCGCCAGATAGAGCAGGAAGCCGGCGAAGAATCCGAGATAAAGGCCCAGCAGTCCCCTCGGTATCGTGAACGTCAAAGTGATCGCCGCCCCGACCACCGGAGCCAGCGCGTCGGCCACCAGTAGCAGTTGAGCCCGACGCCGGGCATTACCGTACAGCCTGGCGATCGTATAGGTGTTGAATCCGTCGGCGAAGTCATGCGAGATCACAGCAATCGCAACGACGATTCCCAGTGCGCTGCCGGCCTGATACGCAGCGCCGATGGCGAACCCGTCGATCACACTGTGACCCACAAGTGCCGAGGCTGCGGTCAGACCGATTCCCTTACCGGACTCCTGCGCATGCCCAAAAGCATGGCTGTGCGGTGCGTACTCGCTCTCGTGAGCGCGGTGAATGGCGACTCCTCGCTCTACCACGTGCAGAGCGAGGAATCCTGCGACGAACATCAGCAATGCCGCAGGAACCCCGAAAACGCGCCGCGGCTGAGCGTTCAGCGCATCGGGAAGCAGATCGAAGCCGATAACTCCCAGCATGAGCCCGGCGGCAAGACCGAGAACCAGATGGCGGCGGTCACCGACCCGCTGCGCCACGACCCCACCTACAAGAGTCATGACCATGGCGCATGCGGCTATCAGAACCGGCATGAAGCAATCTTGTGTGACGTCACGGGGGGTCGCTACTCAGCCGCTCACCGGGCTGTCATGGGAGCCGGCACGTCTACGTGTCGTCATGTGCAAGGCGCCGAGCGATCGCGCGCTCGCCGCCACGGGAGGCTTCGGCGAACAGGCGGATCTTCCTCCGTGGGGGCATGGAGGGGTCCTTTCCATGGGCGGCCGGGGCTTCCAGGGAGGCGAACGATGGTCGGGCCCTGCACAGAGGGGCTCATCGACAACGTCCCGGGCGGGACGGGTTCCGGACGCCGTGCCGTTATGGACGGTGCAGTCAAGAATCGGTACCGTGAATCCATGGCACGCCCCCGCAGTTTCGACGAGGACCAGGTACTGCGCACCGTCAGGGACCGGTTCTGGTCCACCGGCTACGCGGGGACCCGCGTCGACGACATCCTTCGTGACACCGGACTCGGCAAGGGCAGCCTCTACGGCGCCTTCGGCGACAAGCACCAACTGTTCCTGCGCGCCTTCCAGGAGTACTGCGACGGGCTCGTCAGGGCGGTGGGCAGCCGGCTCGAAGGCCCGGACGAGGGTGCCCTGGAACGCCTGAGCGGCCAGGTGCGGGAGATCGCCGCGGCCGCTGCCTCCGACACGTCGCTGCGTGGCTGCCTGCTCGCGAACCACGGGATGGAGGGGCTATCGCCGATCAGTGAGCACTGGCCAGAGCTCGACACGTTGGCCTCGGGTCGCCGTGGGGCCGTGGGGCCGTGGGGGCCGTGGGGCCGTGGGGCCGTGGGGCCGTGGGGCCGTGGGGCCGTGGGGCCGTGCAAGGCGAACCGACAACACGCGACGATGACAACCGTCGACAGCCGCGATCCAGCTCAGTGTGACGATCGACAACTCCCCTCGGGGCATCCGCCGCTCGTCCGGGCCGGTACCGGGCATGCGGTGCGGCGCGGTCGGTAGCCCGGCCGAGGCCGCCACGTCGCGGGCAGACCGGACTCCGCCCCGTGACTCCTCGACTGAACTTCTTCAGTTGGCGGCCCGTGGACCGGGGATCCTTCAAGGGCGGGAGCGCGAGGTGACTGCGCGCGGCAGCGCCCACCAGGGCCTGCCTGACGGGTCGCGTCACGACCCCGCACCCGACAGCAACGTCACCCGAACGGCCCAACATGATGTGTCGCCCACATGGAGGAACATCAAGCTGAGTAGTGCCCCACCCGAGGCAATCCGTGAAAGGGGAACCACATGCGCATTCGACGAAGCCTCGCCGCCGGTATCGCCACGGCAGCCCTCGCCGGACTCGGCCTCACAGGCGCCTCCACCGCCGGCGCCGCCACCTACGCCGCCCCCACCCACGCCGCCCCCGCCGACGCCGCCCCCACCGTGGGTGAGTGTGAGGACGGCGGCGGAACAGTCGATTGGGCAACCGGGACCTGCAAGGGCGGAAAGTACGACGGGCAGAAGATCGACTGACCCTCGCAAAGCGCCCCGCAGCCACGCGCCGCGGGGCGCTCCCACGCGAGCGTGGCCGGGAGAGTGAGGGACCGTGCCGACCCGTCGGCTATGCGTCAGTGGCGGCGGTGGAGCCGGCGGCATCCGGCAAGTCGGCACCACGAGGACCGCTGTCGCCCAGGTACCAGCAGCTCGGCTGTGGCAGCGACCCGACCGAAGCGTCGACTCGCCACGCCTGCCTTGAGCCTGCGGCCCTCATCGCTCAAGGCTTCCCCGATCTCCGCGATGGTGCCAACCTCGGTCTGGGGGGGCGTGTAGGCCAAGGTGCGACTGGGCTGTCTCCAGGCCGTTCGGGGATACTTGTCGGCAACCTCCAACAGCACAACCGCAGGTCGGACTACCGACCGAGGACGTCAGCAACAGGTGTGCCATGGGCGGGAGAAGTCGCGGGGATGCGATGCTGATCGTTTTCAGGTGTCGGCAATGTGATGCCCCCTTGTCGAATCCCCTGACGCAAGCCGACTGGAAACCCCTGCCGATGGTGAAGGGCCGGGAGCACTACACGTACGGCCCTTCGACGGTCGCGGTGGGTTTCTTCTCCCCTGATCCGGATCCGTACGCTCCCGCTGGTTCAGTCGCCACCTGGGTGATCAACCCACTGGACGGCGTGCTGTTGCGGCCCCACACAGACCCGGCTCGGCTGTACGGGTGTTGCAGGCCGGACGGGCTCAACGGGCCGAATTTGCTGTGTGCCCGCTGCGGCAGCGAGGTCGGCATCGAGAGAGCGGATTGCTGGACCGAGTACGACATCCGGCTGCTGCGCCCGACGGTTGTCGAAGGATCGGTCGGCGGCCGAGCGCTCACAACCTCGCGGTCGGGAGGCCCTGCTCAGGAGGTCGAGCGCCGCCCGGACCCCGTCAGGCCTGCACCGCTCCTGGCGGTCGGTCGCGACTGGTTCGCCGGCGTCCGTGAGGGCGCACCCCAAGCCGCGGCAGTGACGACGCGGCGGGGCCGCCCTCGGTGCCGGAGCGATGCGGCTGCGGCTACGCTCCTCGCATGACCAGCGAGAACGCGGCCGGCGCGATGCCGGGTCGGCCGTGGGACGCGGCTGCGGAGACGGCTCGGGACATGGCCTTCGCTCTCCTCGGGATGGGTCTTCTGGCGTTGGTCGCCTGGCCGCTCGGCTGGTTGCCGGACGGGTTCGGTCCGGTGTCCGTCAGCGCTGTCGCGGCAGGAGGCCGGCGTCTCGGCGACCTGTACCGGAAAAGACCTCCGGGCCGGCGCTCCGCCGTTGCCGCGGCCCTTCTCGTCATGTCGGCGTCGGCGGTGGCAGGCGGTGCGGCGACCTCGTGGATCTCGCCCAGCGCCGAGGATCTCGGGTTCACCCTGGGCACGCTGGCGGGCCTGCCCCTCGGGGCGGCCGCCTTCGTTGGGCGGATCAACCACCGCGGCCGGGCGGTGAGCGGGCCGTCGGATCCCGATGCGGCGCCGTGTGCCGGGCAGTCGCCGTGCCGTTGAGCCCGCCGGAGCCGGCAACCGGGCCACAGGATCGGACCGGGGCGCGGGCTCGGACCGGGGCGCGTGCGCCGGATGCGACCCCTCGGGGGCGCCCATACGCTGGGAGTGGACGCTCCTCTCTTTGTCGAGGTGAGAGATCGTGCCGCTCTACATCACGCTGCTGAGCTGGACCGACCAGGGGATCCGCGCGTACGCCGACACGGCGGAGCGGGCCGACGCGTTCGGCGCCGCGCTGCGGGACGTCGGGGGGAGGCTGGCCGACATCTACTGGACCGTCGGGCCGTACGACCTCGTCGCGGTCGTCGAGGCGCCCGACGACGAGACCGCCGCCGCGGCGCTGCTGCGGCTGGGCGCGGTCGGCAACATCCGCAGCACGACCATGCGGGCGTTCGGGCGGGACGAGGTGGAGGGCATCATCGCCAAGGCCTCCGCCTGAGGGGCCCGGTGGGACTCGCCTTCGGGGAAGGGCCCGGGGACCCCGGTGCGTTCGGCTGACTTCGGCTGCCCGGTCGAAGAAGGAGCCGTGCCTCAGCCGCTCGTACGACGGCTCGGCTCGTGCCGTCCAGGCGTCCACGTCGGCGGCCATGGACGGGAACCGCTCCTTGAGGTGTGTGGCCGGTGCGGCGGTCTCCTCCCAGGAGTCGGCCAGGTAGGTCTCGTTCGCCGGGCCGATCGCCACGGCCGCGCGAAACGCGTCGCTCGGACCGCAGCCACCGCTTCGCCACCTGGACGATGCGGGCCACGTCCTCGGCGTCACGGATCCACGGCATGGACAGGAGTCGCTCGGAGACGTGGCCGGGCACGACGTCGGGGGCCCGGTGCTGCCGCCGCCGAACGGGGAAGTCCATGGCGAGCTCGACGTCCATCCCGCCCCTCCCGCCGCCGGTTCCCGTGACCGGCGCGCGTCGCATGCCAGGGGTGGGTCCGGCGTCCTGAAGCGGCGCCACGTGCGGAAATCGAGGAGGCCGGGGAGCGCGCGCGGGTGTTCGTCGGCGCGGCAGGGCGGGAACCGGGCGTCGGCTGCCTCCGGGGGTCTCCTCCGAGGGTCCCCTCCGAGGGTCTCCTCCGAGGGTCCGAAGGGACAGTCGATCCGGGGCAATTCGGTACGTATCAATCCGCCCCGCGGCCCGGCGGACTCCTCGCGGGCTCCGGGTGTTGACCTGCGTTGCGGATCATCACAAGATGACCGCGTACGGCACTCTGCCGAGACCACCGGCGGGCCGTCCACAACCGCCTCGCCCGTCGGCACGGGCAGGCCGGTGTGCGGTCCGGCGCGTCCGGAATCCTGGAAGGTCACGCGTTCATGCAGAGCTACGCCTCGGCGCAATTGGCATCACCCGGCACCTACTTCCAGACGGCGGCGTTCTGCTGCCTGGTGGCGATCGTGCTCATACGGGCGGGCCGCGTGTGGCGCCGCGCGCCCCGGGGCCTGCTCGCCCCCGACGAGCCGGTGCGGGTGGAGTCCGCACCGGTGCCCGGTCCCGCGGCCTCGCGGGCGCAGGGCGACCGGACCGTGGGGCGGGTCTACCTGTGCTTCGGCTGGTTCCTCGTGCTGGGGACGGTCGTCAACCTGGTCAACGGCGTCCGCTCGGTGTGGGGCTGAGGGGACGTCGGGCGCTAGCGGTCAACGGTGCCCGCCGTTCTCCGTGGGCGGCGCGGGAGCCTGTGATCTCTGAGCGGCGCCCGGGCCGAGGAGCCGGTCGCAGTAGGGGCCCAGGGCGTCCTTTCCGCCCGCCGCCCTCTCGAGCACGGCCCGTGCGGCCGCGTCCATGGCCTCACCCCGCCCGGCGGCCTTGACGTACGCCTGGCACAGGCCCCTGGGTTCCGCCTCCGTGAGCCCTGGCGGCACGCCCGGCGAACCGGGCGGGACGGGATGCGCGCCGGAAGTCCTGCTCGCCGTGGGTGCGGCCGGAGGCGTGGACACGGATGCGGTGGGTGTGGGCGCGCCTGAACCGGGGGACGCGGAGGGGACCGGCGCGACGGACCCCGCCGAACCGGAGGTCACCGGACGGGGTTTTGTCGTGGTCGTGTGAAAGGGGTTGGGCAACGTGCCCGTCTGCGCGGCGACCGCCACACCACCGAGGGCGAAGACCGCGGCCAGTCCGCCGGCCACCACCCGGGCACGCCGGCCGAGGCCGGACCGTCGCCGCCGCGTGGTCCCGGCGTCCCGCGCCTGTCGGTACGCCGCCAGTACCAGCCGCTCCCGTGCCGGATCAGCCGCCGACGGCGCCGACGCGACCGCCAGGAGACCCGCCACACGGGCCGCCCGGCCGTCGGCGTCGCCAACCGGAGCGCCGTCGAGCAACCGCTCCGCCAGCGAGGCGTCCATCCAGTCGCCGTGTTCTCTGCTGTCCTTCATCCTTCACTTCCCCCGGCGCCGTCGAGGCGCTCCGCCAGGCGTTTCAGGCCCCGGTGGGCGGCGGTCCGCACCGCGCCCGGCCGCTTGCCCAGGACCTTGGCCGCAGTGGGCGCGTTGAGTCCTACGACCACGCGCAGGAGGACCGCCTCGGCCTGGTCCTGCGGCAGTCCCGCGATCAGATCGAGCGCCCGCCGCGTCGACAGGTTCTCGAGCGCCGAGCCGCCGGCGTCATCGAGCGTCGGCGGCTCGGGGACGCGACCCTCGAGAGGTGTGGTGCGGGGCCGGGCCTTGATCCTCCTGATGTGGTCCAGTGCCCGGTGCCGGGCGATCGCGGCGGCCCAGCCGCGGAAGGCCTGGCCGTCACCTCGGAAGCGCGACATGTCACGGACGATGTCGTGCCAGGTCTCGGAGGCCACGTCCTCGGCGTCGTCGCCCACCAGGCCGTGCAGGTAGCCCAGGAGCATCGGGTGGACCTCCCGGTAGACAACGGCGAACGAGGTCTCGTCACCGTCGCGGGCCCGTCTGACCGCATCACCGAGTTCGCCCTCGCCCAGCCGGTCGCGCCGACGGACCTCCGCCTTGCCCACTGCGTCCTCTTCGTGCTCGTCGCCCCGTCCGTCTCACCCTGTCGCCCCGCGAGGACCAGACTCTCGCGACATGACGGAGGTCAAACCTGGCCCCGGCCCATCACGGAGAGGCAGAAAAGACGCAGGCTGTCCGCCGCGCCGTTCTCGTACCGCTTCATCGCCCGTCCGAGCGGGTTCCAGACTCGCCCGTCCGGTGTGCGGATTCCGAACGGCTGCCCGAATGTACCGCGCTCCTGCGCATCGAACTCCACCCAGGCCGCCCCGGCCGCGCGGACGAGCACCTCGCCCGTGTAGGCACCGAACCCCCGAAGTGTCGGAGTCACGGCCTGGAGCGGAGGCCGTTCGCTCCGGATGGCCTCGATGACCCGGTCGACCAGGGTGAGGCTCGCCGGCGAGTAGTCGAGCCTGATCCTGGCCCCTTCGCGGGCCATGGTCACCACGTCCGCGGCGAGGCGGGGCCCGAGCACGGCCACCGGTGGGTTGGTCACGTCCTGCTTCATCCTGCCCCTTCGCTCCTCGGGCCCGCGTGCCGTGCTGCACGCGGCTATCCACGGGGGCGCAACCGGCCCCGAAAGCGTTACACCCCGACGCCGCGCTCCGGGGGTAAACATGACGAAAGGAGCAGATGAAGGGAAAACCTCGGATACCCGTCTTGGGCGGAATATGGTGGCGTTCGTCAACGGAGCGGGGTCGCTTGTAGGGTGCGCGGCCGTGCACCAGACCAGCGAGCCCGACACGCACCCGCAGCAGCGGGAAAGCCCTGTCGCGTCCCGTCGCCACGCGGCCACGGGACCCGTCTTCGTGGACACCTCCGGGCGTCGGCAGCGGCGGGTCCGGCGGCTCGGGCTCCTGCTCGCCGTGCCCGCGGTCGCGTACATCGCCGTTCTGCTGAGCGCCCTGCTGGGCGGGCCCGGCGCCTCCTCGGCGTACCTTCCCCTGCCCGACTCCGCGGAACACCACTCCCGTGGCCCTGCGTCAGGGGCACCGCAGCGCGCCGGGGACGACCCGGGCCGTCCGGAGCCGGCAGCGTCCGCGATTCCGGATAATCCGTCCGGCGCGGCATCCCGAACGCCCGCATCCGCACCCCGGCCGGGGACCGCGGCCACGGCCCCACCGAGCCCGGGAGCGAGCAGCGCTCCGAGCGCCGCGAAAACGACCCCGGCACCCGCCGCGACCCGGGGCAGGAGCACGGCCACGCACCCCGCCCCAGCCCGCAGTACCGCTCGTGGCCGCGACTAGGGCCGACCGTGTTCCACCGCCGAGGAGGGCGACC
Organism: Streptomyces sp. BoleA5; assembly: GCF_000373665.1. Taxonomy (NCBI): domain Bacteria; kingdom Bacillati; phylum Actinomycetota; class Actinomycetes; order Kitasatosporales; family Streptomycetaceae; genus Streptomyces; species Streptomyces sp. BoleA5. The sequence goes on from NZ_KB892102.1 coordinate 269,646, forward strand.
CCGATGACGCGTGCCCACACCCGCCGCCCGCGAAGACGCGGCCACCGCGGCGTCGTGCGCAGCGTGCCGCTGCGCACGCACTGGCTCCTGCTGACGATGCTGGTCCTGACACTGAGCGCGGCACTGGTCATCCAGGGCTACACCCACCACATGGCCGGGATCGGCGACGACGCCGCCAAGCCGGCCGGTGCCTCCGACCGGGTACCCTCCGCCGTGAGCGACGGCGGCCCGGTCGTCGACGGCTCCTCGCACACGGTCCGCACCGCCGGCCCGAGGGCGCGCACCATCGCCCTCACCTTCGACGACGGCCCGGATCCCAGATGGACGCCGAAGATCCTCGACGTCCTGCGCCGCCATCATGCGCACGCCACGTTCTTCGTGGTCGGCACCCAGATCGCCGCCCATCCGGAGATCGTGCGGCGCATCCTCGCCGAGGGGCACGAGATCGGTGTCCACAGCTTCACCCACGCAGACCTGGGCACGCTCCCGCAGTGGCAGCGCTCGCTGGAACTGCGCCAGACCCAGTTGGCGCTGGCGGGTGCCACCGGAAAGACCAGTTCGCTGCTGCGCCCGCCGTACTCGTCCAAGAACGCGGCGGTGACGAACCAGGACTGGTCCGCCATCCGGGCGGCCTCAGGGGACGGCTACCTGACCGTGCTCAGCACGCTCGACAGCGGTGACTGGCGGCGGCCGGGCGTGGACCGGATCGTCGCCGACTCGGTCCCGCGCAGCACGGCCGGACAGATCCTGCTGATGCACGACGGTGGCGGCGACCGCTCGCAGACGCTGAAGGCCCTGGACCCACTGCTCTCGGCACTCGCCGACCGGGGCTTCTCCGTGACGACGGTGAGCGGAGCGGTACGGCTGCCGCAGTCCACTCGGCCCGCCACCGCCGGCGACCACTGGCTGGGTCTGGGGCTCATCGGCGCGCTCACCGGCAGCGCGTGGGCCCTCCGGATCCTGGGCTGGCTGCTGTACGCGGCGGGCGCGCTCGCCCTGCTGCGCGCCACCGCCGTCATGGTCGCGGCCCGTCGGCACGTCCGCACGCGTGAGGTCCCGTGGGGGCCGCCGGTGACCGTTCCTGTCTCCGTCATCGTGCCCGCGTACAACGAGAGCGCCGGTATCGAGGCCGCGGTCCGTTCGCTCCTCGCCTCCGACCATCCCGTCGAGATCGTCGTCGTCGACGACGGCTCCACCGACGGCACGGCCGACCTGGTGGAGTCGCTGCGGCTGCCTTCCGTACGCGTCATCCGGCAGGCCAACGCGGGCAAGCCCGCGGCACTCAACACCGGGATCGCGGCGGCCTCGTACGACCTGCTCGTGATGGTCGACGGCGACACGGTCTTCGAACCCGACGCCGTGCGCAGACTGGTGCAGCCCTTCGCCGATCCGCGTGTCGGCGCGGTGTCGGGCAACGCCAAGGTCATCAACCGCCGGGGACTGCTGGGCCGCTGGCAGCACATCGAGTACGTGGTGGGCTTCAACCTGGACCGCCGCCTGTTCGATCTCGCGGAGTGCATGCCCACCGTGCCCGGGGCCGTCGGAGCGTTCCGTCGCGATGCCCTGGTGCGGGCGGGCGGCGTCAGCGACGACACGCTCGCCGAGGACACCGATCTGACCATGACGCTCTGCCGTGCCGGCTGGCGTGTGGTGTACCAGGAGGACGCGATCGCCTGGACCGAGGCCCCTGCCTCGCTGGGCGCGTTGTGGCGCCAGCGCTACCGCTGGTGCTACGGCACGCTGCAGGCGATGTGGAAGCACCGCGGGGCGCTCCTGCAGACCGGCGCGGCCGGCAAGCTCGGCCGCCGCGGCCTGCTGTACCTGATGCTCTTCCAGGTGCTGCTGCCCTTGCTGGCCCCGGTGGTCGATGTCTTCGCCGTCTACGGGCTGGTCTTCCTCGACCCCGTGCGCATCGTCGGGTTGTGGCTGGGATTCCTGGCGCTGCAGACCGTGATGGGCCTGTACGCCTTCCGGCTGGACGGCGAGCGGGCGGGTCCCCTGTGGAGCCTGCCCCTGCAGCAGTTCGTCTACCGGCAACTGATGTACCTCGTGGTGATCCAGTCGGTGGCCACCGCCCTCGCCGGGTCACGGTTGCGCTGGCAGCGGATGGAGCGCTACGGCAGCCTGTCGGTCCCGGCTCCGGGTTCGGATCGGCAGGCCCCGGACGGGACGGCGGGGTCGCCCACGCTGCTGGCCGACTCCTGGGTCGAGGAGGCCCGTGCCTCCCACTCCGCCGATGTCCCCCAGCTGCACGGGGGCGCACTGCCGAGGGCGTACCCCCCGTCGGACGCCACGTGGGACGCCACGTGGGACGGCCGCCAGGGCCCGTGACGCCCGTTGACCCTCGTGGACGCGCCCCGCGCCGCGGACGCGCTTAGGCTGCGGGCATGGCTCATGCGACCGTGCGCGAGTGGTACGAGGAAGAGGGCTGGGGCGTGCTGGACTGCCCGGAGACGCCCGGGGGGTGCTTCGCCCACTACAGCGACATCGAGATGAACGGCTTCCGCACGCTGTCCGCCGGCCAGCCGGTGGCACTGGAGTGGGAGGCGCCGGGCTTCGCGCAGGACGGGTACGAGTACCGCGCCCTGCGCGTCGTGCCGAAGGGCTGACCGGGCCCGCGCTCAGCCCACGTCCCACAGGAAGCGGTGGGTGTGGATGCCGAAGTACGGGAAGGTGTCCACGCCCGCGACGCCCTCCGCGGTCCTGACGACGTCGTTGACGAAGTCCAGCAGGTCGGACGGGCCCGGGCAGACGACCTCGGCGAAGAGAGCGTAGGGCCCGGCGGTGAGCACCGCGTAGACCACCTCGTCGCGGGCGGCGAGCGCGTCCGCGACCGCGCGCGGGTCGCCGTCCACGCGGACCCCGAGCAGCGCCATCGCCTGACCGCCCATGGCCATCGGGTCGGTGACGCCCACCACCTGCACGACCTTGCCGTCGATCAGCCGCTGCAGGCGCTGGCGGGCGGCGGACGGGGAGAGCCCGACCTTGGGGCCGAGGTCCGCGTAGGGGATGCGGCCGTCGCTCTGGAGTTCACGGAGGATGGCGCGGTCGATGTCGTCCACGGGGTTCAGCCTGCCAGTTCGGCCAGGGCCGCGGCGAAGAGGGCGGTGTGGGTGTCGACGTCGGCCTCGGTGGTGGCCGGGCACATCAGCGCCATGTTGTGGAACGGCGTCATGAGGATGCCGCGGTTGGCCAGCCACAGGTGCAGGAAGTCCTCCAGCTCGGGGTCGGAGACGGCCGCCGACTCGGTGCCGTTGCGCGGCGCGGGCGCGGCGAAGCGGTACTCGGTGCGGGCGCCGAGGCGGCTGACGGACCAGGGCAGGCCGTGGGCGGCGACGGCGTCGGCGACGCCCCGCTCGAAGCGGGCGGCGAGGGCGGACATGGCGGTGAACGCGTCGTCGGTGAGGACGTGTTCGAGGGTGGCGCGCATGGCGGCGACGGACAGGGCGTTGCCCGCCAGGGTGCCGCCGACGCCGCCCATGTCGACCAGGTCGAGGTCGCCGCGGGACAGCAGGCGGTCGGCGAGGTCGGCGGAGAGGCCGTAGGCGCCGGCCGGCACACCGCCGGCGATGGCCTTGCCGATGGTGAGGACGTCGGGCTCCAGGGACCACGCCGCGGTGGCGCCGCCGGGCCCGGCGGAGAAGGTGTGGGTCTCGTCGTTGATCAGAAGGACGCCGTGCCGGCGGGTGATCTCGCGGACGCCCTCCAGGTAGCCGGGCTCGGGCAGCACGATCCCGATGTTGGTGAGGGCGGGCTCCATCAGGACGGCGGCCACGTCCCCGTGGGCGAGCTCCCGCTCCAGGCCCTCCAGGTCGTTGAACTCCGCGACGCGGCTGGTCAGCGTGACGTCGCACGGTGCGCCGACGTTGCCGGGACGGCTGGCGCCACCACGGCCGCCGGGGCCGGTGACGATCAGGGACTCGTCGACGCTGCCGTGGTAGCAGTAGCTGTGGAAGAGGATCTTCTGCCGTCCGGTGACGGCGCGGGCCAGACGGATGGCCCACCGGTTGGCGTCGGTCGCCGTCAGCGCGTACGACCAGCGGGGCAGCCCGAAGCGGCGGGCGAGTTCGGCGCCGACCCACTCGGCGTCCTCGGTGGGGAGCATCGCGGTGGCGCCGCCCTGCTCGCGGTAGCGCCGCTCGATCGCCTCGGCGACGGGCTCCGGGGAGTGGCCGGCCATGGCGCCGGTGTCGCCGAGGCAGAAGTCCACGTACTCGTGGCCGTCGATGTCGGTCACGCGGGCGCCGCGGGCACCGGCCAGGTAGCGGGGGAAGGCGCCGGCGTTCTTGTTCATCCAGGTCATCGGCACCCGGCCGAAGAGGTGGAAGGCGGCCTCGTACGCGGCGCGTGACTTCGGGTTGCGGGCGGCGGCCTCGGCGGTCTCCCGCGCGAGCAGTTCCTTCAGGCGGGTGCGGTCGACGGACATGGGGGGCCTCCTCGGCTACGGGCGGCTCCGACCGTACGCGTGATTCCACTGTATGACCACCCCTTTACAAGCGATTCGAGCGTCCGAACGATCGAATCCCTATCCGATGGCGGCCGGGAGGCACCGCCCCCACCGGCTCCGGGGCGACCGGGAGCGGCCGGGGACGCCGCGGCCGCAGCGGGTGCGCCCGCCGGGGACCGGTGCCAGGGTGGCTTGTGTCAGGCCGGGGACGGACGGCGGGGAAAGGCGGCGATGGCCATGACGGAACACCCCCACTCCGTGCTGGTCCAGAAGGCGTACGCGGCGTTCACCCGGGGCGACATGGACGCGCTGGCCGGCCTGCTGTCCGCGGACGCGGCCCACCACTCGCCCGGCGACCATCCGCTCGCCGGTCACTACAAGGGCCGGGACGAGATCATCGGCTACTACCGCAGGCTCACCGAGGAGACCGACGGCAGCATGCGGGTCCAGTTGCGGCAGGTGCTCGTCGACGGCCGCGGCCACGCGATGTCGCTCCACCACCTCACGGCGGAGCGCGGGGGCGAGTACCTCGACCAGCCGGGCGGCATCGTGTTCCGGATCGTCGGCGACCGGATCACGGACGTCGACGAGTGCGTCGCCGACCTCGATGCCACCAACCGGTTCTGGTCCTGAGCGGGGCCGCCCGTACGGCGGCGACGACCGGGCGGAGGGTGGCGGCGCGCTCTGCCGCGCCCCGCGGCCGGGTGGTGCCGCCCGCCGGTGAGCGGGAGGGCCGGGGCACCGGCCGTACGCGGCACCGCCACCACTCCCCCGCGCTTCCCGCGGCGGTTCGCGACGCGCGACCGCGCGGGCGGAAGGACGCGACGCGCACGACCGCCCCGAGATCGCGCGGAGGAGGCCGCGCCCTCTGCCGGTCGTGATCCGGGGCCAAGGCGGGCCGGGTCGGGCCGAGTTGCCATGGCCGGCATCCCGGCGCTCCCCCGCGCGCGAGCGCAACCCGGCGCCACACCGCCCCCCGCCCCCTCACCCTCCCCTTCCGCGATACCCCTAGGGGGTATAATTTGGTGGTGGGTGGACGGCACGGAGCCCGACGCCGTACACCGGAACACGCACAGAACGCACGAGGAGAACCCATGTCTGTCAGCTACAGCGTCTCCGGGATGAGCTGCGGTCACTGCGAGTCCGCGGTCAGCAAGGAGGTCGCGGCCCTCCCCGGTGTGACCGGCATCACCGTGGACGCCAAGACCGGCCTGCTCACCATCGACTCGGACGCGCCCCTGGAGGAGGCGGCGGTCCGCGCGGCCGTCGACGAGGCGGGCTACGAACTGGTCGGCCCGGCATGACCCTCCCGGATCAACAGCAGGTCACCCCGCGGATCGCAGCGCAGGCCGCCCCTGCGGGCGTCACCGAGCTCGAACTCGCGATCGGCGGGATGACCTGCGCCTCGTGCGCCGCCCGGATCGAGAAGAAGCTCAACCGGATGGACGGCGTCACGGCCACCGTCAACTACGCCACCGAGAAGGCCAAGGTGGCGTTCGGCGGCGGGATCGGCGTCGGCGACCTGATCGCCACCGTCGAGGCCACCGGTTACACCGCCGCGCTCCCCGCCCCGCCGGTCACCGACGTGCCCCGGGAGCAGGCGGACTCCGAGCCGGGCGAGCTCACGACGCTGCGGCAGCGGCTGCTGACCGCCGTCGTGCTCGCCGTGCCCGTCATCGCGATGGCCATGGTCCCCGCCCTGCAGTTCCCCAACTGGCAGTGGCTGTCCCTGACCCTGGCCGCGCCGGTCGTGGCGTACGCGGCATGGCCCTTCCACCGGGCGGCGTGGACCAACCTGCGGCACGGGGCCACCACCATGGACACGCTGATCTCCATGGGCACGCTGGCCGCCTTCGGCTGGTCCGTGTGGGCGCTCTTCCTCGGCGACGCCGGCGTGCCCGGCCTGCGGCACCCCTTCGAGCTGACCGTCGCCCCCGGTCACGGCTCCGCCAACCTGTACCTGGAGGTCGCCTCCGGCGTGACCGCCTTCATCCTGGCCGGGCGCTGGTTCGAGACCCGTTCCAAGCGCCGGGCGGGCGCCGCGCTGCGCGCCCTGATGGAGCTGGGCGCCAGGGACGTCGGCGTGCTGCGCGGCGCGCGCGAGGTGCGCGTCCCCACGTCCGAACTGGCCGTCGGCGACCTGTTCGTGGTGCGGCCGGGCGAGAAGGTGGCCACCGACGGCGTCGTACGGGAGGGCACCTCGGCGGTCGACGCCTCGATGCTCACCGGCGAGTCCGTACCCGTCGAGGTGGGGCCCGGCGAGGCCGTCACCGGAGCCACGGTGAACGCCGGCGGCCGTCTGGTCGTGGAGGCCACCCGGGTCGGCGCGGACACCCAGCTGGCCCGCATGGCCCGCCTGGTGGAGGACGCCCAGAACGGAAAGGCGGCGGCGCAGCGCCTCGCCGACCGGATCTCCGCGGTGTTCGTGCCCGTCGTGATCGGGCTCGCCCTGGCGACGCTCGGCTTCTGGTTCGGCAACGGCTCGGGGCTGGCCGCGGCCTTCACGGCGGCCGTCGCCGTGCTGATCATCGCCTGCCCGTGCGCGCTCGGCCTGGCAACGCCCACGGCACTGATGGTCGGCACCGGACGGGGCGCGCAACTCGGCATCCTCATCAAGGGACCCGAGGTCCTGGAGACCACCCGGCGGATCGACACCATCGTGCTGGACAAGACCGGGACGGTCACCACCGGCGCCATGACGCTGACCGCCGTCCACCTCGCCGAGGGCGAACGGGAGGACGAGGTGCTGCGCCTGGCCGGCGCCCTGGAGCACGCCTCCGAGCACCCCATCGCCCGCGCGATCGCGCGGGCGGCGGAGGAACGCACCGGCGCCCTGCCCGGCGTCACGGGGTTCCACGCGCTGCCCGGACTCGGCGTCCTGGGCACCGTCGACGGCCACGAGGTCGCCGTCGGGCGCCAGGAGCCGCCCGGGCCGCTCCCGGCGGGGCTGGCCCGCGCCAAGGCGGAGGCCGAGGCCCGGGGCAGCACGGTGGTCACGGCCACCTGGGACGGCAGGGCCCGGGCCGTGCTCGTCGTCGCCGACGCCGTGAAGCCGACCAGCGCCGACGCCGTGCGCCTGCTGCGCGGCCTGGGCCTCACCCCGGTGCTGCTCACCGGGGACAACGAGGCGGTGGCCCGGGCCGTCGCCGCCGAGGTCGGCATCGACGCCTCCGATGTGATCGCGGAGGTGATGCCGGAGGACAAGGTCGCCGTCGTGGCCCGGCTCCAGCGGGAGGGCAGGTCCGTCGCCATGGTGGGCGACGGGATCAACGACGCCGCCGCGCTGGCCCGCGCCGACCTCGGGATCGCCATGGGCACGGGCACGGACGCCGCCATCGAGGCGAGCGACCTGACGCTGGTCCGAGGGGACCTGCGGGTCGCCGCCGACGCCGTCCGGCTCTCCCGGCGCACGCTCGGCACGATCAAGGGCAACCTCTTCTGGGCCTTCGGCTACAACGTGGCGGCCCTGCCGCTCGCCGCGGCCGGGCTGCTCAACCCGATGATCGCGGGCGCCGCGATGGCCTTTTCGTCGGTCTTCGTGGTCGGCAACTCCCTCCGGCTGCGCGGTTTCCGCCCGCTCGCACGCTGACCCCGCGGCCGCCCCCCGGGCCGTGGGGGGCGGTCACTCCGCGGTCACTCCCCGTCCAGGAGTGCGGCGACGACGGCGTCCATGTCCAGGTGGCGCAGTTCCTGCCCGGGCGGCACGGCCTCGTACACCCGGGCCAGGAAGCCCCGCAGACCGGAGGTGCGCACCTCGACGAGGGCGGTGCCCTCGTCGGTGCGGAACTCGATGGCGGTGTGCTCCGGCCCGCCCGGCCGGATGCGCACGTCGCCCTCCCCGGCGGGCTCGTACAGGCCGGTGGTGAGCAGCCCCCGGGCGAACACCCAGGTCACCTCGGCGCCGTCGAGGGAGGCCTCCGCGGGGAAGGTGATCCGGGCGGCGAGCGGGTCGTCACGGCGGTAGCACAGGGTCGCGGTGATCTCCCGGCCCCCGGGCCCCGAGCGCGGGCCGCGCAGACGGGCCCTGACGATGTGGTCGATGTCGGTCAGCATGGCCTTCCTCGGCAGGCGGGCAGTGCGCTCCGGATGCGTTCCGGTGCCCTGGGAGAGCGCGGACGGCCGCTGCCCTTACGCGACTTGCGGCTCCGATTGCGTGATGTACGTCACAGGAGGCCGAAGGCGCTGTCGGTGGGCCGTGCCACGATGAGCCATGGACACACGACGGACGGTGGGGGCCGAGGAGCGGCGCCGGCGCCTGGCGGTACGGCACCGGCTCACGGCACAGCGGCGGGCGGCCGCCCCCGAGGAGGTCGCCGAGTCGCTGGTGGCGCTGCACGGCACGGACCCGGCGACGGTCTACCTGTCGGCCGCGGCCAGGATGCGCGCGCCCGGCGCCGCGGCCCTGGACCGGGCGCTGTACGAGGAGGGGAGCCTGACGCGCCTGCTCGCGATGCGCCGGACGATGTTCGTGGTCGCCACGGCCTCGGCGCCGGTGGTGCTCTCCGCCGCGGCCCTGGCGATCGCCGCGCAGGAGCGCCGGAAACTGCTCGGGTACCTGGCCGACGGCGGCGGCTGGGACGAGGAGTGGCTGGCACGGCTGGAGGAGTCGGTGCTCGACGCGCTGGCCGTACGCGGCGAGGCGACGGCCGCACAGCTCGCCTCCGACGTGCCCGGGCTGCGCGAGCAGGTGGTGGTGGCGCGCGGCAAGCCGTACGAGGCGACCCAGGCGGTGTCGACGCGCGTCCTGCGGGTGCTGGCGGCGGAGGGCCGCATCGTCCGCAGACGGCCGCTGGGCGGCTGGACGAGCAGTCAGTACCGCTGGGCCCCGGGCGCGGTGACCCAGGCGCCCCCCGCCCCGGAGGCCCGTGTCGAGCTGGTGCGCCGCTGGCTGGCCGCGTACGGGCCGGGCACGGAGGCCGACCTGAAGTGGTGGACGGGCTGGACGCTGACCGAGGTCCGCAGGGCCCTCACGGTGATCGGCACCGAACAGGTGCTGATCGACGGGGAGACCGGCCACGTACTGCCGGACGACGCCGGACCGGTCCCCGCGACACCGCCGTGGGCGGCGCTGCTGCCCGCGCTGGACCCGACGCCGATGGGCTGGCAGCGGCGCGAGTGGTACCTGCCGGCGGACGGGCGGGAGCGGGCGGCGCTCTTCGACCGGTCGGGCAACATCGGCCCCACCGTGTGGTGGAACGGGCGGGTGGTCGGCGGCTGGGCGCAGCGCGCCGACGGCGAGGTCGTCCACCGTCTCTTCGCCGACCCCGGCCGCGAGGCCGTCGCCGCGATCGGGGCCGAGGCCGCCCGGCTGGGGGGCTGGCTGGACGGTGTCCGCGTCACACCACGCTTCCGGACGCCTCTGGAGCGGGAGTTGTCCGGGTCGCCGGCTCCAGCGGCCTGAAACGCCGTCACCGCGAGCATGCCGCCCGTGACGCCCGGTGACCGTCCGGGCATGGACCGGGCGCGGACCGGGCATGGACCGGGCATGGGCCGGGCGGAGGTGGACCGATGGCACAGGTGGCGGTGTTCTGCGGCAACTGCGACCGCGGCTGTCCCACGCTGTACATGGACGAGGCGGCGCCGGCCGACCGGCGGGTCGTGCTGACCGACGGCTTCGGGCAGCGGGTGCGGATGAGCGTCGAGCAGTTCCGCTCGCCGGCCGAGAAGGCGAAGGCGGGCCGGCTGGACCACGTGTAGCGGTCCGGCCGGCCCGTCCTCCGAGTCGCCCGCGCGTCGCGGGCGGGGCCGACCCGGGTCAGGCGACCCGGGTCAGCTTCGCGCCGAACGAGGGCGCGAGGAGGGCCGACTCCAGCAGGACCGGGACCCGGACCACGCTGTCGCCCTTGCCGACGACCAGTTCACCGACCTGGTCACCGGCGTTCGCCGTGTGCGGGAGGCCCGCCTTGCCGGCCTCCACCGAGATGTCGACCTCGAGGCCCGCCCAGCCGATCGCGGTGACGTCCTCCCCGGCCACCACCGGGGTGTGGCCGCCGAGGCCGTCGTCGACGTAGCCGACGACGTCGCCCTTCTTGATGATCGAGGCCGAGGCGAGCGCGTCCCGGGTGCCGTCGATCAGGGTGCGGCTGCGGCCGAGGACCGTGTCGATGATCGGCGCCTTCTGCTGGTCGAGCATCGCGCCGACGATCAGCTGCCTGGTGCCGCCGATCTTGCGGTAGGCGGCGAAGAGCAGGTTGCCGCCGGCCTTGGTGCTGGTGCCGGTCTTGATGCCGACGATGTCGTTGTAGCCGGCCAGCTGGTTGTAGTTCTTCTGGACGTTCCCGTTGATGTCCGTGTACTGGATCTTGGCGGCGATCTCCGCGAAGACCTTGTCCTTCATCGCCGCGTGACCCAGCTTGACCTGGTCGCTCGCGGTGCTGACGGTGGTCGCCTCCAGACCGCTCGGATCGGTGTACGTCGTGTCGTCCATCCCGAGCTCCTTGGCGGCGGCGTTCATCTTCTTCACGAACGCCGCCTCCGATCCCGCGTCCCAGCGGGCCAGCAGGCGGGCGATGTTGTTGGCCGAGGGCAGCATGACGGCCTCCAGCGCCTCGTACTCGCTGAGCTTCTGCCCGGCCGTGACGGGGACGACGGACTCCGACTCCTGCATACCGCTGTGGTACTGGTCCTCGGCCTTCTGGTCGACCTCGACGGTCTTGCCCTTGCCGCCCTTCTTGATCGGGTGGTCGCGCAGGATGACGTAGGTCGTCATCACCTTGGCGACGCTCGCGATCGGCGTCGGCTTCTGCTCGCCGAACTCGCCCATGCGGCCGAGGCCCTCGGCCTCGACGACGGCCTGGCCCTCGCTGGGCCACGGGAGCGCGAGCTCGTCGCCCTCGAAGGTGTACGAGGTCTCGGCGGTCGACACCAGCTCCGGCTCGGGCAGCGGACGCAGTGCCTGCGCCACGCAGAAGGCCACGATGAGCAGGAGGACCAGCGGGGTCCAGATCTTGACCCGCCGCACGGTCGTGCGCAGCGGCGTCTGCGGCGGCGGCGGGGTGTTGGTCAGCTCGGCCAGCAGCCGCAGCGGCTCGTCGGGGTCGGGCGGCAGCGGCATCTGCTTCGTCCGCGAACCGGGGGCGGGCTCCGCGGTCTGCGGGGTCCGCGTGCTCTGCGCGGGGGCGGGCACGGGCACGTGGGCGGGCATCGGGGCCTGCGGGGCCGCGGCCGGCCGGTCGTCGGTCCGCAGCGGGACAAACGTTCCGCTCGGCCGGGGAGGCGTCGCGACGGGCGCGGAGGCGGAGGGCGCGCGAAGGGTCATGGTGCGGTCCCGGACCGGCGTGCCGACGCCCTCCGTACGGGGCGCGCGCAGCGTGAGCGTGCCCTCCCCGGCCCTGGGGACGTCCTGTCCGCCCCCGGACGCCTCGCGCGCCCCGGGTCCGCCCTTGACGCCTCCGGGGCCCGTTGAGGGGCCTTCAGCGCCGCCGCCCCCGGGGGTGTCAGACGGGGCGTCGTCCCGGGACTCCCCGGAGGCGTCCTCCGCGGCGTCCTCCGCGGCGTCTTCCGGGGTGTCCTCCTCGATGTCCTCCGCGGCGCCTTCCGGGGCCTGATCGACCGTGTCACCCGCGGGGGCCTCGCCGGGCTCCGCTTCGGCGTCCGCCCCGGCGGACGGCTCCTCGCCGCGGCCGGCCTCCCCGGTGGCGGAACGCTCCTGCGGCTCGCCGGACTTCTCGGCTTCCGCCGCGTCCTCGGGCTCGGGCTCGGGCTCCGCGGCGTCCTCGGGCTCGGGCTCCTCCACCGGCGCCCCGTCGGCGGCCGGTTCCTCACCCGCGTCCTCGGCGGTGCCGGCCTCGGCACCGTCCCGCTTCCCGCTCCCGTCCGCGTCCGCGTCGCCGTCCGCGTCGCCGTCCGTGGCGGATTCCTCCGCGCCGGCCTCCTCGGCGACTGCGTCGCCGGTACGGGATTCCGCACCGTCCCCCGCGTCGTCGGCCGGAGGGGCGTCCTCCGCGTCCGGCGTAGCGTCCTGCGCCCCGCCGTCCACGTCCGCTCCGTCGTCCGGCGTACCCGAAGCACTCGGGTCCGGCTCCTGTGCGCCCTCCGCTTCGGGCGGCTCCGGCGCGAACTCCGGTTCACCGGTGGCCGGTTCCGATGCGCCCCGGGGCGCTCCCACGACCCCGCGGAAGACCGTCAGCCGCGGATCCACCGCCCCGCCTCCGGTCCCCTCCCCCGACAACTCCTGCTGCTCCGCCCTGCCGGGGGACTCGCCCGCCACCGGACCTCCTCCACATCGCGCGGTGCGCCGCCGCGGCGCCCCGCTCACCCTTACACCAGTTTCCAGGCCTCTGCCGTGAAGCCGCCGCGAGACCCGCCGTGGGACGCCCCGGCCCCCCGCGAGCCACCGCCGCCCTCGGTGCTAGACGAGAACGACATATGAGTCGGTTCCCGCACGAACGGGCAAGGCGCTCTCGACAGGCCGGTGTGAGAGGCGTCACCCTGTCATTCATCCACGCGGGGAGGCATGGATGGGCAGGAGCCGCAGAACACTTCCGGAGGAGCTACTGCTTCTCGCCCTGGACCCGGCCACGGGTACCACGGCGCAGCCGCAGTCGCTCGACCTTGGTCTTGCCGGGGCACAGCTAGTGGAGCTGGCCCTCGCAGGACGAATAGCCCCTGACGGGGATCGTATCGCCGTGGTGCACCCACGGCCGACAGGAGATCCGACCCTGGACTCCGCGCTCGAACTGCTGCGCCGTCGCGGCAGCCCCGTGCGCGCCGTCCACTGGATCGGCGGGCCCCGCCTGGGGCTGCGCCAGACGTATCTCACGCATCTGGAACGGTGCGGCATGGTGCACGCCGTGCCGGGGCAGATGTGCGGGGTGCTGCCGACCACGCGCTATCAGGCGACCGACAGCGAGGTCAGCCGGGAGATCAGGGCCCGGCTGGACAGCGCGATCCGCACCGGGGTGCCACCGGACCCGCGGACCGCCGCGCTCGCCGCGATCGCCCATGCCGTGGGGCTCGGCAAGCACCTGTACCCGGGCAACGAGGGCCGGTCGTCCCGATCGCGGCTCCGTGACCTGATCAGGTACGACCCCATGGGCGGCCTCGTCGCGCACGCCGTGATGGACGTGCAGAACGGTGCCGCCGCGCAGCCGAAACGCGCCCCCGCCCAGGGGCGTCCGGCGGCGGCCAGGGCGACGGGCCACGGCATGGTCCGCGCCGGCGTCCGCTGACCCGGGGTGTCCGGCGGCAGGGCCTGGACACCGTGACGACCGCGATCCCACCGCAACCGCAGCGCGCGGGGCGGTGACCGGCAACCGCCGGTCGCCGCCCCGCGCGCCTCCGTTTGTCCGCTCTTTTGAAGAGCGCAGCATATGACCAATTCCCAGCGGCGGGATGACCGATAGTGGCACTCTGCTGACCAGCAGTACATATCTGCAGAGAACACGGACCAGTCCGGAAACCGGAGGTGCACATCCCGTGGCCGCCAACGTCAATCCCACCGTCAGGCGACGCCGACTCGGCTCGGAACTGCGCAAGCTGCGCGAGCAGAAGGGAATGACCGCGGAGGAGGTCGCCGCCCGGCTGCTGGTCTCCCAGTCGAAGATCAGCAGGCTGGAGAACGGACGCCGCAGCATCAGCCAGCGCGACGTGCGCGACCTGTGCAGTGTCTACGGGGTCGAGGACAGCCGCCTCGTCGACTCCCTGATGAACATGGCCCGCGAGTCCCGGCAGCAGGGCTGGTGGCACGCCTTCGGCGACGTCCCCTACAGCGTCTACATCGGTCTGGAGACCGAGGCCGAGTCCCTGCGCGTCTACGACTCCCTGGTGGTGCCGGGCCTGCTGCAGACCCGCAACTACGCCTCGGCCGTCATCGAGGGGACGCTCCCCGAGGCCACGCCCGAGCAGATCGAGAAGCGGATCGAGATCCGGCTGCGCCGCCAGGAGCGCGTCACCGACCCGGACTCGCCGCTGCGCTTCTGGGTGGTGATGGACGAGTCCGCGCTGCGCCGCCTCGTCGGCAGCAGGGACGTGATGCGCGAACAGCTGGAGTACCTGGCCCAGATGAGCACCCAGGCGCACGTCACGGTCCAGGTCCTGCCGTACGACGCCGGGGCGCACCCGGGCATGTCCGGCAACTTCGCGATCCTGGAGTTCGCCGACGCGACCGACTCCAGCGTCGTGTACATCGAGGGCGTCACGAGCGACCTGTACCTGGAGAAGCCGACGGACGTGCACGGCTACAGCGTCATGTACGAGCACCTGCGGGCGCAGGCGCTCAGCGCGGAGCAGAGCCGGCAGTTCATCGCGGACGCCGCGAAAGAGTACGCACGCTGACTCTGCGACTGGGAATGCCGGAGAGTACACCTGGGCCCCGTGAGGCGGAAGACCTCCTGGAATATGCCACTCGTTGGAGGTAATAGCCGCTGTGGGCAGTGATGTTGGCGAGTAGCTTCGATCACGTCAGAGCTGCACTAAAAGAAAGCTCGGAGCGATCATGGCTATTCAGCTCGGAAACACCAAGGCGTGGACCAAGTCCACTCGTTCCCAGGGAAATGGCGCCTGCGTCGAGGTGGCCTCCCGTACGACGTCGGCCGTCGACGTCCGCGACTCCAAGGACCCCGACGGCCCGGCGCTCGCCTTCTCCCCCCAGGCCTGGTCGGCGTTCGTCGCGGACGTGAGCCACGGTACGTACGACCTCGACTGAGCACCGTCGCAGTACCCGTACGGGCCCTCTCGACCGGCACGCCGTCCTGGCCGAGGGGGCTCACTGCCACCCCGACGCCCTATCCGCGCAGTTCGTCGACGTAGGTGCCGGTCCCCGGCACCATGGGGACGTAGGGCGCGACGAGTTCGACCGGGCCGAGCCCCGTGCCGGCCACCTCGGCGTCCAGCCCCGTGAAGTGCTCCTCCCACACCTCGCGCGGGTCCCGCCGCGGGAACCACAGCAGGGTGAGCCGGGTGCCGACGCCCTCCACCTGCTTCGCGCAGGACATCCGCTCCAGCGGCAGCGGTGTGGGGCGGAAGACCGTCACCATCGCCGAGGGCGAACCGGCCGGCCGCCGCGGCAGTGGCAGTCGCGCAGCAGGTCGAGCAGCATCTCGCACCGCTGCGGGGTATCGGTGGCACCGGTTGATGGCGACGGTCCACTTCACGTGGTCCGCGTAGCGCCCGACCGTGATCCAGTACACGGTGATGTAGCACCCGTCGGTGACCGGCTGGGCCACCGCGACTTCTCCGGGTAGCGGAGTGACTGCAGGTCGCGGGTGGCCACCCAGCGGCGTCCGGCGTACATCCAGGGCATGGCCATGGCGCCGGCGATGAAGTGGTCGTCCACGTACCAGCGGTTGCAGGGGTACTCGCGGCCGGGGTGCGGCTCGACCATGGTGATGAGGGCGTGGCCGTGGCCCGGGTCGCAGGGGCCGACGGAGCCCAGTTCGGCGTAGAGCCCGCTGCGGGTGCCTTCCTTTGGCTGACGTAGTGTCAGATATGGAAGCCCGTGGCGGTATCCGACATGTCTGTGTACGGTCCGCGCAATCGCCCGCGACCGTGAAGGAGCCCGCCATGCGCGCCGCCGTCCCCGGCCTCGCCACCCGTGCCACCACCGTCGGCGGCTCGCCGGTACGGGAGATCCTCGCGCTGACCGCCCGTCCGGAGGTGATCTCCTTCGCCGGCGGACTGCCCGCCCCCGAGCTCTTCGACGCGGCGGCGATACGCGCCGCGTACGACCGCGTGCTCGCCGAGGCACCCGGGCGGGTGCTGCAGTACTCCACCACCGAGGGGGACCCGGCGCTGCGCGGGGCGGTCGCCGGCCGGCTCACCCGGGCAGGACTGCCCACCGGCTCGGACGACCTTGTCGTCACGGGCGGCTCCCAGCAGGCCCTCACCCTGATCTCCACCGCCCTGCTGGAGCCCGGGGACGTCGTCCTCGTGGAGGACCCGGGCTACCTGGCGGCGCTGCAGTGCTTCGCCTTCGCGGGCGCGCGCGTGGTGCCCGTCCCTTCCGACGCGGACGGCATCGACCCGATGTCCCTGGAACTGGCCGCCGTCCGGGAGAAGGCCAAACTGCTCTACCTGGTGCCGACCTTCCAGAACCCGACGGGCCGCACGACCACCGCCGAGCGCCGCCAGGCGATCGCCCGGGTCGCCGAGCGGCACGGGCTGTGGATCGCGGAGGACGACCCGTACGGGGAACTGCGCTACGACGGTGAGGCGCAGCCGTGGATCGCCTCGCACGAGGCGGCCGCCGACCGGACGGTCCTGCTCGGCAGCCTGTCCAAGATCATGGCGCCCGGGATGCGGCTCGGCTGGCTGCGCGCCCCGGCCGCGCTGCGCCGCGCGTGCGTGGTCGCCAAGCAGTCCGCCGACCTGCACACCTCGACCGTCGACCAGGCCGCCGCCGCCCGCTACCTCGCCGACTCCGACCTCGACGCCCACCTCGTGCGGGTCCGCGCCGCCTACCGTGACCGACGGGACGCCCTGCTGGCCGGGCTGCCCGGCGCACTGCCCGAGGGCAGTTCGTGGAACCGGCCGGAGGGCGGCATGTTCGTCTGGGCCCGGCTGCCCGCCGGGTACGACGCGACGGAGCTGCTCCCCCGGGTGGTGGCACACGACGTGGCCTATGTGCCGGGGGCGCCCTTCTACGCCGGCGAGCCCGACCGCGCCGCGCTGCGGCTGTCGTTCGTGACGCACACCCCGGACGAGATCGGGGAGGGGCTGCGCCGGCTCGCCAAGGCCCTGGCCATCGCGGGCGGCTGAGTCGGTTGTGACGGCACGTCAGTTTTTGTCCAGGTGGGAGTGGTGGGCCGTACCGCTGCGCGACAGGACCGTCGTGGTGCCCGGGGTCGGGGCCGGCCTCGGGCAGCACCTCGCCCAGGCCGTCGTCCGTGTCGCCTGGCGTGCCACCGACATCAAGGACGCCGCGCAGCGAGGCCGCGGTCTTCCCGGTCTCCGACCGGGCGCGCGCGATCACCGGGCAGTCGCTGCTGGTGAACGCGGGCGAACTGATGCGCTGACAGGGGCGGACGGAGCCTGGACGGGCCCCGTCCGGCGGGCGGTCGTTCCGGCGAAGTACCCGCTCATGGTGCGGCGCCGCACACAGTCGCAACAACGTGACGGAAGGTCAAGAACAAGTAAAATCGTTCTACTCCCTGATCGACGTTCACGTCCTTGAACACCGATGGTCTTGACCAGCCCCTTTCCAGGCGGTTCAATCTGGGGCGCCGCCCCGCGACGGACGTACCGGCGAAGTGCGCTCCCGTTCACAAGGCGGACCCCTGGAAGGGGCAACAACGCATGAATGGTCTCGACTGGGCCGTACTCATCGGCTACTTCGGCGTGATGGTCGCCATCGGCCTGTGGTCCCACAAACGCGTCGACGACGTCAGCGACTTCTTCACCGCGGGCGGCCGCATGCCCTGGTGGCTGTCCGGCATCTCGCACCACATGTCCGGCTACAGCGCGGTGATGTTCACCGGTTACGCCGGCATCGCCTACACCTACGGCGTCACCTCGTACGTCACCTGGTCCTTCCCCATCGCCATCGGCATCGCCATCGGCGCCAACCTCTTCGCGCCGCGGCTCAACCGCCTGCGCTCCCGGCTGCACGTGGCCTCGCCGCTGGAGTACCTGAAGAACCGCTACAACGTCCCGACCCAGCAGGCCCTCGCCGTCTCCGGCGTGCTGCTCAAGATCGTGGACGTGGGCGCCAAGTGGGCGGCGATCGCCACCCTCCTGTCGGTCTTCACCGGGGTCTCCCTCAACCAGGGCATCCTCATCACCGGCGCCGTCACGGCCGTCTACTGCACGGTCGGCGGGCTGTGGGCCGACGCCCTCACCGAGCTGGGCCAGTTCGTCATCCAGCTGCTGGCCGGCCTCGCCATGCTGGTCGCCGTGCTGGGCGAGATCGGCGGGATCAGCGGGCTGTGGACGGTCTGGGACAAGCTGCCCGACAACCACACGGCGCCGACCGCCGGCCCGTACACCCTGACCTTCCTGCTGGCGTACCTGTTCATCAAGACGTTCGAGTACAACGGCGGCATGTGGAACCAGGCCCAGCGCTACATGGCCACGGCCAACGCCCGCGAGGCCACCCGCTCCGCCCGGCTGTCGGCCCTGCTGTGGTTCGTCTGGCCGCTGGTCCTCTTCTTCCCGATGTGGGTCGCCCCGCTGCTGGTGAAGGCGCAGAAGCCGGACGCGTCCGACTCGTACGCCCTGCTGACCGAACAGCTGCTGCCGCACGGCCTGCTGGGCCTGGTGGTCGTCGGCTTCTTCTCGCACACCATGGCGATGTGCTCCTCCGACGCCAACGCCATCGCCGCCGTCTTCACCCGGGACATCGCGCCGGTGCTGTCCAAGGCGGCGCGCGGCTGGAACGCGCGGGCCGGGCTGATCGCCGCCCGCATCACGACCGTGGCCTTCCTCGCCCTGTCGATGGCGGTCGCCACCCAGGTCAACTCGCCGACCTTCAAGGACATCATCACGGTCGTCATCAAGTGGGTGGCCGGCCTGATGGGCCCGATCGCGATCCCGTTCATGCTCGGGCTGCTGCGTACGTTCCGCAAGTCCGGTCCGACGGCGGCGCTGGTCTCCTGGGCGGCGGGCCTGTTCGCCTTCTGGCTCACCAACTACGGCCTGGACGGGGTGCAGCTGCAGATCCAGATCGTGACGCCGCTCGCGGTCAGCCTCGTGCTCTACGTGCTCATCGGCTTCGTCAAGCCCGAGGACACCCCGGAGCGCGACGCGGTCCTGGCGCAGATCAACTCCGACGGCGACGGGGACGGCGCGGCCGCCGCCGCGGCCCTGCCCGAGGAGCCCGCGAAGGCCTGACAGCCGGTTCCCGGGGCGGTCCTTCACCCGCCCCGGGAACCGCCCCGGGCGCCCGCGCGGCGCCCGCCCCCTCACAGGACGTCGGCGAGCTCCTGCAGCAGCCGCCGCTTCGGCCGCGCCCCCACCAGGGACTTCACCGGCTCGCCCGACCGGAAGACCATCAGGGTCGGCATCGACAGGACGCCGTAGGCCGACTGGGCCTGCGGGTTGCGGTCCACGTCCAGCAGGACGACCTTCAGCCGGCCCGCCTCCTCGCGGGCGACCTCCGCCAGGACCGGCGCGATCTGGCGGCAGGGCCCGCACCAGTCGGCGGTGAACTCCACCAGGACCGGCCCCTCGGCCCGCAGCACCTCCTCGGCGAACGTCGCGTCGGTCACCTCGGTCAGGCCCTCGGTGTGCGTCGTCATCGCGTACTCCCCTCGCTTGCCCCGCAACTGAACTCACAGCGCGGTTCGGACGCGCCCCCGGCCGAGGCCAGCTCCGCGTGGGCGAGCTGGGAGCCGAGCCGCTCGCGGACCTCCGTCAGGCGGGCGATGCACTCGTCGAGCTCGGCCAGCTTGCGCCGGTAGACCTCGATCGAGGCGTCGCACGAGTCCCCCTCCGGATGGCCCGCCCGCAGGCAGTCCACGAACGGGCGGGTGTCCTCCAGCTCGAAGCCGAAGGCGCGCAGCGCCTGGATCTGCCGGAGCATCCTCAGGTCCCGCTCGTCGTAGGCCCGGTAGCCGTTGCCCGCACGCCGGGCACGCAGCAGGCCGAGCGCTTCGTAGTGGCGCAGGGCGCGAGTGGTGGTCCCGGCCCGTTCGGCGAGTTCTCCGATCCGCATGCCCCCGACGGTAGACCTTGACGCGGACGTCAAGGCCAGCCCGGATATTCCCCGTCGGGACCCCGCGGTCCGGTGATCCTCCCGACACAGCCGACTGACGTACGCCGCACCTATCCTCGGAGGATGACCCAGACTCCGCCCACCGCCAACAGCATGCGCCGTGCCCTCAGGCGCGCCCGAGACGGCGTCGCGCTCGACACCGCGGAAGCCGCGGTGCTGCTCCAGGCGCGGGGGGAGGACCTCGCCGACCTGACACGGAGCGCGGCCCGGGTGCGGGACGCCGGTCTGGAGGCGGCGGGCCGTCCGGGGATCATCACCTACTCCAAGAGCGTCTTCATCCCGCTCACCCGGCTGTGCCGGGACAAGTGCCACTACTGCACCTTCGTCACCGTCCCCGGCAAGCTGCGGCGCGCCGGGCACGGGATGTTCATGTCCCCGGACGAGGTGCTGGAGATCGCCCGGCGCGGTGCCGAACTCGGCTGCAAGGAAGCCCTGATCACGCTCGGGGACAAGCCGGAGGAGCGCTGGCCGGAGGCCCGTGAGTGGCTGGACGCCCACGGCTACGACGACACCATCGCCTACGTCCGGGCGATGTCCGTCCGGATCCTGGAGGAGACGGGGCTGCTGCCGCACCTCAACCCCGGGGTGATGAGCTGGACGGACTTCCAGCGGCTGAAGCCGGTCGCGCCCTCGATGGGCATGATGCTGGAGACGACCGCGACCCGGCTGTGGAGCGAGCCCGGCGGCCCCCACTACGGCTCCCCCGACAAGGAACCGGCCGTGCGGCTGCGGGTGCTGGAGGACGCCGGGCGCAGCTCCGTGCCGTTCACCAGCGGGCTGCTCATCGGCATCGGGGAGACGTACGAGGAGCGCGCCGAGTCGCTGTTCGCCCTCCGCAAGGTCGCCCGGTCGTACCACGGCATCCAGGAGCTGATCATCCAGAACTTCCGCGCCAAGCCGGACACCGCGATGCGCGGCATGCCGGACGCGCAACTGGACGACCTGGTGGCCACGGTGGCCGTCGCCCGGCACATCATGGGGCCCTCGGCCTGTCTGCAGGCGCCGCCGAACCTGGTGGACGCGGAATACGCCAGGCTGATCGGGGCCGGCGTCGACGACTGGGGCGGCGTGTCCCCGCTGACCCCGGACCACGTCAACCCCGAGCGCCCCTGGCCGCAGATCGAGGAGCTGGCGGCGCGCTCGGCGGAGGCGGGCTTCGCGCTGCGCGAGCGGCTCTGCGTCTACCCGGAGTTCGTCCGGCGCGGCGAGCCGTGGCTGGACCCGCGGCTGCTGCCGCACGTGACCGCGCTGGCCGACCCCGCCACCGGCCTGGCGCGCGAGGACGCCGAGGTCACCGGCCGTCCGTGGCAGGAGCCCGAGGAGGTCTTCACCGCCGCGGGCCGCACCGACCTGCACCGCACCATCGACACCGAGGGCCGCACCGGCGATCGCCGCGAGGACTTCGACGAGGTGTACGGGGACTGGGAGGCGCTGCGCGAACAGGCCGCGCCCGGACTGGTCCCGGACCGCATCGAGGCGGACGTGCGCACGGCGCTGTCCGTGGCGGCCGACGACCCCACGAAGCTGACCGACGCCGAGGCGCTCGCTCTCCTGCACGCCGACGGTGCCGCGCTGGACGCGCTGTGCCGGATCGCGGACGACGTCCGGCGGGACGCGGTCGGCGACGAGGTCACCTACGTCGTCACCCGCAACATCAACTTCACCAACGTCTGCTACACCGGCTGCCGTTTCTGCGCCTTCGCCCAGCGCCGCACCGACGCCGACGCCTACACGCTGTCCCTGTCCCAGGTCGCCGACCGCGCCGAACAGGCCTGGCAGGTCGGCGCCACCGAAGTCTGCATGCAGGGCGGCATCCACCCCGACCTGCCCGGCACCGCGTACTTCGACATCGCCCGCGCCGTCAAGGAACGCGTACCCGGCATGCACGTGCACGCCTTCTCCCCGATGGAAGTCGTCAACGGCGCCACCCGCACCGGCCTGTCCCTCCGCGAATGGCTCACCGCCGCCAAGGAGGCCGGCCTCGACTCCGTCCCCGGCACCGCCGCCGAGATCCTCGACGACGAGGTCCGCTGGATCCTCACCAAGGGCAAACTCCCCGCCGCCACCTGGGTCGAGGTCATCACCACCGCCCACGAACTGGGCCTGCCCTCCTCCTCCACCATGATGTACGGCCACGTGGACCAGCCCCACCACTGGCTCGCCCACCTGCGGCTGCTCGCCGAAATCCAGCAGCGGACGGGCGGCTTCACCGAATTCGTCACCCTCCCCTTCATCCACACCAACGCACCCGTCTACCTGGCCGGCATCGCCCGCCCCGGCCCCACCCTGCGCGACAACCGCGCCGTCACCGCCATGGCCCGCCTGCTGCTCCACCCCCACATCCGCAACATCCAGACCAGCTGGGTCAAGCTCGGCACCGACGGCGCCGCCGAGATGCTCCGCTCCGGCGCCAACGACCTCGGCGGCACCCTGATGGAGGAGACCATCTCCCGCATGGCCGGCTCCGGCTACGGTTCCCACCGCTCCATCCGCGACCTCGTCGCCATCGCCGACGCCGCGGGGCGGCCCGCCCGCCAGCGCACCACCACCTACGGCGAGGTACCCGCCGAGCGCATCGCCGCGGGTCTGGCCTCCGACGGCCACCTCCCGGAACTGCTGCCGGTGCTGGAGGACTGAGCCGGGGCGCGGCCCCGGCCGCGCCCCTCGGCAACCTGTGCAAAAGAGTCCGCGCAACTCTCCAAAAGCGTCACACAGGCTGCGCAGCTCCTTCGGGAGGTGTCGTTAGCGTTGCTGGCCGTCCCGCCGTGCACGGAGAACGTGCGCGCGGACCTGCCGCCGACGTCCCCCGGCGGCGCTGTCAGCACAGAAAGACTCGGAGATGGACTACTGCTCCTCCTGCCGTCGGCATCTCAACGGGGCTCTCGTGTGTCCGGGGTGCGGCGCCTACGCACCCGACATCGCCCCGCCGATGTGGCAGGGCCCGGACTCGGCCGCCGAACGGGAGAGGCTCCGCGAAGCGGACGACGCCGATGACCCCGACGGCTCCGCGCAGGACGACGCCGACCCTTCACTGCAGGGCCGCGCGGCGCGGCGACGGCAGCTCGAACGCTGGAAGAAGAACCGGCGGCGCGCCGCGGCCGCCACGGCCGTGGCACTCGTCGGCGGCGGCCTCACCGTCGCGGCGCTGCCGCACGGCGGCTCGCGCGGCCAGGCCGGCACGGCCGCCGCCGCCGAGCCGCTGACGCCGGCCACCGCCCGCACCCTGCCGCTCTCCTCGATCCCCGCGCAGCCCGGTGACCCCACGCACCGCCCGGGTCAGCGCACGCACCCCACCACCGCGGCGCCCCGCGGCGACACACCCCACACCGCACCGTCCGCCGCGAGCACCACCGCGCCGGCCCGCACCGCCCCGCAGGGCGACACCGGTTCCCGGGTATCCGCGGTCACGGCCGCCCCCGCTCCCGCGGACACCGCGCCGCACACCTCCGCGCCCTCGTCCGCGCCCCAACCTCCCGCGGACGTCCCGGCCACACCCCCCACGACGACGGCCCCCACGCCGTCGGCAACGAAGTCACCGATGCAGTTGTGCCTCCTGGTGCTCTGCGTCGGCTGACCGGAAAGGAACGACACGTGTCAAGCAGCTACGCCGATCACGACCGCCGCCGCGTCAACGGCTGGCGGTTGTGGGGCATCGGAGCCGTGGCCGCGGTGCTCGCCGGCCTGCTGGCCAAGTCCGGCATCCTGGTCGCGCAGCGATTCCTGCTGCTGCCGCTCTTCGCCCCCCAGGGCTACGGGGTGTGGCGCGACGCCGCCGCGACCGCCTACGTCCTCGGGGCGGGGTTCATCGCGCTCGCCGCGACGCTGCTGCTGCGCGTCCTGCTCTCCGCGACGCCGCGCGCCATGCTGTTCTTCGGCTGGATCATGACCGCGCTGACCTTCTTCGCGGTGGTGGTCCCGCTGGCCCTGCACCGCTCCAACGAGGTGCTGGCCGCCTGCGTGGTGAACCTGTTCATCGGGCTGATCGTCACCTCCCTGCTCGCGGGTGCGGCCCGCTGGGCGCTGACCCGCGGCGGCCGGGCGCCCCGGCCCGCCTGGCGGTGACGCGCCTGGCAGGCGCCTGAGCCCCGAACCCCTGAAGGCCTCCGCTGCCCCGGCAGCGGAGGCCTTGCCTTGCTCCGTGCCCGACCGGCCACACTCCGTTCGCGACCGGAAGCCGACCGATCCGGGTCGATTACAGTGCTTGGTCGGGTCGAGCAGAGAGGCGCTGGTGATGAGCGGGGCCGTATGGGGGCGTGCCGAGCAGCAGGACTTCCGCAGCCGGGTGCGCGGTTGCCTGCTCGGCGGCGCGATCGGCGACGCCCTCGGCGCCGGCGTCGAGTCCGACTCGCCGGACGCCGTTCGGCAGGCGCACGGCGAGGGCGGGGTCACCGACTACGTCCCGGCGTACGGGCGGCGGGGTGCCATCACCGACGACACCCAGCTGACGCTGTTCACCGCCGAGGGCCTGATACGCGCCCAGGTGCGCCGCGACGCCGGGGCCTGGCACCCGCCCACCGATGTGCACCGCGCCTACCTGCGCTGGGCGGCCACCCAGAACGACTGGGGGCCCGACGAGCGCCGCATGGACACCGGCTGGCTGGCCCGCGAGGAGTGGCTGTACGCGCGCCGCGCCCCCGGCAGGGCCTGCCTGACAGGGCTCGGCGACGAGCGCATGGGCACTCTCGGCAGTCCCAAGAACCCGCAGTCCAGGGACTGCGGCACGGTCGTGCGGTCCGCGCCGTTCGGGCTGCTGGTCGGCTGGGAGCCGCACCTGGTGTTCCAGCTCGCCGCCGAGTGCGCCGCGCAGACGCACGGTCACCCCACCGCCGTCCTGGCCGCCGGGGCGTTCGCCGTCATCGTCCACGGGCTGGCCCGGGGCGAGGCACTGGACGGCGCCGTGCAGCACGCGCTGGCCCTGATCGCGGCGCGGCCCGGGCACGAGGAGACCTCCGCGGCCCTGCAGGCCGCGCTCGGCGCCGTACGCCAGGGGCTGCCCGGCGCGGAACGGGTGGAGTCCCTGGGCGCGGGCCGGACGGCCGAGGCGGCGCTCGCCGTCGGCGTCTACTGCGCCCTGGTCGCCGAGGACGTGCGGCACGGGCTGCTGCTCGCGGTCAACCACTCCGGGAACAGCGACTCCACCGGCTCGATCTGCGGCAACCTGCTCGGCGTGCAGCACGGCGAGACCGCCCTGCCCCCGGCGTGGATCGCGGAGCTGGAGGGACGGGGCACCATCCTGCAGCTCGCCGACGACTTCGCCATGGAGACGACGCAGGGACCGGCGCTGCACGGGCCCGGTGGCACCTCCGCGGCCTGGCTGGAGCGCTACCCGGTCGACTGACCCGCCGGAGGAACGCTCAGAGGTACCGCGCGAAGTCGTCGAGGGTGCGCAGCACCTTCGCCGTTCCCGCGGACGGCAGTTGCAGCACGACCTCGCCAGGGGCGTGGCCTACGGGGCCGCACGTCCTGGAGGCCCCGCCCCCGGCCCACCACGAACCGCGCGAGACCCGGACCGACCATCCCGGATGGGGGTCCCCCCGGCCGAAGGCTGGGGGAGGGCGGGAGGGCGGGGGATGCCCGCCGCAGGCGCAAGCAACCCACACACAACAACCGGCCGCAACAAGCGACCCCGGTCACGCCACACCCCCACCCGGCGCAAGCAAAAGCATGCGCCACACCGCGTCCTCCAACCCGTGCACGGAGGCGATCCACCCCAGGCTGTCCTCCGTCGTGCCCCGGCCCGCCGCGACCGCCAGCTCACCCACCGCGTCCGCGAGGTCCCCGTGCCGCAGCGCGGGCTCCATGCGGCCCCCGCCGAGCCCGTCGGCGACGTAGCGCTCGTAGCCGGGTGCCGTGCGCAGGACACCGACCGGACGCCACTCCCGCGCCAGCCGGTCCACCGGCTCCCCGCCGACCCGGGACCCGTCGGCCTCGACGACCTCCGTGCGCGAGCGGTCCACCGCGAGCGCGGTCCACGCGTCGGCGCCGGTGAGCACCGCCGCGGGACGGCAGCGCTCGACGGCCTCGGCGACCGTCCCCGCCCCGTCCGGGCCGCCGCCGACGAGCGGCACCGCCGCCATACCGGCGTACAGGCAGCCGTAGAACGCCCCGGCGAGGTCCACGCCGGGCTGATAGGCGAGCAGCACCCGGCTGCCCGGCGGCAGCAGCCGCCCCAGCCGCGCCGCGACCGCGCGGGCGCGGCGGTCCAGCCCGGCGAAGTCGCAGTCGTACGGCTCGTACGGGCGCCCCTCGGGATGCCGAACGGCCCGGCGGCGCAACGCGGGACCGGGCAGCCGGTACACCGACGGCCCCGGCCCGCTCCCGCTGCGGCTCGGTCCGCTCACGGCCTGCGGCACACAACGCGCACACATGGGCGGCCCTCCACCTCCTCCGACGGGACACCCGTCAGACCGACGGCATATGACCGCACTTCACATGAAACCTGCCCGAACATTCCCCGCTACTTCCTGCTACGCCCCTCCCGAAAGCCACCCATAGGTGACCGCGTACAGGTTGAGGCGGCAAACTGGCACAGGCAGCGGAACCGATCGGGTCGGTCCCGCCGTCCGTGAAAACTGTTCCGGCTCGTGATGAACGATCGATATACGCGCTCGTCGCGCAGTTCGGCGGCACCAGGGGGCAGGCATGGCAAGCGGTAAGGACCAGGGCGGGGCACTGCGCTTCGCGGTCCTCGGCCCGGTGCGGGCCTGGCGCGGCGCGGAGCCGATCTCCGCCGGGTCGCCACAGCAGAAGGCGCTGCTGGGCGCCCTGCTGCTGCGTGGCGGCCGCACGGCCACCGCGCAGGAACTGCTGGACGCGGTCTGGGGCGAGGACCCGCCGCCCACCGCGCTCGCGGCGCTGCGCAGTTACGCCTTCCGCCTCCGCAAGGCCCTCGGCGCCGAAGCGCTGGTCACCGTCGACGGCGGCTACGCGCTGCACGCCGGCGACGGCTTCGACCTCTTCCTCGCCGAACGGCACCAGGCCGCGGCCGAGAAGGCCCGCGCCGCGGGCGACCTGGCCACCGCCCGCGAGGAGTTGCGCGGCGCCCTCGCCCTCTTCGACGGGGAGCCGCTGGCGGGGCTCCCCGGCCCGTACGCGGAGACCCAGCGCACCCGCCTGCTGGAATGGCGGCTGCAGCTCACCGAGACCTGCCTCGACCTGGACCTGCAGGCCGGCTGCCACGCGGAGGCGGTCTCCGAGCTCACCGTGCTGTCGGCGGAGCACCCGCTGCGCGAACGCCCGCGCGCCCTGCTGATGCTCGCCCTGTACCGCAGCGGGCGGCAGGCCGAGGCGCTGGGCGTCTACGCCGACACCCGCCGTCTCCTCGACGACGAGCTGGGCGTCGACCCGGGCGCGGAGCTCGCCGAGCTGCACCAGCGCGTGCTGGAGGCCGACCCGTCGCTGCTGCCGCCGCTGGTCCCGCAGGCCGAGGCCGTCGCGGAGCCGGTGCGTCCGGCCCAGCTGCCCGCCACCGTGGCCGACTTCACGGGCCGCGTCGCCTTCGTCCGCGAGCTCGGCGAGCGCCTGGCCGCGTCCTCGGCGGAGGGCGGCGTCATGTCGGTCTCCGCCGTCGCCGGCATCGGCGGAGTCGGCAAGACGACCCTCGCCGTCCACGTCGCCCACGCCGTCGCGGGCACCTTCCCCGACGGCCAGCTCTACGTCGATCTCCAGGGCACCGCCGCGCGGCCCGCCGAACCCGAGACGGTGCTCGCCTCCTTCCTGCGCTCCCTCGGTGTCACCGACTCCGCGATACCCGAGTCCCTCGCCGACCGCGCCGCGCTCTACCGCTCCACCCTCGCGGGCCGCCGGATCCTGACCCTGCTGGACAACGCCCACGACGCCGCCCAGGTCCGCCACCTCCTGCCGGGCACCCCCGGCTGCGCCGCGCTGATCACCAGCCGCGCCCGCATGGTGGACCTGGCCGGTGCGCACCTGGTCGATCTCGACGTCATGAGCCCGGAAGAGGCGCTGCTGCTCTTCACCCGCATCGTCGGGGAGGAGCGCGTCGCCGCCGAACGCCAGGCCGCCCTCGACGTCGTCGCCGCCTGCGGCTTCCTGCCGCTCGCCATCCGCATCGCCGCTTCCCGTCTGGCCACCCGCCGCACCTGGACGGTCTCCTTCCTCGCCCGCAAACTCAGCGACGAACGGCGCCGCCTGGACGAACTCAAGGCCGGCGACCTCGCCGTCAAGGCCACCTTCGAACTCGGCTACGGCCAGCTCACCGCGCATCAGGCCCGTGCCTTCCGCCTGCTGGCCCTCGCCGACGGCCCGGACATCTCGTTGGAGGCGGCGGCGGCCGTCCTCGACCTGGACTTCCACGACGCCGAGGAACTGCTCGAGACGCTGGTCGACATCAGCCTCATCGAGTCCGCCGCACCCGCCCGCTACCGCTACCACGACCTGGTCCGCCTGTACGCCCGCGACTGCGCCGAGCGCCACGAAGGGGACGACGCCCGCTGCGCGGCGGTGTCCCGGCTGCTGGACTTCTACCTCGCGTCGGCGATGTGCGCCTACGAGCTGGAGAACCCCGGCGACCGCCTGCTCGCGCACCTGGCCCCCGTGGGCCGCGCCGGAATGCCCTTCGGCTCCCGCGAGGAGGGCCTGGACTGGCTGTTCACCGAGGCGCCCAGTCTCCTCGCCGCCGTCCGGCAGGCTGCCGCCGGCGGTTGCGAGGGCCCGATGCGGCGGGCCGTCGACCTGCTGCTCGTGAGCCAGGACCTGATGGAGTCCGGGATCTACGCGCGCCAATACGAGCACGCGACGCGCTCCCTCGTCGCGACGGCCGACGCCTGCGGCGAGCCGCTCGTGGAGGGCCGGGCCCGCGTGCTGCTGGGCCAGCAGTACGTCCTGGCCGGACGACTGGAGGAGGCCGACCGGGAGGCCGAACGCAGCCTCGCGCTCGGGCGTGCCGTCGACGACCCCCTGACCAGCAGTTACGCCCCCAATCTGCGCGGGATGGTCGCCCTCGCGTCGCGGCGCTTCCCGGACTGCGCCGACCATCATTCCCAGGCCCTGGAGGCCTTCGTGGCCGACGGCAACCGCCATGGCGGCGCCGCCGCGCTGAGCAACCTGTCACGCGCCCAGATCGAGCTCGGGGACGTCTCTGCCGCCGTGGCCTCGGCGGAGCGGGCCCTGTCGATCTACCGCGAGCTGCGGGCCGGGTTCCGTCTCGGCAACGGCCTGTACGCGTTCGCCATCGCGCTGACGGCGGCGGGTCGCCGCGAGGAGGCCCTGGCGTCGCTCTCCGAGGCGCTCCCCGTCTTCAGAGCGGCGCGACAGCAGTTCTGGGAGGCCATGTGCCTCTTCCGTATGGCGGAGGTGCACCTGTCCTCCGGTGCCCACCGTCAATCGGCCGCGCTGGCCGAGCAGTCGCTGAACGCGCTGCGCGATCTGGGGGGCGAGCTCTATCACGCAAAGGTGCTCACCGTCCTCGGGCGCGCGCTCGCCGAGGTGGGCCAGGTGGACCGTGCCCGCGCCTGCTGGCGGGACGCCCTGGCGTCCTTCGCCGCGCTGGGCTCCCCCGACGCCGCCGAGGTCCGGCTCCTGCTCCACGGTCCGGCCGCCCCGGCGATCGCCGTCCAGCGGTTCCGCACCACGCAACACCGCTGATACAGGACATCAACAGTTCCGTTTATCGGTTGATTATCGAGGCCTGCCACGATTCCATCACTGCAAGAGCTGCCCGCCTGGTAGCGCACGGGGGTCGTTGCCAGGCGGGCTTCGTATCGGCCCAGTTCCACCACAAGGGGAGGCAGCGTGAGCGAGACGGCACCCGAGTCCGGCTCCACCGTCGAGGAAGAGCCGGAAGTCGTCGAGACCGAGGAGATCGAGGAGCCCAAGGTCAAGGGCGACGACACCACGGTCAAACCTGACAACTGGCACTCGCCCTGACCGGTGCCTGCTCGGCGGACGGCCGGCCCGAGGGGGCACGGGGGACAGCACGACGGGGGACAGCACCACCACGGGGGAAGCAGCACGGCCTGAGGGCGCACCAAGGGGGGAGCGCCTCAAGGAGCGGGGGGACGGCACAAGGGATCCATGGACCGACTGCGGCGCGGAGGGGGCGCCGCAGTCGGTCTTCGTCATGCACCGGATCAGCCATCGCCATGACGCAGCACATGCCGTACGGCGAGGTGATGCGCATGGCCCTGATGGGCACCGCGGAGCGGATCGGCGCCCGGCGCGCCCACGAGACCGGGCTGGTCTCGGAGGTCGTGCCCGGGCCGCTGCTGCCCGGCGCGGCCCTGCGCGCGGCGGCGCTCCTCGCCGCCCACCAACAGAGGCCGTACAGGGCACGATCCGAGCCGTCCGGTCGGCCCACGAGGCCGCGCGGGCCCAGGCCTTCGCCCACGCGCCGCACCTCAACGCCCTCGGCAACCTCCCCCCGCAGCGCCAGACCCGGCTGTTCGCGGACCGCACCCGGGAGCACCGCGTGCGCTGACCGGCCTCCCCCCGCGGGTGCCGCGGAGCCGTACGCGAACGGGGAACTGCCGCCGCGGGGGCCGGTGGTGACGCCGCCGCCCCGCGGGTGCCGGCCTCACGACGGCCGGCGCGGGTCACCCCTGACTTCCCCTCACGTGGCGCCTCGGCCGCCCACCGCGTAAGTTGGCCGGCGGCGGCCGTCGTCTGCCCCTTCCGTGTTGTGGCACGACGGCCGTCGGCCGGGGTCCCTCAGGTGCGCCGGGTGGCCGCCTCGGTGCCCTTCACCGCGTTGAGGGCGTAGACGCAGCGGTCCTTGCTGCTCGCGTAGACCACGCCGTCCGAGACCACCGGGGAACCGGTGATCTCCCCGCCGGTCTCCAGCTTCCAGCGCAACTGGCCGCCGCTCGCGTCGACCGTGTAGAGGCAGTGGTCCTTCGAGCCGAAGTGCACCCGCCCGTCGGCCACCACCGGGGAGCCGACGATCTCGCCCTGGGCGGCGAAGCGCCACTTCGGAGTGCCGGAGACCGCGTCGAGCGTGTACAGCGCGCCGCCCGCGCCCAGCATCACCGAACCGCCCGCGACGAGCACCGGCTCCACGCTCTGCCGCTGCTCCGTCGCGACCCGCCAGCGGTCGCGCCCGTCCGCCGGGTCCAGGGCGTACACGGTGCCCAGGTAGTCCGCGACGTAGACCCCGCCGCCGCTGACACCCGGTCCGGGCACGAAGGCGGGCGGCGCGAACATCACCGCGGGGGCGTCGAAACGCCACCGCTCGCTGCCGCTGCGGGCGTCCAGGGCGAGCACGCGGTTCCCGACGGTCACGTACACCGCGCCGTCGGCGACGACCGGACGGGTCGGCATGGCGCCGCCCTCCCCGGTCGGGTACGACCAGTGCTCCGCGCCGCTCGTCGCGTCCAGGGCGTGCAGCCGGCCGCCGCCGTGGAAGTACACGACGCCGTCCACCACGCTCGGGCCGGACTCGGGCGTCTCGAACTCCGTCTGCGCCCCGCCGCGTTCCCAGCGCAGCCGTCCGGCCGCGGCGTCCCAGACCTGCACGCCGCCGCCGCGGGTACCGGTGACCACGGTCCCGGCGTCCGCGCGGAGCGAGTAGATCCAGCCGTCCACACCGGTGCGCCAGTGCTCGGAGCCGTCCGCCGCGTCCAGCGCGTACAGGCTCGGCCCGTCGGAACCGTGGATCCGGCCGCCCGAGACCGCCATCGTCCACGCCACGTCACGGGTCTTGAACTGCCGCCGCCCGGTGGCCACGTCCAGCGCGTGCACCTCGAAGGAGGTCACGTAGAGACGGCCCGAGGACACGACCGGGGTGCCCCACACGTCGTTCGACATGCGGAACCGCCACGGCCGCCATTCGCCCGGCGGGACCGCGGGCGCCTGCGGGGCGCCCTGGGGGCTGCCCTGACCGGGCACCGCCGCCGGCGGAGCCCCGGCCGCGCCGCCGCGGCCCGCCCAGCCGAGGCCACCTCCGGCGGCGGTGGCCGCGGCCTGGTTCTTGCGCTCGGCGAGCCGCATCCCGGGCCCTATCGGCGCCGAGCCGGCGAGCTGCACCGGTCCGCCCGGGCCTTCGGCGGCGACCGCAGAGGGTCGTGCGGGCGCCACGGGGGGCGCCACGGGAGGCGCGGGCGGCTGCGCCGGCATCGGGGGCACCACGGCACCGCCGCCGGGCGCTCCGGCGCCCACGCCACCGCCGGCGGCGCCCGGCCCCGCGCCGGGGCGACCGCCACTGCGCCGCTCCTCTATCAGGCCCACCGCCGCGGGCGGCAGCCACGCGGAGGCCGTACCGGTGTCGTCACCCGCGGAGGAGAACAGATGCGGCGCCAACTGCGCCTGCAGGTCGGCCGGGCTCGGCCGGCGGTCCGCCTCCATCCGCATGCACGCGTCGATGAGCGGCCGCAGTTCGTCGGGCAGACCCGACAGGTCCGGGCCCTCCCGGAGCAGCATGAAGACCGTCTCCACGGGGTTCGCCCCGTGGAAGGGCGCGTGCCCCGTCGCGGCGAAGACCAGCGTCGAGCCCAGAGAGAAGACGTCGCTGGATCCCGTGACGCTGCGCGAGTCCTTGGCCTGCTCGGGCGACATGTACGCCGGCGTGCCGACCGCGACGTTCGTCATCGTCAGCCGCGTGTTGGACACCCCGCTCGCGATGCCGAAGTCGATCACCCGCGGGCCGTCCTCCACGACGAGCACGTTGGAGGGCTTCATGTCCCGGTGGACGAGCCCCGCCCCGTGGATCGACTGCAGCGCCTCCGCGACGCCCGCCGCCAGCCACCGCACGGCCTGCACCGGCAGCGGACCGGACTCGTTGACGATCTCCTCGAGCGAGGGCGCCGGCACGAAGGCCGTCGCCAGCCAGGGCACGGCGGCCCTGGGATCGGCGTCGACGACCGCCGCCGTGTAGAAGCCACTGACCGCGCGGGCCGCCTCGACCTCACGGGCGAAGCGCACACGGAACAGCTGGTCCTCGGCGAGCTCCGCCCGTACGGTCTTGATCGCCACGCGCCGGCCGGACGCCGATCGCGCGAGATAGACCAGGCCCATACCGCCGGCACCCAGCCTGCCCAGCACCTCGAAAGGGCCGATCCGTCTCGGATCGTGCTGCGTCAGCTGCTGCACCACTGCCCTGCCACCTCCCCGTGGGTTCCCCCCATCCCGGGGTACGCCCCTGATTCTTCCTGGGATGAGTATCAGTTGCGAACCCGGGGCGGTGTCGACACGCGATTACCTTTGATTCGGTTGCGGATCCGCCCGCGTTCAGGACGGCTTCTCACCCACCGTGGTTCCGGGGTCGATCAGGGCGAAATGGGCACCCTGGTCGTCGCTCGCCAGGAGAAAACGGCCGAAAGGCGAATCCATCGGACCCATGGTGACCCGGCCCCCGAGCCGCCCGACGGTCTCCGCGGCGCGGTCGGCGTCGGAGACGGCGAAGTAGACGATGAAGTGCGCCGGCAGTTCCTCGGGGAATCCCTCCCCCATCCGGTAGCGGCCGAGCACGGCGTTGCCCGGCGTGACCTCCTGGCCCTCGGGGACGAAGATCCGGAAGTCGATGGCCTCGTCCTCGATCCGCTTGCTGCCGAAGCCGAAGACCTCCGCGTAGAAGGGATCGGTCCGCTCGGTCTCGCGCGTGTAGATCTCGGTCCAGATGTAGGAGCCCGGTACACCGGTCGCCTCGAAGCCGCCGTGCGTGCCGGGCTGCCACACCCCGAACACCGCGCCGCCCGGGTCGGCCGCCATGAGCATCGAGCCGAAGGCGCCAACAGCCATGGGTTGCATGATGAGTTGACCGCCCGAGTCCCGGATCCTGTCCGCGGTGGCCCGGATGTCGGAGGAGGCGAGGTAGAGGTTCCAGACCGTCGGCATCCGGCCGTCCGGCTTGGGGGCGAGTGCCGCGACGTTCTTCCCGTCCGGACCGTACGCCTGGGTGTACTGGCCGTACCGCTCCTCCCCCGCCCCGAAGGTCCAGCCGAGCAGTCCGCCGTAGAAGCGCTTCCCGGCCTCCAGGTCGTTGAGCATGGCGTCGGCCCAGCAGGGAGTGCCGTCGGGATAAGCGGCCATCTCGTCCTCGATTCGTCCGATGATGCGACCGGCGATCCCGATTCACGTGGGGATTCGCATGGATCGACGGAGTGTCTGGCTTGACACGTTATCGGCGGATCCCCCGCTGCGCCCGAGGAGAAATCGAACACATGGCCTTCCCCATTTGCAGGCATCGAATCGCGCGCTGATCACCAGCCCGTAAACTGACGGCATGACAGGACAAGTTCGCACCGTCGACGGCCGTGTGGCAGGCCGCCGGGGACAGGCGACGCGGCAGAAGCTGCTCGACTGCCTCGGTGAAATGCTCAGCACGTCGCCGTACCGGGACGTCAAGGTGATCGACGTCGCCCGGATGGCGGGTACCTCCCCCGCAACGTTCTACCAGTACTTCCCCGACGTCGAGGGCGCCGTCCTCGAGCTCGCCGAGGAGATGGCCAAGGAGGGGGCCGCGCTGACGGACCTCGTCGCCGGCCGCTCCTGGGCCGGCAAGTCCGGCGCCACGGCGGCGGAGGAACTGGTCGAGGGCTTCCTCTCCTTCTGGCGCAAGCACGACGCCATCCTGCGCGTCGTCGACTTGGGCGCCGCCGAAGGGGACAAGCGGTTCTACAAGATCCGTATGAAGATCCTCAACCCCCTCACCAATTCCCTTTCCGACTCGATCAAGGAGCTCCAGGGCAAGGGCCGGGTCGACAAGGATGTCACCCCGGCAGCCGTGGCCGGATCCCTGGTGGCCATGCTCGCCGCCGTCGCGGCGCACCAGAAGGGCTTCCAGAGCTGGGGCGTCAAGCAGGCCGAGCTGAAGCCGAACCTCTCGCTGCTGGTGCACCTCGGTGTGACGGGCAAGAAGCCGACGCGGTGACGCCGCGGCGCTGACGCCCGCCTACGGCGGCATTGTTGACCTACGTTCACGTCAAGTCCTGCCTGTGACGACGCGGGCGCCCACCGGTCCTCGGGGGAGGTTGCCGGTCCAGGCGCCCGCGTTGTCTTTTCCCAAGGCCTCGCGCTGCGGCTCCACCGGCGCACCGCCGCCCTTCTCCCTGGGGACGAGCCGGAACAGCCTGATCCGCCGCTCCACGCGCCGCGCGTAGGCCGCGTACGGCGGCCCGAACTCCACAGCGCCGCCCACACCTCCTCGCGCTCCTCGCCCGTCGGCAACTCCGCGCGTACGGGCATGTCCCGGCCGCGCCGGCCGACCTCCGCGTCGGGGTGCCTCAGCAGGTTCGCCGTCCACGCCGGATGGTCCGTGCGGCCGAAGTCGCTGCCGGCCAGTACGAACGTCCCGCCTTCCTCGGGCATGCAGGCCAGCGGGGTGCGCCGGGGCAGGCCGCTGCGCGCGCCGGTGGCGGTGAGCGCCAGCCCGGGCGGCATCCGGGCGCTGAGCAGCACCTGCCGCGGGTCGCCCGGTGCACGAACCGGTCCACCGCCGGGACGACATGCGGTCCGGCCCTGGCGAACGCCCGGGTCGACGGCACCTTCTGCACGACGGTCCACAACGGGTTCATGCCACCGCCCTTCCGCGGGTCGCGGTCGCGGTCGTGGTGGTGGCAGCCGTGGCGAAGAGGCCCGCGCGCTCGGCCGCGTGGGCCCGCAGCGCGTGCACGGGGCCGAAGAGCGACGCGTCGGAGGCGGCCCGCTTCACGTACCGGTGCGCGTGGTGCTCCCCTATGCAGCCGATGCCGCCGTGCGGCTCGACGGCCTGCCCCCACGCGGCGCGCAGCGCCTCGAGGCCCTGCGCGAGGGCGAGCGGTGCCGCGACCTCGGCGTCCGGCGCCTGCTCCGGGGGGCTCCCGACGGCCCAGGCGGCGTAGCAGGCGGCCGAGCGGGCGGCCGAGCGGGCGGCCTGGACCGGACGTACAGGTCGGCTAGGCGGTGCTTGACGGCCTGGAAGGACCCCACGGGCCGCCCGAACTGCTCCCTGACCCCGACGTACTCCAGGGTGCCCGCGAGCGCCCGGGAGGCGGCTCCGACGGCCTCGGCGGCCAGTGCGGCGGCGGCCAGGACACCCGTACGGGCGAGCGCGGTGCGCGGATCGCCGGCCTCCTGTCCGCCCAGGGGCTCGGCGGGGACGTCGCGCAGTTCGACGCGGGCCCGCGGGCGGGTCTCGTCCAGAGCGGTCAGCCGCCTGCGGACCAGGCCCTTCGCGTCGCCGGGTACGAGGAAGAGCCGGATGCCGCTGCGGGCGTAGCCATCCGTATGAGCGGCCACCAGCAGCAGCCCGGCGCCGGGCGCGACACGGTGGTCGCCATCGAGGCCTCCGCGGCGACGCCGCCCCCACGAGCACCGCGGCCGCCGCCACCGCCCACGCGATGTAACGACGCTTCTTCGACATCCGGTGACCGGACATCCCCACCCCATTCACGACACGTGGCACACCACGCCGGGTGCGCCTTCGGAACTGCTGAGGCCCCTCCAGGCGCGCGCGTACGGCACTCCGTTCGGCCCGTGTGCGGCGGCTGAGCGGCGCGCGGATGCACCGGCGTACGGGTCCGCGGCGCGCGAGGGGTGGATCGCACCCTGGTCAAACCGCCCACCGCGACCGGGAAAGCAGATGTCCCGATCGGCACAAGATTCCCCAAGGCACGGCAAATCTCCGCGCCGAGCCGCTGCCGTAGGCGGGTCAGGAACGCGGATCGGTCGCAAGGCGGCTGTGCAGATGGACGTCCCGCAGGGTGCCCGACAGGTCGACCACCGCCTCACGCAGGACGCCTTCGAGGACGTAACCGCAGCGCCGTGCGACGCCGCAGGAGGGCTCGTTGCCGACGACGTGGCCGAGTTCCAGCCGGTGCAGCCCCAGATCGCGGAAGGCCCACCGGGTCACCGCCTCCAGCGCACGGGTGGCGACGCCGCGTCCACGGGCCTCCGGGAGCATCCAGTAGCTGACGCGTGCGCCGCGCATGGCGTGGTCGATCATCCCTATCCCGGTCTGGCCGAGTACGACCCCGGCCTCGGTGACGGCGAACGACGCGAGGTCGCCGGCCGCCCAGCCGTCCCGGCGGCGCCGCAGGAAGCCCCGCGCCCCTTCCTCGTCCGGTTCGGGGGCGTGCGCGGTGTTCCAGCGCCGGAAGTCCGGGTCGCCGAGGCCGCGCAATGCCGCGTCCAGGTCGCCGGGGGTCTCCTCCCACGGTCTGAGCAGCAGTCCGTACGCTTCCAACTCCACGGGCCTCAGCACCACCTCATTCAAGCTCATGCAGGAAACGGAGGCCGTCGGACCGGGCGGAAGACGGGGATCGCGATCCCGGTGCCGTCGGCCGCGGGGCGGAAGCGGACGCGCAGGTCCATGCCGACGTGCAGCGCGTCGTGGGCGCAGCCGACGACCTCCGTCATCATGCGCGGCCCCTCGGGGAGGTCGACGACGGCTGCGAGATAGGGGACCCGTCCGGCGAAGGGCCTGAGGTCGTTGGCGTGCACCACGGACCAGGTCTCTCCAGCCACCACGGTCCCAGGCCGATGCGCAGCTCGGCGAGCCATTCGGCGCCGGTCAGCCAGATCGTCTGCATCGCTGCCTCCTCTCGGCAACACATCTGACGGTACGTCAAATGACCGGCTGCGGTCGCTCCTTCGCAAGGTGCCGGGGCGAAAGCGCGCTACCTTCCGGTAGTGACCCTCACCCTGCAGGCACGGGAGCAGCCATGACCGACACCTCGGCATCCGCCGGTACCTCCGCATCCGCCGCCACCCCCATACCGAACACGGCCGCGCCGGACGCCATCGTCGTCGGTGCCGGCCCCGGCGGACTCGCCGTCGCCGCGTCGCTGCGGCACCGGGGTGTGCGCACCCTGGTCGTCGAACGGTCGGACGCGGTGGGCGCCTCCTGGCGCGGCCACTACGACAGGCTGCGGCTGCACACGACCAGACGGCTGTCCGCGCTCCCGGGCCTCGGGATCCCCCGGGCGTACGGCCGCTGGGTGGGCCGCGACGACGTCGTGCGCTACCTGGAGCAGTACGCCGAGTTCCACGAGCTGGACGTCGCCACCGGCATAGAGGTGGGGCGGATCGAGCCCGCCGAGGACCCGGCCGCGGGCTGGGTGCTGCCCGCCACCGGCGGCCGCCGGCTGACCGCGCGGAGCGTCGTCGTGGCCACCGGCTACAACCACACGCCGCATCTGCCGGACTGGCCCGGGCGCGACACCTTCGACGGCGAGCTGCTGCACGCCTCGCGCTACCGCAACGGCCGGCCCTACGAGGGCCGGGACGTCCTGGTCGTCGGCGTGGGCAACACCGGCGCGGAGATCGCCGTCGACCTCGCGGAGTCCGGCGCGGCCCGCGTCCGGCTGGCGGTGCGGACACCCCCGCACATCATGCGCCGCTCCACCGCCGGGTGGCCCGCACAGCGCACCGGGATCATGGTCCGCCGCCTCCCGACGAAGCTGGTCGACGGGATCGCCCCTTACGTGGAGCGCATCTCCGTGCCGGACCTGTCCGCGCACGGGCTGCCCCGCCCGGACAACGGGCTCTACTCGCGGGTGCGGGCGGGATCCATCCCCGTCCAGGACGTCGGCATCATCGACGCCGTCCGGTCGGGGAAGGTCGAACCCGTGGCCGCCGTCGAGGGCTTCGACGGGCATGAGGTGCTGCTGGCCGACGGCACGCGGATCACCCCGGACGCGGTGGTCGCGGCCACCGGCTACCAGCGCGGCCTGGAACCGCTCGTCGGTCATCTCGGCGTCCTGGACGAGCGGGGACGGCCCGTGACACACGGCCGCCGCAGCCCGAAGAGCGCTCCGGGTCTCTACTTCACCGGCTTCACCAATCCGATCAGCGGCATGATCCGTGAAATGGCCATCGACGCGCGCCGGATCGCCAAAGCGGTGGCACGGCGGTAGCCCACGCGGCGCGGCAGGTACCGAGGGGGCGCCGACGAGCGCCCTCGGCACCCCGCACAGCGGCTCCGCACCCCCTCTGCGCACCCCCGCGAGGCTCCCGCACCAGCCCGGTCCGGCGGACCGGCCGGCCCTCTTCCCCTCGGCCGGCCGGGCAGCCGACCGCTTCTTCCGGCCCGGCTCCCTGGCGGTCGTCGGCGCCTCCGACGCTCCCCGAGGGCCGCCCCCCACCGGCATCACCCGGCAGCTCGCCACCTGGGCCGAGCGGGTCGGCGCCCGGCTCCACCCGGTCGATCCCGGCCGCGCCGGCGTCGCCCTGGCCGCCGACACGGCCAAGTTCATCGAGGTCTTCGTCCGCCGCGGCCTCGTCCGGGTAAGGCCCCGGGGGCTCACTCCACGGACGCCCCAGGCGGCGGCCGGTACTCCTCCAGCAGGCCGGTGCCGTACGCCAGCAGGCCGCCCGCGAAGACGACGCCGATCAACGCGACCGCCACGAGGGAGATCTGGAACGCGACCTGCCGCTGGCGCGCCCACCCGGTCCTGCCCTCCGGGTCCCGGCGCCCAGCGTAGAACGAGGTCACCAGCACCGGCGCCGCGCCGGCACCCGCGACCCACAGCCACACGGGCAGATACGGGCCGCCGAGCCACACCACCGGCACCGCGAGGACGGCGGCCGTCGCCGCCTCCGCCGCCAGCAGGCAGAGCCAGCGGGGACGCCCGGTGCGCGCCGCGAGTTTCAGCCCGAGGACCGTCGCCGGCAGGGCGTGCAGAAGGGAGGCGGCCACCGCGAAGGCCCAGAGTGGGATCAGAGCAAACGGCAGCAGACAGAGGACGAACGGCTCTTCGAACGCGCGGTCCGAGGACTTCAGGGACGGAAGGACGACCGTGTGGACCGTTGCCGCGATCACCGCCACCGCGCAGTACGTCGACACCGCCGCCGCACGTCCGGCGTCGCCCCACGGATCGACCGCGGGCCGCACCGGGGAGCCCCACCCTGTACCCCCACCCATGGACGCCACGTTACGCCCGGCCCCCGTCCGCCCTTCGCGCGGGCTTCATTTCTGACGAACCATCAGTGGCAATGGGAGGCGTGATGGGACAGGCAGGCATGGCGGTCGCCGTCGTCCGCTACCTACGGTCCGTCGGGGCGGTGACGACGGCCGGGCGGGTGGACCCGCTGCCACCGCCGGAACTGCGGGCCGTTCGGCCGGACGAGCGCGCCTGGTGGACCCGGCGGAGTTCCGCGAGGTGCTGGGGAACTTCGCGAGCGGCGTGACGGTGATCGCGGCACCCGGAGGGCGGGCCCGCAGGGTTCGCCTGCCAGTCGTGCTGCGCGGTGTGCCCGCCTGGATCGACTGCGCGATCCACGCCGTGCACACCGGCGGCGACCACCTCGTCGTCATCGGCCTGGTACGCGGCCTCGGTTGCGCCGCGGAGGGCCCGGAGCCCCTGCTCTTCCACCGCGGCGGCTTCGGACGGCTCACGTCCTGACCGCGGCCGCCGTGCGCGCCTCAGCCCGCGGACTCCGGCGCCTGGTGCGGCGCCCACCAACAGGTCAGCGCCCAGATCCCGAGGGCGGCCACGACCACCGCCACCAGGGCCGCGAGCCCGGGGCGGCGCGACCCGCGCAGCGTGAGCAGCCAGAAGGCGAGCGGCACCAAGGCGCCGCCCACGGCCACGAGCGGAAGGTCGACGTAGAGGACGCTCAAGTCCCGGCGCTGTCCCTCGAAGCCGCCCTCGACGTTGACCCTGGCGAGCGGTGCCCAGGCCAGCAGCGCGGACGCGGAGCCCAGGACCGCCAGGAGAAGGCCGGTGAGGCCCTTGGTCGCTTCCCTCACACACGGGACGGACGCCCCGGTGCCGCACGCGGTTCCCGCGCCGCCGCCGGTGCGGCGCGGGACCTGGCGGCGCCGGGGCGGCCGGCTATGCCGCGAGCGGGAGCACCCCGGAGGCCGGGGTCGCGCGCCGCCGGATGGCCAGCGACATGAGCGCCGCCAGCGCGCACAGCGCCCCGGAGGAGTACCAGACCACGTTGTAGGAGCCGAAGGTGTCGCGCGCCACGCCGCCGAGGAACGCCACCAGGGCGGCGCCCACCTGGTGGGAGGCGAGCACCCAGCCGAAGACGATGGCGCTGTCGGCGCCGTAGTACTCACGGCACAGGGCGATGGTGGGCGGCACGGTGGCGACCCAGTCCAGGCCGTAGAAGACGATGAACAGCACCATGGGCGGGTGCACGGAGTCGCCCAGGAGCACCGGCAGGAACATCAGCGACAGTCCGCGCAGCCCGTAGTAGGTGGCGAGCAGCCGCCGCGGGCTGAAGCGGTCGGTGAACCAGCCGGAGGCAACGGTGCCCGCGATGTCGAAGACGCCGATCACGGCGAGCAGCGAGGCGGCGGCCGTCACCGGCATCCCATGGTCGTGCGCCGCCGGCACGAAGTGCGTCTTGACCAGGCCGTTCGTCGAGGCACCGCAGATCGCGAAGGTCCCCGCCAGGAGCCAGAACGGGCCGCCGCGGGCGGCGTTGCCCAACGCCTTGACCGCGCGCGTCGCCGCCCCCGTCACCGGCGGCGGCTTCGGCACGAACTCCTTCGCGCCGTAAGGGGCCACGCCCACGTCGGCCGGGTGGTCCCGAAGCAGCAGGTAGACCAGCGGTGCCACGACGACGGCCGCGCCCGTGACGGTGAGCGTCGCGGCGCGCCAGCCCGCGTGCTCGATGATGACGGAGAGCAGGGGCAGGAAGATCAGCTGCCCCGCCGCGCCGGCCGCGGTCAGGATGCCCGTGACCAGGCCGCGCCGGTGCTCGAACCAGCGGTTGGTGACGGTGGTCGCGAAGGCCAGGGCCATGGAGCCGCTGCCCAGGCCGACGAGCACGCCCCACAGCACCACGAGCTGCCAGCTCGCGGTCATGAAGACGGTCAGGCCGGCGCCGGTCGCGATGGTGAGGAGCGCGGCCGCCACGACCCGGCGGATGCCGAAGCGGTCCATCAGCGCGGCGGCGAACGGCGCCGTCACGCCGTAGAGCGCGAGGTTGACCGAGACCGCCAGGCCGATCATGCCCCGCGACCAGCCGAACTCGCCGTTCAGCGGCTCGATGAGCAGGCCGGGCAGGGAGGCGAAGCCTGCGGCGCCGATGAGCGTGACGAAGGCGGCGGCCGCCACCGACCACGCGCGGTGGACACGGGTCGTACGGAGCGGCCGGGAATCGTCGGGGACCCCGTCGGACAGGGTCTGCGCGGGAAGCTCGGGAGTCTGCGTCACCAGATCAGCATCCGGCATCGTTTTTCACGGAACGAGTGGCCGGATGGCCAGGTTGTGCAAGGATCGGGCCATGCCCGCATCCATGGAGACGTCTTCGCGGAACACCGATCCCGCCACACGGGTGCGCCACCGGGTCGCGGTCCTGGTCCAGCACGGGGTGATCCCCTTCGAAGTCGGCATCCCGCACCGCATCTTCGGCGGGGCGAGGGACTCCGACAGGGCCGATCTGTACGAGGTGCTCACGTGCTCCCCGCACGGTCCCGGGCCGGTGCGTGCCGAGGCCGACTTCGAGATCCACGTCGTACACGGCCCCGAGGTGCTGGAGACGGCCGACACCGTCATCGTCCCGGCGGCCCACGAGCGTTCCGTCGCGCACACGGAGGGGCGCCTGCCCGAGGAGATGGCGGCGGCCTTCGCCCGCATCCGCCCGGGGACCCGGCTGGTGTCCATCTGCACCGGCTCCTACTTCCTCGCGGCCGCCGGCTACCTGGACGGCCTGCGTGCCACCACGCACTGGTCGAGCACGGACCACTTCCAGAGGCTCTTCCCGCAGGTGCGGGTCGAACCGGACGTCCTGTACGTCGACAACGGCAGCATCCTCACCTCCGCGGGCGTCGGCTCCGGCGTCGACCTGTGCCTGCACCTCGTACGCCGTGACCACGGCGTCGCCGTGGCCAACGCCAGCGCACGCCGTACGGTCGTACCGCCGCACCGGGAGGGCGGTCAGGCCCAGTACATCCAGCGGCCCGTCCCCCAGCCCCAGCAGGCCGCCACGGCCGCGGCGCGCTCCTGGGCGCTGGACCGGCTCGACCAGCCGCTGACACTGCGCGAGTTGGCCGAGTGCGAGGCGATGAGCGTGCGCACCTTCACCCGCCGTTTCCGGGAGGAGGTGGGCACCAGTCCCGGTCAGTGGCTGGCGCAGCAGCGCGTCGAGCGTGCCCGGCACCTGCTGGAGTCCAGCGACCTGTCCGTCGACCAGGTCGCCCGGCAGGCCGGGTTCGGCACCGCGGCCTCCATGCGGCAGCACCTGCAGGCCGTCATCGGCGTCTCGCCCAGCGCCTACCGGCGCACCTTCCGGGCGACGGCGGTGTATTGAGGCCCCTCAGAAGGTCGGCACGCCCCTCGCCACACGGCCGCCCCGGGCGTCCTCCGCCGCCTCGGCGAAGTCCTCCACCGGGTAGGTGTGGGTGACGAGTTCGTCCGGCAGGCACCGTCCCTGCCGGTACAGGTCAGCGTAGAGCGCGGTGTCGCGCTGCGGTCGTGACGAGCCGTAGCGGCAGCCCTGCGCCGAGGAGGGGCGGTACGAGTTCCTGCTGGACGCCACCCCGCAGCCCTTCGTGGGCGGGGCCGGCAGCCCGGCCGCCCCGGTGGCGGTGCTCTGAGGACGGTCTTCGCGGTCCGTACGGTCAGAAGGCGGGACGGCGGATCAGCCCGCCAACGGACTGCGCGGGAACGATCGCCGGGCGCTCACAGCGGTCGATCTCGCACCAGATCTGCTTGCCCGCGCCCTCGCGCTGCCAGCCCCAGCGGTCCGCGAGGCCGTCCACGAGCTCCAGTCCCCGGCCGCCGGTCTCGTCGCTGTCCGCGTGGCGCGGGCGCGGCGGGGCGTCGCTGGTGTCGGCCACCTCGACGCGCACGGTCTCCTGCTCGCCGCTCTGCGCGGCTCCGGAGGAACGGAAGAGCATCCGCAGCACGGCGGGACAGCCGGTGTGCACGACGGCGTTGGTGACCAGTTCGGAGATGAGCAGGATCAGCGTCTCGGCGACCGGCTCGTCGGCCCCTATCCCGGACCCCGCCAGACGCGAGCGGGCCCACCTGCGGGCCCGGCCCACTTCCGCGGGGTCGGGACCGACCTCAAGCTGATCCTGGAGCACCTGCACCGCTCACACCATCCGAACCGGCGGACACATCGCCTCGCGCCTCGGCAGGGTCACCGTACGTGACCTCTTCGCGACCCAGCATGATTGACCCACGGTCACCGCAACAAGCGCTTCGGGCATATTCCAGCGCAAGGGGGGACGAGTACTGCATACTGTGCGGGGCTCATTACGGGGCGAAATCGAACAGCCCGGCATCGGCAGCCCACCGGGCACCGAAGCCCCGCCACTGCCACATCCGTCGCGTTTCGCCACCACACGCACCCGATGGAGCGTACCCGAGGCGGGCTCCGACTCCACGGCGTGACGAGTCACACCTCGGACACAACCCGATATCGGCACTCGGTGACCCCTTATCCGTGACGAAGAAGTCATAACTGCCCAAATACCGCGAAAAGTCTCAACGAGAAGGCTCTCCGCGAGGCTCTCCTCACACTCCGCCACGGAACGGCCCCGGCTCCGCAGGATCCACGACCGCTTGATGTGGAGATGGACCTCCGCCTCCCGGATGAGACCCGTGCCGCCGAAGGCCTGCAGGCAGTCGACCAACCCCGGCGGGGTCGAGGACCTCGGCGGCGGCTCCCGGACTCCCCGGCGGGAACGAGACCCTGCGCAAGGTCCTCAAGTACCAGCTCAGGGAGCGCTTTACGAAAGCGTGAGGCACGTCCGGCGCAAAGCCGCGTAACCTCCTCCGCAAGAGTTCCAAAGGGGAAGGGTCACGGTGGGCACACAGGACGGCCAGGACCGGGCGCGGGACGGCCTGGAGGAAGGTCCCGGCACAGG
Source organism: Streptomyces sp. BoleA5 (assembly GCF_000373665.1). Classification (NCBI taxonomy): domain Bacteria; kingdom Bacillati; phylum Actinomycetota; class Actinomycetes; order Kitasatosporales; family Streptomycetaceae; genus Streptomyces; species Streptomyces sp. BoleA5. The sequence continues at coordinate 314,445 of NZ_KB892102.1, forward strand.
TCCGGAAAGCGGCCCGCAGAACGGCCCGCAGGATCCCCTCGATCTGCTCCGGCTGGGCGACGCGGCGCTGGACGCGGGCGAACTCAACCAGGCGCGCGTCCACTTCGAGACCGCCGAGCGGCTGCTGGCCGCCGACCCCTCGGCCCCCGACGCCCGGCGCGCCGCGGCACTGCGCGGCCGGGCCGTCTCCCACCTGCTGGCGGGCGAGGTGCGCTACGCCTCCCACCTGCTGGAGGAGGGCATCACCCGGCTGGAGAGGCGCACCGCGCCGAACGGCGGACCGCCCGACCCCGACGCCCTGCTGATGCTGTACATCGCCTCCATCGGGCCGTACACCGACCTGGGCGCCTACGCCCGGGCCGCACACGCCGCCGAGCAGGCGCTCAACCTCGCTCCCGGGGCGGGAGATCCGGCCCTCGTGGCACAGATGCACCGCAGCATCGCCCGCACCCTGATCGTCGCGGGACGCACCGTCGAGGCCGAGGCCTCGCTGGCGAAGGCGCAGGAGCTCTTCCAGCGGCTGGAGTTGCACACGGACCTGGCCCACTGCCACTGGATGCGCGGCTACGTGCACTCCCAGGACGGCGACCTGGAACAGGCCGAACGCGAGCTGCGCACCGCCCGCGACATGCTGTCCGCCGGCCGGTCCGTGCTGTTCACGGTGCAGGTCGAGGTGGAACTGGCGGACGTGCTGCGGCGGCGCGGCAAGCCCGCCGAGGCCGAGGAGCTGCTGACCCGGCTGCTGGACGAGCTGGGCCCCTGGCGAGGCGCCGTCCACGCCGGCGGCGCGCACCGGCTGCTCGGGCTGCTGGCGGAGGAGCGCGGCGACCCGGAGGCCGCTGAGGAACACTACGTCTCCGCCCTGGCGCTGCTGGAACGCGCGGGAGCCGCCGGGGACCTGGCCGACATCTGCCGGCTGCTGGGCGACCTGCTGCGCCGTTCCGGCCGGGTCGAGGCCGCGCTGGACGCCTACCGGACCGGCCTGGGCCACCGCGCGGCGATCGGCACCACCACGCTGGGCCCGGCCCCGGCCGACTCCTGACGCGGGCCGGCCTCGTCGCCGTACCGGCTCAGGGCTCGCGAACCGTGTTCACGTAGCCCGTGCCGTCCGCGGCGAGGCCGTCGACCGCCTTCTCCACCTCCGCCAGGGACTGGGCCTTCCGGGCGTCGTGGTAGAACCAGTCGACCTTCATGTCCCAGGTGCGCTTCCCCTCGAACGGCAGGTCCACGAACCACGCGTTGAAGTTCACGGACATGTTCTGGGTCGGGTAGTACTTGCCCCCGGTCCGGAACAGCTCGTGCCCGTCGAGGCTGTAGGTCACCACGCCGTGCGCGGCGGTGGTGACGAGTGTGTGCCACCCCCGGAGGCTGTACGTCGTGGCCCGGGTCACCCGGTCCCCCTCCCTGGCGCTGCGCCAGGTCGTCGTGTCGAGCCTCGGGCCGGGGGCGCCCCAGCCGCCGTTCGGCTGGTACTCGTTGTCGAGTTCGCTGTACTCGGCGTGGTGGTGCGGCGAGATCATGTAGAAGGTCTCGTTGACGTGGTCGCCGTTGCGGCCGCTCGTGGGTTCGTCCGTGAAGTGGATCCGGGCGGCGAACGTCCCCGTCAGGAACTTCGTGCCGGTGGTGTGCACCTCGGCCTGCGCGGTGCCGCGCCGCGTCCCGTCGGTGGCGGCGCGCAGCCGCAGGACCTGGCCGCCCAGGGCGTCCTCGTCCGCGGGGAAGCCGACGCCTCCCGCCGACCACGTGTCGTGGATGCCGGGGCCGCCCGCGCTGGTGCGGACCAGCCATCCGTGGGCGCGCAGCGCCGGGTCCCGGGGTCCGCTGTACCGGAAGTCGTCGAAGACGATCCCGGGGGGCGCGGCGGGCCGTGCCGCCCCTGCGGCGGGACCGCGAGGCGACGCGCCGGCGTCACCGCCGGGCTCCTCGCCCCAGACGTGCCTGCCGTCCAGGTAGCCGGTCACCAGCGCCGACGCCTGGAAGGTGTCGTGGGCCGGGCCGAACGACCGGTCGTCGCGCTGGTCCACCCTCCCGCCGGGACGGTACAGCTGGACTCCGACGGCGCCGCTCTTGGCGCCGGGCTCAAGGGTGCCCGCGGCCTTCGTGAAGGTGATCTCGAGGTAGTGGTCGGCGGTCGGCGTCGGACGGTCCATGGCGACGGTCCGCCCGTCCACGTCCGAGCAGCCGACCGATGCCTGTACGCAGTTGAACGCGTACGGGGAGCCGCCGTCCTGCGTGAAGTAGTACCGGACGGCCACGTCGGCCAGGCGCAGCCGGTGGTCGGAGGTGTTGACGACCTCCAGCCACGGCCGGGCCGTGGCTGCGGACTCCGAGGTCCCCGCCTTGTAGCGGACGGTGAGTTCGGGGGGCGGCTGGTGCGCCTCTCGCCACTGCGGGTACAGCGCCGTGACGCCCACGCCGACGGCGGCCGCCACCAGCAGGTACCCGGCCGCCCTCCGGACGGGTCGGCGCCGTTTGCCGCGCCCGGAGGGGACGGGGCGGTCGGGCCGGACGGAAGGGCGGACAGAGGGGCGGGCAGAACCCACGAAAGCTCCTAGCACGGTGGAGGGGCGATGCCGAGGGCATTCCCCGCGGTCTCCAGGACGCGGTCGGACCGCAGCGGGAGGGTCGCGCCGCCTACGGTGCGGTGTCGGGCACGGGGCCGACGGCGCCGAGGGCCGGTGGCGTGCTTCCGGCGTGCGCGGACGCGTCCCACGGGCTCCACCGGTCCCGCCGGTCCTGCTGCTCCGCGACCGTGCTCTCCCCGCGCCGGCCCGGGAGGTGGGGCTGCCGGCCGGGCTGGAAGGCGATGTCGTCGTGGGCGCCGCCGACCTCGATCCGGGCGCGGGTGCCCCAGTTGGTGCGCCGCAGCGTCGCCAGGGACCACAGCCGCAGCGGCAGCAGCAGGCCGATGTTGAGCAGCGCGTACAGCGGGGCGGCGAGGAAGGTCAGCACCCGGTCGGCGATCCTCACCTGTGCGGCGCCGCGCAGGTAGTGGACGGAGCGCACCCAGGCCATGACGCACATGTAGGCCAGGTAGCCGGCCAGCAGCGTCCAGCCCCGCGGGTGCATCAGGACCGCGACGAGCGCCGCGAGCAGCGCCGCGGTGAAGGCGGCCCAGGTGACGAGTTCGACGAGGTTCAGCCACCAGTACATGCGGTGCAGCCGGAACTTGGCGAGCAGCAGGAAGCCCTCGCGGATGAACGACTTGCCCCAGCGGACCTGCTGGCGCACGTAGTGGCCGAGGCGTTCGGGGACGTCGGTGTAGCCGACGGCCGACGGCTGGATCAGGGAGAGCCCCTCGGTGAGGCAGTAGTACGTCAGGCGCCGGTCGTCCCCGAAGGTCGCGGGGCGGCCGAGGAACCGCTGGTCGAGGAAGTCGTCGAGGTGCTTGCGGACGACCCAGCCGCGGTACATGGCGAGCGACCCGCACGCGCAGAGCACCGAGCCGAGGCGGGAGTAGGCCACCCGCTCGCCGAGGAAGGCGTTGACGTAGCGCATGTCGATCAGGCGCGTCAGGAGGTTCGTGCCGCGGTTGTGGGCGAGCACCAGCCCGGTGACGCACTGGACCCGGCGTTTGGCGAAGGGCCGGGCGAGCTCCGCGACGGCGTGCCGGTCGAGCAGCGTGTCGGAGTCGATGCACAGGTAGACGTCCGCGAGCGGCTCCTGCCCGAAGCCCGCCGCGAGGCCGTGGCGCTTGCCGCGGTTGTCGGGGAACCGGAGGAAGTCGAGGCGGACCCCGGCCCGCCGGAACCGCGGGCGCATCTCCTCGACCAGGGCGCGCGCCGAGTGGTCCTCGGAGCAGTCGTCGACCACGGTGAGGGAGTGCGGCGGCAGAGTCTGCGCGAGGACCGACTCCAGGCAGCCGCGCAGCATCGCCGGGGCCTCGTTGTAGACCGTGATCACACCGTGGATGCGGAGCCGGGTCACGGGCTTGTCGAACGTGAGCTCCGGACGGCGGCGCCGGCGGATGGAGAGCAGCAGCTTGACGGCGAGGAGGGAACCGACGGCCACTCCGTACCAGTGCACACGGCCAAGGGACCACGAGAAGTGGCCCCATGCCTCCGCGAGATCGAGCATGGGCAGTGGAGACCTCCGAACGAACGCCCCCACCCGCCGGACAGAACTTTGAACGCGTGTTCTGCGCACGAAGGTAACCCGGGCGGAGGAACGGCGAAAGGCACATCCTCCGCACATTTCACCGGTAGGCCCGCAATCCGGCCTCCAGGGACGCCACATGGGCGAAGCGGACATCGGATGTGAGAGTGCTCACACGGGATCGGGCGGGCCCACTCGCCCCGGGCGGCGCCGGAGGAACTAGGCCGACATCGGCCGGGCCGCGTCGTCGGTGGCGGCCTCCAGGTCGGGGAACACCTCGAAGAGCCGGCGTACGCCGAGCGCGGCCAGCACCCGGTTGACGTGCGCGACCCCGTCGGAGGGACTGTTCCGCGGGAGGATCAGCCGCAGCCGGCCGGCACAGGACCGCATCAGCCGCCGGGCCGCGATCAGCACACCCACGCCGCTGGAGTCGCAGAAGTGGACCCCGGCCAGGTCCAGGACCACGCTGTGCCGCCCGTCGGCCACCGCGTCGTGTACGTGCTGGCGTACCAGCGGCGCGGTCACGAGATCCATTTCTCCCGAAACGGTCAGGACCACCCAGCCGTCCCGCTCGTCCTGCACCACCTGCAATGCCACTGTCTGGCCCTTCTCCCGGCAGCGGTCGTACAGACCCTATGCCCCGCGCGGGTCGCTTCCCCGCAATCTTCCGGTCACACCCGGGTAACGCATTACCAGAATCGATCAGTTATGGCAGAAGCTTGCCTCAAGGCGTCGTACGTGGCAGCAATCGGCGGATACATTCGATCCGAGGCAGTGCGACCGTAGTAGGGCGACGGCGACAAAGGGGGAGACGCGATGGCGGCATCCGCACCACCCCGCTGGGACCGCAAGATGCAGCAGCGGCTCGCGCGCGGCGAGGAGGCCGCGCTCGGAGAGCTGTACGACCGCTACGCCTCCCTCGTGCACAGCCTCGCCCACCGCGTCATGGACGACGAGGAGACCGCCGCCCAGATCACCCGTGAGGTCTTCGGCTACATCTGGGAGAACCCGGACGCCTACGACCCCAAGCAGGGTTCGCTGCGCTCCTGGATCGCCGGCCTCACCCAGCGCCAGTCCGTCCACCGGCTGCGCCAGTCGGAGAACCGCGGCGCGGGCAGCCCCGAGCAGGTCGAGGCCCGGGTCCGCGAGGCCTCGACGGCCGCCCGCGCCGACTACATCGTGACCTCCATGCCCGAACCCCTGCGCCAGGCCCTCGACCTCGCCTACCGCCGCCGCATGGACTACCGCGAGGCCGCCGCGGACCTCGGGGTCACCGAGGACGAGGCGCGCCGCCGCCTCCGGCTCGGACTCCAACTGCTGTCCACCGCCGTGCAGGACTCCTCGCCCCAGGGAAGGTCCCTGTGAACGGACCGGCCGAGAACGGCGAGACTCCCCCGTCCGGGACCAACCTGCCCCGGGTGCCGATGCCCCGCGGCGCCGCCGAGGACGGCCCGCTGCCGGAGGTCGGACCCGTGTCCCCGTCCTCGCCGGACGCGCCCGCGCACGGCGCGGCGCGGGCGGCGGAGGCGGCGCGCGAGCCGGAGCGCGAATCCGAGAAGGAACCCGTGCGGCCCGAACCCCCGCAGTACGACCACCGCGTGCTGCGCTCCCTGCTGGGCGCGTGGGCGCTGTCGGCCTGCTCCCGTGACGAGGCCGGCGCCGTCGATGTCCACCTCACCGACTGCGCGCCGTGCGCCGAGGAGGCGGTGCGTCTGCGCCGCGCGGTCGGCCTGCTGCACCAGGACGAGTCCCTCGACCTCGACCCGCTGCTGCGTGCCCGCGTCCTGGAGGGGTGCCTGGGGCGCCGCCCGGCCCGCATCCCCGTCCCCGAGTGGGCCGCTCCGTACGACGCAGAGACCGCGCGCCTCGACGCGCTCCTCACCGACCTCGGCGAGCCCGAGTGGGACATGCCCGTCAGGCTCGTCTGGGCCGGCGGGACGCGCGAGCTGACGCTCTGCGGCGTCCTCGCCCATCTCGGCTCGGTGGACGGCGTCGTGGCCACCGCCCTCGGCCTCGACGACCCGCTCGGCCCGGGCGCTCCCCGTACCCGCCTGGAGCGCACCGAGCTCGCCGGGGAGCGCTGCCGCCGCCACACGCACGCCTTCGTCCGCAACAAGTGGCGCACCCAGACCCGGGACATCGTGCGGACGCTGTCCTTCGCCGGCTCCGCGACCGGCGGACTGCCGGTGGACTTCGCCGACGCCGTCGTGCCGATGCGCGACGCGCTGATCGACCGCGCCTTCGAGTGCTGGATCCACGCCGAGGACATCGCACAGGCCCTGGACTACCCCGAGTACGGGCCGCCGGCGGCGCCGCACCTCAACCGCATGATCGACCTCGCGGCCCGGATGCTGCCCACCGCCCTGGCCGCGCTCCGCCAGGCGGGGCTGGCGGAATCCACCGCGAAACTCGTACGGGCCGGAGCCCCCGGCCGCACCCTCGACCTCCACGTCGAGGGGTCCGGCGGCGGCCACTGGTACATCTCCCTGGACTCGCCCGGCGCGATCGGCACCCCCGAAGCGGTGGTCGCCGAGATCGCCGTCGACCAGCTCGACTTCTGCCAGCTGGCCGCGGGCCACATCTCCCCCGGCCGCATCGCCGCCGGACGCGACGGGGACAGCGCGGCGATCCGGGACGTCCTGCACGCCACGGCATCGTTGTCACGCCTGTAGGCCGCCCCGAGCCGCGGGGAGCGGGCGGCCTACCCCTTGCTCACCGCCACCAGCACCTCCGGCAGGCGGCCCAGCAGGCGGGGCGCCGCCGTGCGCACCCCCAGCACCGCGAACGCCGCCCCGTACAGGCAGCCCAGGGGCAGCAGGAGCCACAGCGCGCCGTGCCGTCCCGAGACATGGAGCCAGATCAGCAGGCCGAGGACCGGAAGCGTGATCACCGCACCCGTCAGCGCGCCCCCCACGAGACTGAGCCAGGCCAGGCTCGTCTGGCCCGGCGCGGCCGCGCTCCCGAAACGGTTCTCCTGCGGCATGGAGTAGGGGAAGCGCACGCTCGCCCAGGCGCCGGTGGCGACCAGTGCCCCCAGCAGCGCGAAGGAGAGCCCGAGCGTCTCGGCCACCGCGTCCGCCCGCCCCAGCAGAAGGGCCGCGCCGATCGTGACGACGGCCACGTACGGCACGCCCACCACCACGATCGCCAGGGCCCGTCCGCGCAGTTCCGCGTACGCGTCCGCACGGGAGGAGATCGTCGCGGCGACCGTCCAGAAGGCGGAGCCGTCCATGCCGAACTGGTTGTACATCTGCAGCCCGAGCAGACCCGCCGCCCAGCAGGCGGTGTAGACGCTGCCCTCCTGGACCGCCGAGACGAGCGGCAGCAGCAGCCCCACGGCCAGGGCGGTGGCCCAGGCGGCCTTGGTCCGCGGATCGCGCCAGGCGTAGCGGAACTGGCGCTCCATGACGGTGCCGGTGCGCCCCTCGGGGAACAGCCGGAACCGCGTCTCCCGGACGCTCGTCGGGCCCGCCTGCACGGTGGAGGCGTCCGGACGGGTCATGAGCCGGTCCAGACTGCGGTGCCACCACACGAGCACCAGCCCCAGCACGGCTCCGGCCCAGGCGAGTTCGGCGACCGCGAGCCCGTACGCCCCCTCCCCCGCCGACCGCACCGCGTCCAGCGCCGACGCCGGCGGCAGCCAGCGCAGCACCGAGGTGACGGCGTCGATCCGCTCCAGGCCGCGCCCGGAGGTGAGCGCGTTGGCGCCCAGGCTGGCCAACTGGGCGCCCACCGCGACCAGCAGGCCGCTGAGCACCGCCAGGTCGCGTCCCTTGCGGCTGGTCAGCAACCGGGTGTTGGCCGCGGCGACGGCACGCGACAGGGCCACGCACAGCAGCACGGTGAGCGGCACCGCTATCACCGCCGCCACCGCCGAGGCGGCGCCCTCCACCACGGACACCGCCGCGCCGACCACCACCAGGAACGTCAGCAGCGGCCCGACGCCGACCAGCGAGGACACCAGGAGCGCCCGGACCAGCGGACGCGGACGCAGCGGCAGCATGGCCAGCCGGGTCGGGTCGAGGGTGTCGTCGCCGCCGAAGACGAACAACGGCATGACGGCCCAGCCGACCCCGAGCAGGACCGCGACGCCGATGGCCGCCGAGGGCGCGTAGTCGTTGCCGCGCAGGGCGACCAGCCCCACGCCCAGGCCCAGCGCGTAGAGCAGGGACACCAGGCTGCCGATGATCCAGCCGACCCGGCGTCCGGTCGACTGGCGCAGCCCGTTGCGCAGGACCGACAACTTGAGCCGTACGAAGGTGCCCGTCACGACCGGCTCGCCCCGGCAGGGCCGCCCCCGCCGTCCCCGCCGTCAGTGCCGCCCGCTCCGGCCGCGCCGGTCCCGGCGCCCCGCGCCGGCGCGTTCGCCCCACCGAGCCAGTCCAGGTCCTGCCCCGGCCCGCGGTCGCGGGCGCCCACCAGGGTCAGGAAGGCGTCCTGCAGTGTCGGCGCCTGCCCGCGCACCGCGGCGAGCGGGCCCTGGGCCACGATCCGGCCGGCGGCCATCACCGCCACCCAGTCGCACAGGCTCTCCACGAGCTCCATGACGTGCGACGAGAAGACGACGGTCGCCCCGGACCCGGTGTAGCGCTCCAGCACCCCGCGGATCACCTGGGCGGAAACGGGGTCGACGCCCTCGAAGGGCTCGTCCAGGAAGAGCACTTCGGGATTGTGCAGCAGCGCCGCGGCGAGGCCGATCTTCTTGCGCATGCCCGTCGAGTAGTCCACCACGAGCTTGTTGGCGGCCCCGGCGAGGTCGAGGACGTCGAGCAACTGGGCCGCGCGGCGGTCGGTCTCCGCGCCCGGGATGCCGCGCAGCCGGCCGGTGTACGCCAGCAGCTCGCGGCCGGTGAGCCGTTCGAAGAGCCGCAGCCCCTCCGGCAGGACACCGATGCGGGACTTCACGGCGGCCGGGTCGCGCCAGACGTCCGCGCCGCCGACCTCGATGAGGCCGTGGTCGGGCCGCAGCAGTCCGGTCACCATCGACAGGGTGGTGGTCTTGCCCGCCCCGTTGGGCCCCACGAGCCCCACGAAGTGTCCGGCGGGCAGTGTCAGATCGATCCCGGCGACGGCGACCTGCTGCCCGAAGCGTTTCCACAGCCCATGGACGCGCACGGCGGGCGCGACGGATGCGTTCGGCATCCGCCCAGCCTATGCCGAGGGGGGTGTGGCCCGGCTAGCGTCCGCAGGCATACGCGAGGGGGGAGATCAGCTCCTCGGTGTCCGGCAGCCACCGGTTGAGCGCGGTGGGCTGGCGCACCCACTGCACGACACCGCCCGTGCCGAGCCGGGTGGGCGGAGCCGGGACCCAGTCGCCGTCGCCGCGCACCACCAGGTCGAGCGAGGAGGGCGCCCAGCCGAGCCTGCGCAGCAGGTCCGGCACCTTGGCGGCGGCCCCGGGCAGCACGAAGAAGATCATCCGGCGGGACGGGGTCCCGAGCACCGGGCCGAGCGGCAGTTCCATGCGCTCCATACGGGCCAGCGCGAGGCAGCCGGCGTCCTCCGGGACGTCGATCGCGTCGAAGGTGCGTCCGGTGGGGAGGAGGACCGAGGCGTGCGGCTGCCGCTGCCACATCCGGCGCACCGCGGGACCGCTCCCGCTGGCCTCGCCGACCCACCCCGGCCCGGACGGGTGCGCCCCGGGCGCCGGGCAGGCGGTGTCACCGCAGGAGCAGCGCGGACCACCGCGGCCGGAAGCGCCGGGGATGCCGGGCACGCCGGAAGCGCCGGAGGGGGAGGCGTGCTCGACGAGCCAGGCACCGGGCAGCACGTCCCAGTGCCGCTCCTCCGCGTACCCGACGGCGGCGTCGAGGAGTTGGCCGGCGTTCCGCCGCGGGGCTGCGATGGTGTGTTCCACGGTGTCTTCCACGACCTTCACAACTGCACTGCCCTGCGCGGGTTACGGGCTGTGACGTCCCGGCCTCGCGGCTCATGCCGGGCGCACGGGAGCACAAGCGGGGGCGCGCGGTGGGGGTGGTCCGGCATCCGGGTAGTCACCCTTGGGTGTGTAAGCATGCATCCCTCCGTAAATTATGTCGTTTGCGGGGCATTTGAGTGGCGCGTACCGGGAAGGGATCTTCGGGAAGGGATCTTGAGGTCCCGAAAGCGGCAGCTGTGAGGGGGAGCCCATGGCCGCACGACCGCTCGTCGCCCGCCAGCCGAACGAACGGCTGCAGGCACTGATCCAGGAGGCAGGCTGCTCCAACGCCGGATTGGCCCGCCGGGTCAACATGTGCGGCGCGGAGCACGGCCTCGACCTGCGTTACGACAAGACCTCCGTGGCCCGCTGGCTACGCGGCCAGCAACCGAGGGGCCGGGCCCCGGCGATCATCGCCGAGGCCATCGGCCGCAAGCTCGGCCGCACCGTCACCATCGACGAGATCGGCATGGCCAACGGCAAGAACCTGGCCACCGGTGTCGGCCTGCACTTCTCGCCCACCGTGCTCGGCGCGATCGAGCAGGTCTGCGAGTTGTGGCGGAGCGACGTCGGCCGCCGGGACTTCCTCACCGGCTCCAGCGTGGCGGCCTCGGCCCTGGTCGAGCCCAGCCGGGACTGGCTGATCACCCGGGCCGACACGCAGGTCGCGCGCGCCGGAGGGCAGCGCGTCGGCATGTCCGACGTCGAGGCGGTACGGGCCACCACCCGGGCGCTGAACGAACTCGACCACCGCTTCGGCAGCGGTCATGTGCGCCCGGTGGTGGTGCACTACCTCAACAGCGTGGTCTCCGGGCTGCTCGCCGGCTCCTACCGGGAGGCGACGGGGCGCCAGCTCTTCTCCGCCGTCGCCCGGCTGACCGAACTCGCCGGCTACATGGCCGTCGACACCGGCCAACCCGGCCTGGCGCAGCGCTACTACATCCAGGCGCTGCGGCTGGCCCAGGCGGCGGGCGACCGCGCGTACGGGGGCTACGTCCTGGCCGCGGGGATGAGCCACCTCGCCGCGCAGCTCGGCACCCCGCGGGAGATCGCCCAACTCGCCCGCGCCGCACAGGAGGGCGCCCGCGGCCAGGTCACCGCCACCGCGCAGGCCATGTTCCACGCGGCGGAGGCCCGCGGCCACGCGCTGATGGGAGACGCACGGGCCTGCGGCGCCGCCGCCGGGCAGGCCGTGGAGGCGCTGGAGCGCTCCGAACCGGGCGACGACCCCGACTGGATCCGGCACTTCGGCCCGGCCTACCTCGCCGACGAGCTCGCCCACTGCCACCGCGACCTCAACCAGGCGCCGCAGGCGGTCCGCCGCGCAGAGGAGGCACTGGCCGGGCACGCCCCGGACAAGGCCCGCCGCCGCGCCATCGGCCTCCTGCTGCTCGCCCAGGCCCAGGTCCAGCAGCGGGAGATCGAGCAGGCCTGCCACACCGGCGCCCAGGCCGTCGAACTGCTCGCAACGCTGCGCACGACCCGCGGCGCGGAGTACCTCGACGACCTCCGTCTGCGTCTGCAGCCGTACGCGGCGGAGAGCGCGGTCCGGGAGCTCGACGCCCGGCTTGAGGAGGAGGAACTGGCGGCGTGACGGCACGGGGGGACGGGGGCGTCGCGGGCCCCCGTCCGCCGAATCGTTACAGGAACGACATCAACCCAGCGCCAGGGGCACCCTGTTCCACGGCAGGGGGCACCCCGGACCCCGTGGGACCGACCGCGGCGTGGTGGCGTCCCGAGCAGACCCGGTAGCGTGAGCCGACGATTCCGTAGCGACGGAGAAGGCAGAGGTACCGGTGATGCACGGCGGACGCGGTGACGAGGCGTATCCGGAGGTGCACGAGGGCGTGGTGCTGCCCGCGGACGGGGGCATACCCGGCCCGGGAGCGACCGCGGCATGGGGTGCGGGCCCCGCGGCCGGGCAGCCGTGGGGCGAACAGCCCCAGGCGTACAACCCCCCGCAGCAGTCCCTCCCGGACACCGACGCGACACAGCTCTTCCCGCCGTACCCGCAGGCCCGGCCGCCCATGCCGGCCCACGAGCCGCAGCAGCCCCCGGCGCCCCAGTTCCAGCCCTGCCCTACGGCGGACGCCACTCAGGTCCTCCCGCCGTACCCGACGCCCGAGGCCGCGTACGGCATGCGCCCGGGCGATGCGGACGCCACCCAGCACCTGCCGCGCTTCGAGGACGCGCAGGCCCCGCAGCCGGCCCCCGGCTACGGCTACCCGCACGCGCCCCAGGGCCACCAGGGCCACGACGCGACACCCGCGGCGCAGCAGCCCCACGACGACTTCGGGCACCTGTACCGCCAGGACGGCCCGCCCCCGCAGCAGCAGCCCGGCTACGGCGCTGCCCCGGACTACGCACGGCCCGGCTACAGCGCTGCACCGGACTACGCACAGCCCGGCTACAGCGCTGCACCGGACTACGCACAGCCCGCCTACGGGCAGCCGGGCCACGCGCCGCAGCCGTCCTACGGCTACGACGAGCCCGTACCGAACCGCCGCAAGCTCACTCCGGCCGCGCTGATCGGCATCGTCGTCGGAGGATGCGCCGTCGCGGGTCTCCTGGCGGGTGCACTGATGAGCGGCGGAGACGACGACCCGGCCGCGGCCCAGTCCCCGGCGCCCTCGACGAGTACCTCCGCCCCGGCCTCCTCCGGTGGAGGCGGTCAGGACGCTGCGGAGAAGCAGGCCAAGGGCCTGGAGGCGCTGCTCAAGACGAGCGGCAGCAACCGCTCCTCGGTGATCAGCGCGGTCGAGAGCATCAAGGGCTGCCGCAATCTGGACGGGGCGGCCGCCGACCTGCGGGCCGCAGCTCAGCAGCGCAACGACCTGATGACCCGGCTGAAGTCGCTGCCGGTGGACGAGCTCGCCAACCACCAGGCCCTCACCGACGCCCTCAACAAGGCGTGGACGGCCTCCGCGGCGGCCGACAACCACTACGCGGCCTGGGCCGACCAGCTCAAGGGCAGCAAGAAGCTCTGCCGTCACGGCCAGGCCCGCCACACCAACCAGTACGCGGCCGGCAACACCCAGAGCGGCACCGCCTCGCAGGCAAAGTCGAGCGCGGCCGCGCTGTGGAACCCCATCGCCAAGAAGTACGGGCTGACGCAGCACCAGGGCAGTCAGCTCTGAGGCGGACTCCCCCGGAGGCACCGGGGCGTTCCACGGCCACGGCCTACGGTGCCTCCGCCCGCTCCGCGGACTGCCCGCGCCCGTGAGGGCCCGGGCGCCCCTCATCAGCCCGGGGCGTCCTCCAGGGTCTCCCTGACGTCCACGAAGCCCTTGCGGGCGGCGACGAGTCGGCCGTTCTCCACCTTCTGGAAGGTGACCCAGCCGTTGACCAGGCGCGGCTGTTCGATGACGGCGGCGGCGTCCTGCTCCCGCCAGCCGAGCGCGGGCGTGAGGCCGTCGGTGGAGACGTCGTGCGCCGCGTCCAGCGCCTGCTTCAGCGTCGGGGCCGTGATCGCCTGGTCCTTGCCCATCTTCTGGATGACAGCGGTGAGGGCGGTGTAGGCGATCCACGTCGTCTGCACGCCCGGGTCGTTCGGGTCGATGTCGTTGTCGCCGAAGGCGTACCTATTGATCGTGTTCCGCATCAGCGCCCAGCGGGAGTCGGAGGCCGGCGGGTACCAGCCGGTGATGTAGGCGCCCTCCAACGGGCTGTTGCCGCCGCCGGTGCTGTCGAGGGTGGACTGCTGGACGCTGCCGAGGACGGAGGCGATCTGCGCCTTGGGACCCTCCTCGCCGCCGGTCACCGGGTCGGTGGTGGTCGTGCGGCGGAAGGCGTCGAAGAAGGTGGCGGTCTTGTCGCCGAGCGCGGCGCTCACGCAGTCGCCGGGCTTGTTCGCGCCGATCGCCTGCCGGGAGACGGTGTTGTAGTCGGTGGCGTCCTCGGCGGCGCGCAGGTCGGTGGCACTGGTGCGGCCCGCGTCGCGCAGACCGGCGTCCAGGAAGCGCGCGAAGATGTCGCCCGCGGCGGTGTCGGGGCGTACGAGGCTCACCTTGTCGCACTTGCCCGCCAGTTGACGGCCGGCACCGGCCATCAGCGCGGGCAGCCCTCCGTTGACGGGGTAGGAGAGCGGGCTCTCGAACTCGTCCTGGGTGATGCCGTAGCCGCCGAGGTACGGGATGCCCTCGGCCTCGAGCGTGGAGGTGAAGGCGGCGCCGTACTGGCTGTAGGAGCCGACGACGGCGACCGCGCCCTCGTCGGCGGCCCGCTGGGCGCAGTCGCCGGCGCCGAGCGAGTTGTTGTGGTCGTTGCAGGTGATGACCTTGAGCTCCCGGCCGCCGATTCCGCCGCGGGCGTTGACGTACTTGGCGTAGGTCTTGGCCATGCCCGGCATGCCCGGCATGTTGGTCGCGCTGGTGTTCTGCGGCGCCCACGTCATGACCACGATCGGGCCCGTGGTGCCGTCGGTCCCCCCGGGCAGCGTGCCGCACCCTGCCAGCAGTACGACTCCGGCCATCGCGGACACGAAGGGAACAGCTCTGCGTGTACGGCAATCAGTCATGGAACGGGAAGATTCCGCGCTTCCCGTAACGCAGGGGTGAACGCCGGGGAACGCAGGGTCACCATCGGGTGAACAGAATGTGTGGAGTGGGAAGCACGTACGATCGTGCACTGTGCAGAGTACGGAGAAGTCTTCCCGCCGCGGCACCCGCTCCTCCACGATGGGGGGCATGCCGCTCAACGACATGCCCTGGTGGCGCTGGCGCGCGAACGTGCGTTCCGCGCTGCACATGATCAGCGACCCGGTGTTCCAGCGTGAGGTCTGGCTCGCGGGGCAGCCGGGCTACGGCGACGTGACCGACGCCGTCTACCGCCTGGTGGAGGACACCTGGCTGGACAACTGGTCCGCGGAGAAGTACGTCGGCACCGTCTTCCGGGACTCCCAGGAGGCGGCCCTGGTCGACGTGGCCGTGCTGCGGGTGCTGAAGATACTGCACCAGGTGGGTGCGGACGCCCCCGTCTCGGCCTACCTGGAGCATCACGCGTGGCCCGAGGCCGTGCGGGCCGCCCGGGAGGCCCACGTGCGGCTGGCGTCCGGGGACGGCGAGGACCCGGACACGCCGCCGCGCTCACTGGAAATCCTCAAGATCTACACACGTACGGCCTGAGCCGTCCGCCCTGCCGCTCCCGCCGCGGCGCAGGCGGGGGCGCCACCTGCGACGACACCAGGGGCGCCCGGCTGGCGGACGGCTTGGGACGCCACGGCCGCTTTGTGCGACCCTAGCCCCGTGAACGCCGCCGACGAGTCGCAGCCGCAGCAGTACATCCTCACCCTGTCGTGCCCCGACAAGGCGGGCATCGTGCACGCCGTGTCGAGCTACCTCTTCATGACCGGATGCAACATCGAGGACAGCCAGCAGTTCGGCGACCACGACACGGGGCTGTTCTTCATGCGGGTGCACTTCTCGGCGGGCCACCCGGTCACCGCCGACAAGCTGCGCGCCAGCTTCGCGGCCGTCGCCGACGCCTACCGCATGGACTGGCAGATCACGCCCTCCGCCGAGCGGATGCGCATCATCCTCATGGTCAGCAAGTTCGGGCACTGCCTGAACGACCTGCTGTTCCGCACCAGCATCGGCGCGCTGCCGGTGGAGATCGCCGCCGTGGTCTCCAACCACACCGACTTCGCGGAGCTCGCGAGCTCCTACGACGTCCCCTTCCACCACATCCCGGTGACGAAGGAGAACAAGACCGAGGCAGAGGCGGAACTGCTCTCCCTGGTGGAGAAGGAGAACGTCCAACTGGTCGTTCTCGCCCGCTACATGCAGGTCCTGTCGGACCACCTCTGCAAGGAGCTGTCCGGCCGGATCATCAACATCCACCACTCCTTCCTGCCCAGCTTCAAGGGCGCCCGGCCCTACCACCAGGCCCACGCCCGCGGGGTGAAGCTGATCGGCGCGACGGCGCACTACGTCACCGCCGACCTCGACGAGGGCCCGATCATCGAGCAGGAGGTCGAGCGGGTGGGTCACGAGGTCAACCCGGAGCAACTGGTCGCCATCGGCCGCGACGTGGAGTGCCAGGCCCTGGCCCGCGCCGTGAAGTGGCACAGCGAGCACCGCGTCCTGCTCAACGGCCGCCGCACGGTCGTCTTCGCCTGACGCCCGGCGGGCTTGCCGGCGCGGCGGGGTTCAGGCCTGGCACACCGGCAGGCCCGCGACGTCCGCCAGGAAGGTCTCGACCGCCGCGTACCAGGCCTCGGGCTGGTCCCAGGGGACGAGGTGGCCGGCGTCGGGGATCTCCGCGTACGAGCCCCGGGGCAGCACCCGCACCATCTCCTGGGCCTCGGCGCGGCCCAGCTCGCCGTCCCAGCCCCGCACGACGAGCGCGGGACAGGACACCTGGGCCAGCTCGTCCCAGTGGGCGTCGTGGATCCAGGACTCCCGGGAGCGCAGCATGTGCCGCCGCTCGAACACCGGGCGCCAGCCGTCGGCGTGCTCCTCCATCACCTCGGCGAAGAACTCCCCGCGGGCCGGGCGGGAGCCCTCCAGCCACGGATCCTCCTCGCCGAACCACCGGCGCACCGCGTCGGGGCCGGAGAACGGCAGCGGCCAGGCCCCGAACCAGTCCTCCCAGTGGCGCTGGCTGGCCTCCCCGAGGGCCACCGCCCGCATGTCGCACAGGACCACGCCCCGTACCAGCGACGGCCGGCGCGCGGCGAGCTGCCAGGCCGTGAGGGCGCCCATGGAGTGCCCCACGACGGTGACCGGGGCGAGCGCCAGCTGTTCGACGACAGCGGCGGCGTCGGCCACATATGCGTCCCGCGTGTAGGGCCCCTCGGGCTTGGCGCTGCGTCCGTGGCCGCGCTGGTCCAGGGCCACCACGCGATGGCGGGCGGCGAGCCTGCGGGCGGTGCCGGCCCACTGGGAGGCCCGTCCCATCAGGCCGTGCAGCAGCAGGACGGCGGGCCGCGGCGCCTCCTCGGGAACCGCCGCGGGCCCTTCGGCGTACTCCCACGCCGTGAGCGGGAGGCCGCCCGCTCCGGTGACTTCGACGCGCCTGGCCATGTGCCGCACCCCCTGGTACGTGACGTTCAGACCCCCACGCTATCGAAATCCTGTTCGATTCGCGTCTTCACGCGCGCAACACCGCTCTTTCGAGTGACAACGCTCAAGGATTGCCGGAGCGCGCCGAGGGGAGGACTTCAGCGGGACGCGGTCCGGCGGGGAAGACGGGCAGCGGGGAGCCACCCGGACAGCTCGGGGATCCGGGTGGGCTCCACGGGGACCCAGGGGAGGGGACGGGGGGATCGGGGGAGGAAGGGACTCCGGCGCAAGGGGAGGCGCCGGGGTCCCTCGGACAACGGAGACGGCACCGGCACCGCCCTTGGGCACGCCGCGACCAGCGGCGACCAGGCCGATCCGCGACGCGACACGGTACGACGCAACGCAACGCAGTACGACGCGACGCGACGCCGCGAAGATCCTTGAGACCGGCCGACCTTCCGGCCGGCCCTACCGCTTGGCGACGAACACGTGCGACGCGGTCTCCGTGCTCAGCTCCGCCGCCTCGCCGCCGCTGCCGACCAGCACACCGCCCGCCGACGGGGTCACCGACACCACCGCGCCCGGCTGCACACCGGCCCGCCGCAGCGTGTACATCAGCTGGGCGTCCGTCTGGATCGGCTCGCCGATCCGCCGCACGACCACGCTCGCACCCGCCTGGCCCGTCTCCAGGTCGATCAGGCTGACCATGCCCTCGTCCAGGAACGGGTCCGCGCCGTCCTTCTCGCCCAGCTCCTCAAGGCCCGGGATCGGGTTGCCGTAGGGCGACTCCGTGGGGTGCCGCAGCAGTTCCAGGACGCGGCGCTCGACCGCCTCGCTCATCACGTGCTCCCACCGGCACGCCTCGGCGTGCACGTGCTCCCACTCCAGCCCGATGACGTCGACCAGGAGGCACTCGGCCAGCCGGTGCTTGCGCATCACGCGCGTCGCGATCCGCCGGCCCTCGGAGGTCAGCTCCAGATGCCGGTCGCCCGCGACGTGCACCAGCCCGTCCCGCTCCATGCGCGCGACGGTCTGACTGACCGTCGGTCCGCTTTGGTCGAGCCGTTCGGCGATTCGGGCGCGCATGGGGACCACACCCTCCTCCTCCAGCTCAAGGATGGTGCGGAGATACATCTCCGTCGTGTCGATCAGTCCGGACATGCGTGCCCCTCGATGGCTCGTACGTGGCCCTGGACTCAATTCTGACGCATGCGACCGACAACCGGGGCCCTGTGGTTGACAGGCGGACGCCGCGGCAGCACGGTTCTCGGCATGACCGATCTGGCCGCCACATATTTCGATGCCGCCATCGCACTGCTCAGGCGCGTGAGGGACGAGGAGTCCGCGGGGATCGAGGCGGCCGCGGCCGCGCTCGCGGACACCGTGGCGGCCGGGGGGCGGGTGTTCGCCTACGGCGCCGGGCACTCCTCGCTCCCCGCCCAGGACGTCGTCTACCGCGCGGGCGGCCTCGCCCTGGTGAACCTGCTGGCCGTGCCCGGCGCGGTCGGCGTGGACGTCGTCCCCGCCACGCTCGGCAGCGCGCTCGAACAGGTCGGCGGCCTGGCCCGGGTCGTGCTGCGCAGCTCCCCCGCGCGGGCGGGCGACCTCCTGGTGATCATCTCCCTCTCCGGCCGCAACCCCCTCCCCGTGGAGATGGCGCAGGAGGCCAAGGCGCTCGGGATGACGGTGATCGGCGTCACGTCGGTGGCGTACGCCAAGGAGACGCACTCCCGGCACGCGAGCGGCACCTTCCTGAAGGACCACTGCGACGTCGTCGTCGACAGCAAGATCGCGCCGGGCGACGCGGAGCTGTCCGTACCGGGTATCCCGGCGCCCTTCGGCCCGGCCTCCACCGTGGTGACGAGCGCGCTGATGCAGGCCGTCGTGGCGACGGCCGCGGCGGACCTGGCGGAGCGCGGCGTCACCCCGCCCATGCTGCGCTCGGGCAACGTCGACGGCGGCCACGAGTGGAACGCGAGGGTCTTCGAGGAGTACGCGGACCGGATCTTCTACCGCCGCTGAGCCCTCGGTCAGGCCCGCGGCGCCAGGTCGAGGCAGGCCGCCACCCGCAGCGCGACGTCCTCGGCGAAGGCCGCGTCGGACCGGTCGAAGGGACGCCGGCCCGCGCCGCGCAGGAAGGTGAGGACGCCGAGCGTGCGGCCGCGGCTGCGGAGCACGGCGCACAGTCCGTGGACGGTGCCGTCGGGCCAGCGCCGGGCGGCGGCCCAGCTGTCGACCTGGGCCCGGGACGCGGGCTCGGCGGCCGCCGCCCCGAAGCCGGCCCGGACGGAGCCGGTGCGGGCGACCGCCTGCAGGGCCGGGTGCCCCTCCCCGTACCGCACCGGGATGCCGCCCGACACCGGCAGGCAGGGCCCCGCCCCGCCGGAGGGCGTGGCGGCGGCCCGGACGAGGCGCGCGCCGTCGGGCGCCAGCACGTCGAGCAGCGCGTGCTCGGCGAACCCGGCGAGGGAGAAGTCCATGTAGCAGGTGGCCGCCTCCAGGGGCTCCTCGCACTCGGCGACGGCCAGCGCCGCCCGGTGGAGCTGGTTGCTGCGGAAGCGCAGCCGCGCCGCCTCCCGCTCGGCGACCTTGGTGTCGGTGACGTCGTGGAAGAGCCACCCGACGCCGAGCGGCACCGGCTCCTCCCCCAGCGGCGAGCCGAGCCGCACGAAACCGCTGCGCCAGCAGCAGCGGGTGCCCTCGTCCGTCCGCAGACCCACCCACAACTCGCTGGGCGCGGGCGGCGCGCCCTCGGCGAGCACGTGCTGCAGGGCGCTCTCCAGCTCCTCGACGCCCTGGTCGAGGAAGTCGCCCAGCGGCCGCCCGAGCGGCGCGTCCCGGCTGGTGCGCAGCGCCCGGGCGGCGTACGCGTTGACGACGACGGGACGCAGGTCGGCGTCGACGAGGACGACCCCGCACGGCGCGTCGTCGAAGAGGGCCTCGCTGAGGGCTATCGAGCGCTCCAGGTCGATCTGGGCGTGCACCTCGGAGAACGCGCAGTAGACCCCCGCGGGGCGCCCGTCGGAGCCGTGCACGGCGGCGGACTGGGTCCGCACCAGCACCCGGCGGCCGTCCTTGGTCAGCAGCGCGAACTCGTGAACCTGGCGGCCGTCCGCGGCCATGGCCCCCAGCAGCCGTTCGCGCACCTCGTCGGCGTCGGCGGTGCGCGCGGCCCAGCCGGCGAATCCGCGCCGGCCGACGGCCTCCTCCGCCGTCCAGCCCAGGATGCGGGCGGCCTCGGAGTTCCAGTGCGTGATCACTCCGTCGCGGTCCAGGGCACAGAGTCCGGCCTCCATGCCGTCGAGGAGCGCGGCGAGCAGCTGCGGCGTCGCATCAAATGACTGCACGTCTGGACATTCAACCCCTGTGTGACCGGCGACACAGGAACTTCACGAAATTGGGTGGCCGGGGCGCCGTGGTGCGAGGGGCGAAAAAAACCACTTGTCGTCCGGCGGAACGTTTCTTAGGGTTGCGAGCACACATGAAGGGAGGTGGTCCGGAGAATGAGTTCCCATCGGACGCGTGAGGTGACTGCGGGCTGACGCCTGCGCTCCTCGCCTGCGCGCGATGTGCGTAGCGGGCCAATTCCATCGCAGTCACCCGACCCGCGGGCTCGTCGGATTCGTCCGGCCGATGCCCGGACGGTTCGCCGTCCGGGAAGCAGCCCGCGGGTCGTCTGCGTTCTCATCCGCCGACGCCCCTGCGCGCCTCACCCGCCGGCGCCCGACCCCGGGCCCGCCCGTCAGGGTGACAGGCGCCGCACCGTCCAGCCGCCCTCCGAGGCCGTGTACACCAGCCGGTCGTGCAGCCGGTTCTCCCGCCCCTGCCAGAACTCCACGCTGCGCGCGACCACCCGGAAGCCTCCCCAGTGGGGCGGCACGGGCACGTCGGTGCCCTCGGGGTAGCGGGCGGCCAGCTCCTCGTAGCGGCGCTCCAGCTCCTCCCGTGCGCCCACCACCGAGGACTGCTCGCTCGCCCAGGCGCCGATCCGCGAGCCGTGCGGCCGGGTGCGGAAGTACGCCTCGGTCTCCTCACGGGAGACGCGCTCGGCGGCGCCCGCCACGATCACCTGGCGTGCGATCGGGTGCCAGGGGAAGAGCAGCGAGGCGTGGGGCCGCTCGGTGAGCTCTCGGCCCTTCCTCGACCCGTAGTTGGTGAAGAAGACGAAACCGCGGTGGTCGTAGCTCTTCAGCAGGACCGTCCGCGAGCTCGGCAGCCCGTCGGCCCCCGCGGTGGAGACCACCATGGCGTTGGGCTCGTCGACGCGGGCGTTGACGGCGTCGGCGAACCAGCGCGCGAACTGCGTGTACGGGTCGCCGGCCAGCTCGGCCTCGGTCAGTCCGTGGGCGCGGTACTGCTTGCGCATGGCGGCGGGGTCGTGGTGGCTGTGCTGCACCCGCACATCTTGCAGCACGGCGGCGGCACCGTGTGCCGAACGGTGCGCCGGACGCCGCGTGGGAGGCCCGCCGCACCATGTGCCGGACCTCACGCTTCACGTCACCTGCCGGAGGGGACAGACTTACAGGCCGGGTACCTGTGCCCTCTCGACATCGGGGGATATCGTGCGGGGCACCCAGTGCCGACCCCCATGCCCCACCCCGTGTGCCACAAGCACCACTCGATCGTCGACCGCATCAAGAGGAGCCGCCTGATGTCCGACTTCGTACCCGGACTCGAGGGAGTCGTCGCCTTCGAGACGGAGATCGCCGAACCCGACAAGGAAGGCGGCGCCCTGCGCTACCGCGGGGTGGACATCGAGGACCTGGTGGGCCACGTCTCCTTCGGGAACGTGTGGGGCCTGCTGGTCGACGGTGCCTTCAACCCCGGCCTCCCGCCCGCCGAGCCCTTCCCGATCCCCGTGCACTCCGGCGACATCCGCGTCGACGTCCAGTCGGCGCTGGCGATGCTCGCGCCGGTGTGGGGTCTGCAGCCGCTGCTGGACATCGACGCCGAGCAGGCCCGCGAGGACCTGGCGCGCGCGGCCGTGATGGCGCTGTCGTACGTGGCGCAGTCGGCGCGCGGCCAGGGCCTGCCGATGGTGCCGCAGCGGGAGATCGACAAGGCGCAGTCGGTGGTCGAGCGCTTCATGATCCGCTGGCGCGGCGAGCCCGACCCGAAGCACGTCGCGGCCGTCGACGCCTACTGGACCTCCGCAGCCGAGCACGGCATGAACGCGTCCACCTTCACCGCCCGGGTGATCGCCTCCACCGGTGCCGACGTGGCCGCCGCGCTGTCCGGCGCGGTCGGCGCCATGTCCGGCCCGCTCCACGGCGGCGCGCCCTCGCGCGTGCTGGGCATGATCGAGGAGATCGAGCGCACCGGCGACGCCGAGGCGTACGTGAAGCAGGCCCTGGACAAGGGCGAGCGCCTGATGGGCTTCGGCCACCGCGTCTACCGGGCCGAGGACCCGCGGGCGAGGGTGCTGCGCCGCACGGCCAGGGAGCTGGGCGCCCCCCGCTACGAGATCGCGGAGGCGCTGGAGAAGGCCGCCCTGGAGGAACTGCACTCCCGCCGCCCGGACCGCGTCCTGGCGACCAACGTGGAGTTCTGGGCCGCGATCATCCTGGACTTCGCCGAGGTCCCGGCCCACATGTTCACCTCGATGTTCAGCTGCGCCCGCACCGCGGGCTGGTCGGCGCACATCCTGGAGCAGAAGCGCACCGGCCGCCTGGTGCGCCCGTCGGCCCGCTACGTCGGCCCGGGCTCCCGCGACCCGCGCGAGGTCGAGGGCTACGCGGACATCGCACACTAGTCCGGTGCGGTGCACCCTGGGGGCATGAGGCTGTTCGTGGCCGTCGTACCCCCCGGGTCCGCCCTCGCCGAACTGGGGGGCGCTGTGGACGCGCTCCGCGACCTGCCGGGCGCGGACGGGCTGCGGTGGACGGACCGTGCCGGGTGGCACGTGACGCTGGCGTTCCTGGGCGAGGTGGACGAGGGCCTGCTGCCGGTCCTGGTCGAACGACTGGAGCGGGCGGCGCGCCGCCACCC
Organism: Streptomyces sp. BoleA5; assembly: GCF_000373665.1. Lineage (NCBI taxonomy): Bacteria > Bacillati > Actinomycetota > Actinomycetes > Kitasatosporales > Streptomycetaceae > Streptomyces > Streptomyces sp. BoleA5. Next base: position 337,446 of record NZ_KB892102.1, read on the forward strand.
GCCCTGCCGGATCTCGCTGACCGGCGGCGGCCGCTTCGGGGACCGCACGCTGTGGGCCGGTGTGGACGGCGACGACCTGGGCCGCGCGGCCGCGGCCGCGGAGGCCGCCGCCCGGCGGGCGGGCGTCCGCCACGAGGACGGGCACGGCCGCTTCCACGCCCACCTCACACTCGCCCGGCAGCGCGCCGGGCGCACCAGAGTGGGCCTGCGGCCGTTCACGACCGCCCTCACGCAGTTCGCGGGGACACCGTGGACGGCGGCGGCGGTCTCCCTGGTGCGGAGCCATCCGCCCACACCCGGGGTGCCGGGGGCCCAGCCGCGGTACGAGACGGTGCGGACCTGCCCGCTGGGGCACTGAGGCCGCCCCGTTAACCTCGATGCGTGGACCCGAAGACCCGTACCCGAGTAATGACCGCCGCCCTCGCCCTGCTGGTGGTCGTGGTGATCGTCGGCACGTTCGTGCGCGGCTAGCGGGCCGGGCGACCGGACGGCCGGAGGGGGGCCGGGCGCCTCAGGCGCCGGCGTACACCCTCTCGACGAACTCCGCGACCTGTTCGTCGGTGAGGTGGCGGGCCAGGTCGGCCTCGGTGATGATGCCGATCAGTTTCTTGTCCTCGACGACCGGGAGCCGCTTGATGCGGTGCGACTCCATCTCGGTCAGGACGTCGGAGACGTCGGCGCCGGCGTCGATCCAGCGGGGGGTCCCCTCGCACAGGTCGCCGCAGGTCACCTTGGAGGGGTCGCGTCCGGCGGCGATGCACTTGGTGACGATGTCCCGGTCGGTGATGATGCCGCACATCCGGTCGTTCACGTCGTGGACCGGCAGCGCGCCGACGTTGAGCTCGCGCATCAGCTGCGCGGCCCGGTCGAGAGTCTCGGTCGCCGGTATCGCACGGGCGCCGGGGTGCATGATCTCTTTGGCTGTGGTCATACCCTCATCGTGCGCCCGACCGGGTGAATCTGCGACCGGGCGCACGACGGGGCGGGGACCCCTGACGCCTACCAGGCGAAGGCCTCCGGGGAGGGGCCGGGACCGGGGAAGATCTCGTCCAGCTCGGCGAGCAGTTCCGCGGGCAGTTCCAGTTCCACCGCGCGCAGCGCGGAGTCCAGCTGCTCACGGGTGCGCGGGCCCACGATCGGGCCCGTGACGCCGGGACGGCCCAGCAGCCAGGCCAGGGCGACGTCACCGGGCTGCAGTCCGGCCTTGTCGACCGCGTCCTCGTACCGCTGCACCTGCTCGCGCAGGGCGCTGTCCTTCAGCGAGTCGGCGCTGCGGCCGGAGGTGGAACGGGAGCCGCCGCCCTCGCGCTCCTTGCGCAGTGCGCCGCCCAGCAGGCCGCCATGGAGCGGCGACCAGGGGATGACGCCGAGGCCGTACTCCTGCGCGGCCGGGATGACCTCCATCTCGGCGCGGCGCTCGACCAGGTTGTACAGGCACTGCTCGCTGACCAGACCCAGCGAATGGCGCCTGGCGGCGGCCTCGTTGGCCTTGGCGATGCCCCAGCCGGAGAAGTTGGACGACCCGGCGTAGAGCACCTTGCCCTGCTGCACCAGGACGTCGATCGCCTGCCAGATCTCCTCCCACGGCGTCGCGCGGTCGATGTGGTGGAACTGGTAGACGTCGATGTGGTCGGTGCCCAGGCGCTTCAGGCTCGCCTCGGCGGCACGCCGGATGTTGAGCGCGGAGAGCTTGTCGTCGTTCGGCCAGGGGGCGCCGTCGGCGCCCATGTTGCCGTAGACCTTGGTCGCCAGGACGGTCTTGTCACGGCGGCCGCCGCCCTTGGCGAACCAGCTGCCGATGATCTCCTCGGTGCGGCCCTTGTTCTCGCCCCAGCCGTAGACGTTGGCCGTGTCGAAGAAGTTGAGGCCCGCGTCGAGCGCGGCGTCCATGATGGCGTGGCTGTCGGCCTCGTCCGTCTGCGGGCCGAAGTTCATCGTTCCCAGTACGAGCCGGCTGACCTTGAGTCCTGTGCGTCCGAGCTGTGTGTACTCCATGGGACACCAGCCAAGCCGTTGGAGTGCGCTCGAATCAAGCGGAGTTGCGGGGGTGTCGGTAGGGCGCCCCCAGGCCCCACGCCTGGTACGCGGCGTCGGCGAACGCGGCGGCCAGCCGGTGCTCCCCGGAGGCGTTGGGGTGGGTGCCGTCGTAGGTGTCCCGGGCGATGTCGTACCCGGCCGGGCGGGAGGCCAGCAGCAGCGGCGAAACCGGGGTGTCCAGGTCCGCGACCGCCTTGGCCAGGCGGGTGTTGAACTCCTCGCACTGCGCACCGAATCCGGGGTCCTGATCGCAGCGCGAGTTGGGTATGACCGGCAGCAGCACCGCGGCGACCCGGGGGTTGGCGGCCCGTGCCCGCGCGACGAACAGCCGCACATTGGCCTCGGTCTGCCCGGGGTTGGTGTAGAAACCGAGGTCGATCAGGCCGAGCGACACCAGCAGCACGTCGGGACGGTGCTCCCGCACGGCGCCCTCGATCAGCGGCGCCATGTGCAGCCATCCCTCGCCCCAGCCCGCGAGGTGGCGGCGCGCGGAGAGGGGGAAGTCGGGGTCGGCGTAGTGCTGGGAGACGGCCGTGTCGGCCGCGGGGTCGTACAGCGCGGTCCGCGGGCCGACGATCGCGAAGTCCTCGCCCTCCGTGCCCAGCGACCGAAGGTGCCGCCACATGCGGTAGCGCCAGGTGTGCTCCCCCGCGCTGCCGATGGTCATCGAGTCGCCGACGAACATCCACGCCGTGCGGCGTCCTGGCGTGCGGCGGGGCCCGTCACCGGGGCCGTGGGGAGCACTGGACATGGAGGGGATCCTATGGCCCGGGGGCCCGTCGCAAGGGACCTGACCTCGGGTCCGGCGTTGTCAGGACCGTCACTGCGAAGGACCCGGCACGCACGGCCCGCCGCGGGGATTGGCCCAGTGCCTGCATCCTTGAATGGCCCTGCTGAGCGGGCCGTTCCGTTTCTAGGGTGGCGGGCATGACGCACTCGGTGGACTTCTGGTTCGACCCCATCTGCCCCTTCGCCTGGATCACCTCCCGCTGGATCCTGGAGGTGGAGCGGGAACGCGAACTGCGCCTGCGCTTCCGGGTGATGAGCCTGTCAGTGCTCAACGAGGGCCGCGAGGGCCTTCCCGAGCGCTACGAGCGCCTGCTGAGCACCGGCTGGGGCCCGGTGCGCGTCTGCGTCGCCGCCGCCCGGCACCACGGCGAGCATGTGCTGCGCGAGCTGTACACGGCGCTCGGCACCCGGCTGCACGTGCAGGACCGCCCGGCCTCCGACGAGGTACTGCGCGAGGCGCTGGCGGAGGCGGGCCTGCCGCCGGAGCTGGCCGAGGCCGCGGGCGGCACCGCGTACGACGAGGAGCTGCGCCGGAGCCACCACGAGGGCATGGACCCGGTCGGGGAGGAGGTAGGCACGCCCACGCTGCACGTCGACGGGGCCGCCTTCTTCGGCCCCGTCCTCAGCTCGATCCCGCGCGGCGAGGAGGCGGCGCGGCTCTTCGACGGGGTGCGGGCGCTGGCCGGCCACCCCGCCTTCTTCGAGCTGAAGCGCAGCCGCACCGGCGGCCTCGACTTCGCCTGAGCCGTCGACCTGGCAGGCTTGGCGCATGCGCCCACTGTTCGCCGCGGCCGCGGCCTCCGTCCTCGTCATGGGTCCCCTGGTCGGCACCGCGGCCGCCGACGACGGGGAGTCCGTGGCCTTCACGATGTCGGACCCGCGGATCACCGAGTCGAGCGGCCTGGTCGCCAGCCGTCTCCACAAGGGCGTCTACTGGACGCACAACGACAGCGACGACGGCCCCTACGTCTACGCCGTCGACTCCGCGACGGGCCGGACGGTCGCCACCGTCACCCTGCGCGGCGTGGGCAGCCCGCGCGACGTCGAGGCGATCTCGATGGGCCCGGACGGCGCCCTCTACGTCGGCGACATCGGCGACAACCTCGACGGCTCCTGGCCGCACGTGTGGATCTACCGCTTCCCGGAACCGAAGCGGCTGGCCGACCAGACGGTGACCGCGACGCAGTTCACCGTCACCTACGACAAGGGCCCGCGCAACGCCGAGGCGATGATGGTCGACCCGAAGTCCGGGCGGGTCTACATCGCGAGCAAGAACGAGGACGGCGGCGGCCTCTACGAGGGCCCGGCCAAGCTCTCCGCGAGCGGCACCAACGTCTTCCGGCGCATCGCGGACATCCCGCTGTGGATCACCGACGGTGCCTTCTCCCCGGACGGCAGCCGGCTGGTGCTGCGCGGCTATTTCGGCGCCCTGATGTACCGCTGGTCGGACGGCACGGCCCGCCGGATCGACCAGATGCACGTGCCGCTGCAGCGGCAGGGCGAGTCCGTCGCCTTCACCCCGGACGGCCGGTCCCTGATGTACGGCAGCGAGGGCACCGACAGCGAGGTCTGGCGCTCGCCGCTGAGCGGGGACGACCTGCCGGAGGCCGCCCGCCGGGACGCCCCCTCCTCGCCCGGGTCCCCGGGGAGCTCCTCGGCGGACGCCGCGGGTTCCGGCGCGGACGAGCCCGGTTCGACCCGGCAGTTCGCGCTGGGCGCCGTCACCCTGGCCGCGATCGCCGCGCTGCTGATCGGGGTGCGCCGGCTGCTGCGCCGGGAGCGCTGAGCCGCGCGGGAACGCCGACGGGCGGGGCGGTCGCCCCGCCCGTCGGCGGTGGTGGCCCCGTGGTGGGGCCGGGGATCAGAGCCGCTCGATGACGAAGTCGACGCAGGCGGTGAGGGCCTCGACGTCCGCCGGCTCCACGGCCGGGAACATCGCGACGCGCAGCTGGTTGCGGCCCAGCTTGCGGTACGGCTCGGTGTCGACGACGCCATTGGCGCGCAGCACCTTGGCGATCGCGGCGGCGTCGATGTCGTCGTTGAAGTCGATCGTGCCGACGACCTGCGAGCGCTTGGCCGGGTCGGTGACGAACGGGGTCGCGTGCTTGGAGTCCTCGGCCCAGCCGTAGAGGTTGCGCGAGGAGGCGGCGGTGCGGCCCACCGCCCAGTCGAGGCCGCCCTGGCCGTTGATCCACTCCAGCTGGTCGTTCAGCAGGAACAGGGTGGCGAGCGCGGGGGTGTTGTACGTCTGGTTCTTCTTCGAGTTGTCGATCGCGGTCGGCAGGTCGAAGAAGGCCGGGATGTGCCGGCCGGAGGCGGCGATCCGCTCGGCGCGCTCCAGCGCGGCCGGGGAGAACGCGGCGATCCACAGACCGCCGTCGGCGGCGAAGGACTTCTGCGGGGCGAAGTAGTAGACGTCGGTCTCGGCGATGTCGACCGGCAGGCCGCCCGCGCCGGAGGTGGCGTCGACCAGGACGAGGGCGCCCTCGTCGGCGCCGGCGACGCGCCGCAGCGGCATCGCAACACCGGTGGAGGTCTCGTTGTGGGTGAAGGCGTAGACGTCCACGCCCGCCTCGGCGACGGCCTCGGGGTGCGATCCCGGGTCGGCGGAGATCACGGTCGGCTCGTCCAGCCACGGCGCCAGCTTGGCCGCCTTGGCGAACTTGGAGGAGAACTCGCCGAAGCTGAGGTGCTGCGACTTGCGCTCGACGAGGCCATGGGTGGCGATGTCCCAGAAGGCGGTGGAGCCGCCGTTGCCGAGCACCACCTCGTAGCCCTCGGGGAGCGCGAACAGCTCGCGGATGCCGTCCCGGACCCTGCCGACCAGGTCCTTCACCGGCGCCTGCCGGTGAGAGGTGCCCATCAGCGAGGTGCCGGTCGCGGCCAGCGCGCTGAGCGCCTCGGGCCGCACCTTGGAGGGGCCCGAACCGAATCGTCCGTCGGCGGGCTTGATGTCAGCGGGAATCTGGATCTCGGCCACGTTCGCAGCGTAGTGCGTGACGACCCCGTCACGGGGCTGCGTTCCATCCGGTGAGACATGCGCCGCGGTGGGGCAGGCTGAGGGGCATGGCGGACGATCTGCGGCACGCACTGCGCCGCGACCTGGAGCGGGCCGTACGGGGCGAGGTCTCCTTCGACCCGCAGAGCAGGGCACTGACCACGATGGACGCGTCCAACTACCGGCGCGTCCCGGAGGCCGTGGTCGCGCCGTACGACGCCGAGGACGTGGCCGCGGCGCTCGCCGTGTGCCGGTCGCACGGGGTGCCGGTGGTGCCGCGCGGCGGCGGGACGTCGATCGCCGGGCAGGCCACGGGCACCGGCGTCGTGCTCGACTTCACCCGCCACATGCACCGGATCGTGTCACTCAGCCCCGAGGCGTTGACGGCCCGTGTGCAGCCGGGGGTCGTCCTGGACGATCTGCGGCGCGCCGCCGCCGCGCACGGGCTGACCTTCGGCCCCGATCCGTCCACCCACAGCCGCTGCACCCTCGGCGGGATGATCGGCAACAACGCGTGCGGAGCGCACTCCGTCGCCTGGGGCACCACCGCCGACAACGTCCGGGCCCTGGAGTGCCTCACCTACGGCGGCGAGCCGCTGCGCACCGCCGGGCCGCTCCGCGCCGACCTGCGGGAACTGGTCGACGGCCATCTCGCCCTGCTGCGCACCGGCTACCCCCAGCAGCTCCCCCGGCGCATCTCCGGCTACGCCCTGGACGCGCTGCTCCCCGAACGCGGCCGGGACCTTGCCCGCGCCCTGACCGGCAGCGAGGGCACGCTCGCCGTGATCACGGAGGCCGAGGTCCGCCTGGTGCCCGCGCCCCCGGTGCGTGTGCTGGTCGTCCTCGGCTACCCGGACGAGGGCGCCGCCGCCGACGCCGCGCACGGCCTGCTGCCGTACGGTCCGCTGACGGTGGAGGGCATGGCCGCCGACCTGGTGGGCGGGGAGGCCGCCGAACTGCTGCCCCGCGGCGGCGCGTGGCTCTTCGTCGAGATGCCCGGCACCGGCGAGGCGGAGGCGCTGCGGCGGCTCGCGGACGCGGGCGACTCGGTCGTCGTGACCGACCCCGTCGCGCAGCGCGCGCTGTGGCGCGTCCGCGAGGAGGCCGCCGGGACGGCCACCCGCACGGCCGGGGGCGCGGAGGCCTGGCCGGGCTGGGAGGACTGCGCGGTGCCCCCCTCGCGGCTCGGCGCCTACCTGCGCGACTTCCGCGCGCTGCTGCGCGAGCACGGTCTGCACGGCACCCCCTACGGGCACTTCGGCGACGGCTGCGTCCACGTGCGCATCGACTTCGACCTGCTCGGCGCCGCCGGTGTGGCCCGTTTCCGGCGCTTCTCCGAGGACGTCGCGGACCTGGTCGTCGCCCACGGCGGCTCGCTGTCCGGGGAGCACGGAGACGGGCAGGCCCGCGCGGAGCTGCTGCCCCGGATGTACGGGGAGGAACTCGTCGCCCTCTTCGGCCGGTTCAAGGACGCGCTGGACCCGGCGGGCGGTCTCAACCCCGGCATGCTCGTGCGGCCCGCCCCCCTCGACGGCAACCTGCGCTTCGCGGTCCTGCCGCGCCGGCCGGTCGACGTCGCCTTCGGCTACCCCCAGGACGGCGGCGACTTCTCGGCGGCGGTGCGCCGCTGCGTCGGCGTCGCCAAGTGCCGTGACACGGGCGGGGGCCCGGGGGAAGGCGTCATGTGCCCCTCGTACCGGGCGACGCGCGAGGAGCGGCACTCCACGCGCGGCCGGGCCCGGCTGCTGCACGAGATGCTCGCCGGCGAGGTCGTCACCGGCGGCTGGCGCTCGCCGGAGGTCGCGGACGCCCTCGACCTGTGCCTGTCCTGCAAGGGCTGCCGCACGGACTGCCCGGTCGGCGTCGACATGGCCACCTACAAGGCGGAGTTCCTGCACCACCACTACCGGCGGCGGCCGCGGCCCGCCTCCCACTACCTGATGGGCGGGCTGCCGACCTGGCTGCGCGCGGCGGCCCCGGCGGCCGGGACCGTCAACGCCCTCGCCCGGGTACGGCCCTTGGCGGCTCTGGCCAAGCGGACCGCGGGGGTCGCGCCCGAAAGGGAGCTGCCGCTGCTGGCCGAGGAGTCCTTCGTACGCTGGTGGCGGCGGCAGGAGGAGCAGCCCGCGCCGGGGGCGGGAGCGACCGTGGTGCTGTGGCCGGACACCTTCACCGACCGCTTCTCCCCCGAGGTGGGCCGAGCGGCCGTACGCGTCCTCCGGGCGGCCGGGTTGCGGGCCGTGCTGCCGCCCGGGCGGGTGTGCTGCGGCCTGACCTGGGTCTCGACAGGCCGGCTCGACCGGGCCCGACGGGTGATGCGCCGCACGGTACGGCGGATGGCGCCGGTGGTGGCCGCGGGGCATCCCGTCGTCGTCCTGGAACCGAGCTGCGCGGCGGCGCTCCGCACCGATCTTCCCGAACTCCTCGGCACCGGCGAGGCGGCGGCCCTGGCGGCCTCGGTGCGCACCTTCGCGCAGGTGCTGGAGGAGGCGGCGCCCGGCTGGACGCCGCCCCGCCTCGACCGGGCCGTCACCGGCCAGACCCACTGCCACCAGCACGCCGTCCTCGGTGACGCCGCCGAACGCCGGCTGCGCGCCCGCGCCGGGCTCAACGGCGGGCTGGCCTCCGGCTGTTGCGGCCTGGCTGGGAACTTCGGCTTCGAACGCGGCCACTACGAGGTCTCCGTCGCCTGCGCCGAGGACCGCCTCCTTCCCGCCGTCCGCGCCGCCCGCCCCGGTACGGCCGTCCTGGCGGACGGCTTCTCCTGCCGCACCCAGCTCGCCCAGCTCGCCGGGGTGCGGGCCCGGCACCTGGCGGAGCTGCTGTCCGACGGGCTGTGATCGGCGGGCCGCGAGAAGGTGAGCGGCCTCAGAACTCCGCGGTGTCCAAGTCGAGTCCGAAGGGCTCGGGCAGCCGCAGCGGCGTGCCGAAGGGGTGCGGTCCGTCCACCGACCGGTAACCGAGCTCCCCCGGCTCCGCGTACAGGGTGCAGCTGCGCTCCTGCCGGTCGACGAGCAGGTACAGCGGGGCGCCGTACTCGGCGTAGCGGCGACGTTTGACGCTGCGGTCGGTGTCGCCGTTGGACTCGGAGGTGACCTCCACCACCAGCAGGGTCTGATGGGGGACGAGAGCGTCGGCCTCCGCCACGTCTTCCGGCACGACGGCCAGGTCCGGCACGTACCAGTTGCCACTGCCAGGAAGGTCCAGGTTCCCCGAGCCTGAGAGGCAGCCCATCTTCTGCACGACGGGATCGATCTGCCGACGGATCAGGGCCGCGGCCTTCTCATGCCCCCACGTAGGTGGCACCACTTGCTGGATGACCCCCTCGACGATCTGCACCCGGTCCCCTCCGTGGTGCCGGATCGCGTACTTGAGCGCGGTTTCCGGATCGTCCGGCGCGTACGAGCCGGCGGCCGCCCGAGGCGCCCAGTGGGGCTGTGAGCTCATCGGTCCTCCAGGGGGCTCCGTGCACGCGGCTGACGACACCTCCGATTCTCACGCAACCGCCGCCCATCCGGGTCACCCCGATCGCACATTCACTCGAAACGATGAAGCGCCTCCGGTCGCCGACACCCGAGGTCACGGCATCACGGCACCAGCGCGAGCCTCCCCCGCGGTCCGCCCTCCGCGAGGCGGGCGTGGGCCTTGGCGACCTGGGCCAGGGAATGGGTCTCGGCCACGCGCGTGGTGAGCACGCCCCCGTCCACCAGGGCCACGAGCTCCGGGAGGCGCTCCCCGTCCGGGTGGACCTGGACAGCGGCGACGCGGACGCCGCGCCCGGCGGCGGGCACCGCGTCGGGCCGGCTGTGACGTAGGCGCCGCCGTCCCGCACCGCGGCCTCGTCGGCGCCCGGTTCCCGCAGCAGCGGCGCGTCGGCGGGGCGTGCCAGGGCGACGACGCGCAGCCCCGCGTGGCGGGCCGGCTGGACGGCGTAGCCCCGGACCCTGCGCACCCTGGAGCGGGACGGCCTGGTGACGCGGACCGTCACACCGTCCGTCCCCGTGCGGGTGGACTACGCGCTGACGCCGCCGGGCGCGAGCCTGGCCACGCTGTTCTCGGCCGTGAAGGAGTGGGCGGAGGAGCACATCGAGGAGGTCGTCGAGGCCCGCGAGCGCGACGACACGGAGGCGGGCGCCGGGGGACAGCCGGGGCGGCGGCCGGGGCGCAGTGGCCCTGAGCCGGCGCCGGGCCCCGGTTTCACCGATCCCCTGTGCCGTTCATCCGTTTTCCGGCATTCTGTTGAGCCATAATCGGCCATTTCGGCCGGGTTACGGCAATGGGGGGACGTCATGCCCGACGGAGAGCGGGGCACGCTCGGCCGGCTCGTGAGAGCGCTCAGCCTGGTGACGCTGGTGACCGTCTATGTCGCGAGCCTGCTGATCACCTACCGCCAGCTGCACGCCAAACCCGTGCTGCAGGAGGTCATCGGGGCACCGGACTGGACCCGCGCGGTGCTGGTCATGGGCCTGGTCATCGGCGGCGGGCTGGGCACGGCCGCGGCGATCGTCGACGACCGCCGCGAGCTGCCCTCCTGGTTCCTGACCGCCGTGGGCGTGGCTGGCGCGCTCGCCTGGAGCCTGTGGGCCTCGTCGAGCCTGGGCGAGGACTACGTCCACATGCTCTTCGCGGCCACCGCCCCGGTCACCGGCATGCTCGTGTGGGCCGAGCTGATGCGGCAGTTCCGCAACCAGCGCCGCTCCGCCGTCGCCTGACCCCCCGGGCGGGCGCCCGGGCCGGGGCCGGGCTCAGGCGGCCACCGACTCCGACTCCCGCGGGACGAACTCGATCAGCTTGTGGTCCTTGCCGCGGTGCAGGTCGATCTTGAGCCGCAGCCCGCCCAGCCGCGCCAGGACGAGTCCGATGCAGGCCGCCGCCGCGGCGGCGACCAGGCCGCCGGCCAGGAAGCCGGTCCTGGCCCCGAAGACGTCGGTGACCCAGCCGACGAGCGGTCCGCCCAGCGGCGTGCCGCCCACGAAGACCATCATGAACAGGCTCATGACGCGGCCCCGCATGGCGGGGTCGGTGGCCAGCTGCACGCTGGCGTTGGCGGTGGTGTTGAAGGTCAGCCCGAAGATGCCGATCGGCAGCATGAGCACCAGGAAGATCCAGTACGTCGGCGCCAGCGCCGCCACGACCTCCAGCAGGCCGAACCCCAGCGCCGCGCCGACCAGCAGCCGCAGCCGGCTGCTTCCGCGCCGCGCCGCCAGCAGCGCGCCGACCACGGAGCCGACCGCGAGGAGCGAGTTGAACAGGCCGTACATGCCGGCGTCGCCGTGGAAGACGTCGTCGGCGAAGGCGGTGAGCCAGATCGGGAAGTTGTACGCGAAGGTGCCGATGAAGCCGACCAGGACGATGGGCCAGATCAACTCGGGCCGCCCGGCGACGTAGCGCAGCCCCTCGCGCAGCTGCCCCTTGCCGCGCGGCGCGGTGGGCACCTTGTACAGCTGGGAACCGCGCATGAGCAGCAGCCCGGCGAGCGGCGCCAGGAAGGACAGGCCGTTGAAGAGGAACGCCCAGCCGCTGCCGACCGCGGTGATCAGCGCGCCCGCGACGGCGGGGCCGACGAGGCGGGCGCTCTGGAAGTTGGCGGAGTTCAGCGAGACCGCGTTGCGGACGTCGGCCGGGCCGACCATCTCGACGACGAAGGCCTGGCGGGCGGGGTTGTCCACGACGGTGACCATGCCGACGGCGAAGGCCATGGCGTACACGTGCCAGACCTGCACGGCGCCGCTGAGGGTCAGCGCGGCGAGGCCGAGGCCCAGCAGGCCCATGAGGGCCTGGGTGGCCACCAGGATGCGGCGCTTGGGGTAGCGGTCGGCGAGGACGCCGCCGTAGAGCCCGAAGAGGAGCATGGGCAGGAACTGCAGCGCGGTCGTGATGCCGACGGCGAAGGAGGACCCGGTGAGGCTCAGCACCAGCCAGTCCTGCGCGATGCGGGACATCCAGGTGCCGGTGTTGGAGACGATCGCGCCGCCGGCGAAGAGCCGGTAGTTGCGGTTGCGGAGCGAGCTGAACATGCCGCCGGGCACCGGCGGCGCGGCGGGACGTGCGGCACCGGGAGCCCCGGGCGCTCCCGGGGTTCCGGCCGCTCCCGCGGCGGCGTCGGCGCCCGCCGCGGTCGGCAGGTCGGCCGGGTCGGCGGTGTCGGCCGGTCCGGCCCGCTCAGGGGTGTTCGGTTCGGGTGCGGCTTCTGATGCGGCTGCCGAACTCAATCCGGTCTCGCCTCCTCGTCATCGGTTCCTTGCGTCGGCGTGAGCGAGCTTCTCCAGGACGGGCGCCGCCTCCCTGAGCACGGCGCGTTCCTCCTCCGAGAGGGTGGCCATGAGTTCGGCCAGGAACGCGTTGCGGCGCGCCCGGCTCTCCTCGAGCATCGTCTCCGCCTGCTCGGTCTGCCGGACGACGACCTGGCGGCGGTCGTCCGGGTGCGGGTCCCGGTGCACCAGGCCCTTGGACTCGAGCATGGCCACGATCCGCGTCATGGACGGCGGCTGTACGTGCTCCTTGCGGGCCAGCTCACCGGGGGTGGCGGACCCGCAGCGCGCGAGGGTGCCCAGCACGGACATCTCCGTCGGGCTCAGCGACTCGTCGACCCGCTGGTGGCGCAGTCTGCGGGAGAGCCGCATCACGGCACCGCGCAGCGTGTTCACCGCTGTGCGGTCGTCCTCGGACAGTTCGGTCACGTTCATTAGACTAGCTCATTACTTACGCTAAATAAAAATTGCCGGAGCGGTGCCGCGTCCAAACGCATTCGTCAAGGAAGTCACCCATCCGGGTGAGTTCCGCCCCGAAAACGACGCATGCTCCACGGGGCCCGCCGGACCCTTGGGCCATGGCTTCGAGAGTGCTCAGCATGCGCATAGACGGGGACCTGCTGGACCGTCTCCAGGCTCACGCCGCGAAACGCGGGATGAGCGTCCAGGACTACATCGTCCGGACGCTCATCCGCGATGACTTCGACGAGCGGCTGAAGGCCTCCGTCGACGAGACGGAGCAGTTCTACACGGCCGGTTACGTCAGCCCCAGCGCCGGCATCAGGTAGTAGAAGGCGAATACCGCCGACACCGCGTAGAGCGCGGGCGGCACCTCACGGCCGCGCCCCGCCACCAGCCGCAGCACGCAGAAGGTGATGAACCCGATGCCGATCCCGTTGGTGATCGAGTACGTGAACGGCATCAGCAGCATCGTCAGGAACGCCGGGACCGCGATCGTGTGGTCGCTCCAGTCGATCTCCCGGACGCTGCCGGCCATGATCAGGAAGCCCACCGCGACCAGCGCGGGAGTGGCCGCCTGCGCCGGAACCATCGTGGCCAGCGGCGCGAAGAACAGGGCGACGACGAAGAGCAGCCCGGTGGCGATCGAGGCGAGGCCGGTGCGCGCCCCTTCGCCGGCGCCGGCGGTGGACTCCGCGTAGCAGGTGTTGGCCGAGCAGGAGGCGAAGCCGCCCGCCGCGGTCGCGACGCCGTCGACCATCAGGACCCGGCTCATCCCGGGCAGGTCGCCCTTGGAGTCCAGCAGGTGCGCCTCGTCGCTGACGCCGAGGATGGTGCCCATCGCGTCGAAGAAGCAGCTCAGCAGCACCGTGAAGACGAAGAGGACGCCGGTGAGGACACCGACCTCCCGGAAGCCGCCGAACAGGCTCACCTTGCCGATCAGCCCGAAGTCGGGGCTCGCGACCGGGTTGCCGGGCCACTGCGGGACGGTGAGGCCCCACGCGGCGCCCTTGACGTCCGCCACGGCGTCCACGACGAGCGCGAGCAGCGTCATCGCGACGATGCTGATCAGGATGGCGCCGGGCACCTTGCGGATCATCAGCCCGAGGGTCAGCAGCACACCGAGGATGAAGATCAGCACCGGCCAGCCGGTCAGATGGCCGCCCGCGCCCAGCTGCAGCGGGACGGTGGTGTGCGCGGCGTCCGGGATGCGGGTCACGAAGCCGGAGTCGACCAGGCCGATCAGCACGATGAACAGGCCGATGCCGATGGCGATCGCCTTGCGCAGACCGAGCGGCACCGCGCTCATCACCCGCTCCCGCAGGCCCGTGGCGACCAGCACCATGATCGCGAGACCGGCGAGGACCACCATGCCCATCGCGTCCGGCCAGCTCATCTTGGGCGCGAGCTGGAGCGCGACGATGCTGTTCACACCGAGGCCCGCGGCGAGCGCGATCGGCACGTTGCCGATGACGCCCATGAGCAGGGTGGTGAAGGCGGCGGTCACGACGGTGGCGGTGACCAGCTGGCCGCCGTCGAGGTGGTGGCCGTACTTGTCCACGCCCGAGCTGAGGATGATCGGGTTCAGGACGATGATGTAGGCCATCGCGAAGAAGGTGGCCAGACCACCGCGGATCTCCCGGGGGATCGAGGACCCCCGCTCGGTGATCCGGAAGAACCGGTCGAGCGCGCCGTGGGCGGGCGCCGGGGGCGGGGTCGGGGAGCTGGGCACGACCTTGGCGGTGGTCGACAGGGACATGCGGGTCCTTGCGTGGGGGGAGCTTTTGGATGTTCCTACGACTGAAACCGGCCAGTCTCGGACTGTTTCAGTATGAACATATGAGCACCGCCAACGCTATCTCCGCGCGTAGACCCTGCTGGGGCACTGGGTACGCTGTGCGCTATGAGCAGCAGCAGCCCCGACAAGGGGACGACCGGGTTGCGTGAGGCACCCGAGCCACTGGAGGCGAACGACGTCGCGACCGTCACCGTCGGGACGGTCGTCTGGTTCGCGCTCTTCCTCGTCCAGCTCCCCTTCTACGGCTGGTACTCCGACCACGGCCACACCTGGTGGATCTGGACCTGCCTGGCCGGCGGCGGCCTCGGGCTCGTCGGCCTCTGGTACGTGCGCGCCCGCCGGGACGCCATAGCGCGGGCCCGCGCCGCGCAGGACGCCGGACAGGACTGAGCCGGAACCCGCACGTCCGGGCTCCGCCGGGCTCCGCGTCGGGGTTCGGCTTCCGGGCCCGTCCGCACGGGCCCTCCCCGGCGGCTACGCCCCCGGTCGTACGGCGCCCCGGAGATGTCCCCGAGAGCGGCCCCTCACCGCGCCGCGGGCGCCGCCCCCCACGTACCGTCGAAGCCATGACGGAACGTACGCAGCGGGAGGCGGCCGGGACGCGACCGGCGACGCCCGGCGGGCTGACCGCTGCCGAGGTGGCGGAGCGGGTCGCGCGGGGCGAGGTCAACGACGTCCCGGTGCGCTCCTCCCGCTCGCTGGCCGAGATCGTCCGCTCGAACGTATTCACCCGCTTCAACGCGATCATCGGGGTGCTCTTCCTGATCATCCTGGTGGTCGGCCCGATCCAGGACGGCCTGTTCGGCTTCGTCATCATCGCCAACACCGGCATCGGCATCTTCCAGGAGTGGCGCGCCAAGAAGACCCTGGACGGGCTCGCCGTGATCGGGGAGGCGAAACCCGCCGTCCGCCGGGACGGGGTCGCCACCCGGGTCTCCACCTCCGAGATCGTCCTCGGCGACCTCATCGAACTCGGGCCGGGCGACAAGGTGGTGGTCGACGGCGAGATGACCGAGGCCGACAGCCTGGAGGTCGACGAGTCACTGCTCACCGGCGAGGCCGACCCGGTCGTCAAGCGCCCCGGCGACCCCGTGATGTCCGGCAGCTTCGTCGTCGCGGGCGGCGGGGCCTTCACCGCGACCAAGGTCGGCCGGGAGGCCTACGCCGCGCAACTCGCGGAGGAGGCGAGCCGCTTCACCCTCGTCCACTCCGAACTGCGCAGCGGCATCAGCCAGATCCTCAAGTACGTCACGTGGATGATGGTCCCCACCGCGATCGGCCTGATCGTCAGCCAGCTCGTGCTGGAGGACAACGACTGGCGCGAGGCGGTCCGCCGCATGGTCGGCGGGATCGTGCCGATGGTGCCCGAGGGACTGGTCCTGCTCACCTCGGTGGCCTTCGCCATCGGTGTGGTCCGGCTGGGCCGCAAGCAGTGCCTGGTCCAGGAGCTGCCCGCGATCGAGGGGCTGGCCCGGGTGGACGTGGTGTGCCTGGACAAGACCGGCACGCTCACCGAGGGCGGGATGGACGTCGCCGAGCTGCGGATGCTGGACGGCGTGGCGGAGCCCTACGTACGGCAGGTGCTCGGCGCGGTCAGCTCCGCCGACCCTCGTCCCAACCCCACGCTGGCCGCCGTGGCCGCGGCCTTCCCCGCCCCGGACGACGGCTGGCACGTCACGGACGCGCTGCCCTTCTCCTCCGCCCGCAAGTACAGCGGCGCCGCGTTCACCGAACCGGGCGGGGAGCGCAGCACCTGGCTGCTCGGCGCCCCCGACGTGCTGCTCCCCTCCGGCGACCGGGCGCTCGGCGAGGTCGACGGCCTCAACGCCCAGGGTCTGCGGGTGCTGCTGCTCGCCCGTGCGGGGACGGACCTCGGCGACCCGGCGGTGGGCGCCTCGGCGGCTCCGGCCGCGCTGGTCGTCCTGGAGCAGCGGCTGCGCCCCGACGCCGCCGACACCCTGCGCTACTTCGCCGAGCAGAACGTGCACGCCAAGGTCATCTCCGGCGACAACGCGGTCTCCGTCGGCGCCGTCGCCGGCAAACTGGGGCTGCCCGGCGCCGAGCGGACGGTCGACGCCCGCAGGCTGCCGGCCGACCCCGCTCGGATGGCGGCCGAACTCGACCGGGGCACGGTCTTCGGGCGCGTCACCCCGCGGCAGAAGCGGGAGATGGTGGGCGCGCTCCAGTCCGGCGGCCACAACGTGGCGATGACCGGGGACGGCGTCAACGACGTGCTCGCCCTCAAGGACGCGGACATCGGCGTCGCCATGGGCTCGGGCTCCGAGGCGACCCGGGCGGTGGCGCAGATCGTGCTGCTCGACAACAGCTTCTCGGCGCTCCCCTCGGTCGTGGCCGAGGGCCGCCGCGTCATCGGCAACATCACACGCGTGGCGACGCTCTTCCTCACCAAGACCGTCTACTCGGTGCTGCTCGCCCTGCTGGTCATCATCTGGCACGCGCCCTACCCGTTCCTCCCGCGGCACCTGACGCTGCTGTCCACGCTGACCATCGGCGTCCCCGCCTTCTTCCTCGCCCTGGCCCCCAACAAGGAGCGCGCCCAGCCGCACTTCGTGCGCCGGGTCATGCGCTACTCCCTGCCCGCCGGGGTGATCGCGGGCGTCGCCACCTTCGTGACGTACATCCTCGCCCGCCACCACTACCGCGGCGCCGGGGCGCTGGAGGCGGAGACCAGCGCCGCGACGCTGACCCTCTTCCTCGTCGCGATGTGGGTGCTGGCACTCGTCGCGCGCCCCTACACCTGGGGGCGGATCGGCCTGGTCCTCGCCATGGCCGCGGGCTTCCTGGTCGTCCTGGTCACCCCGTGGCTGCAGGAGTTCTTCGCCCTCCGTCTGGTCGGCACCCGGGGCCCCTGGACGGCCGTCGCCGTGGCGGCGGCCGCCTCGGTCCTGCTGGAGCTGGTCTGGCGCCGCGTCCGCCGCACGGACGACGGCGCCACCGCGCCGGGCAAGCACGAGGCGCCGGGACCCCGCTGAGGGGTCCCGGCGCCTCGTGGTGCCGCGGCGGGGCTACTTCACGTCGACGAAGTCGGCCGTGCTGACCGCCTTGCCGGTCGTCGAGGTGCCGAGGAAGTTGTAGCGCCAGTAGCCGTCGGTGGACGCCTTGACGGTCGTCTTCAGGGCACCGGTGCTGCTGGACTTGACGGTCTTGACCGTCTTGTAGGTGCTGGTGCCCTTCTTGCGGAACTGCAGCTGCACGGACTGGCTCGTGTAGCCGGCGTACTTGGACGTCGCCCAGTTGGCCCGCGTGAGCTTGCCCGTGACGGTGATGGTCCTGCCCTTCTTCACCGGCTCCGGCGAGGCGTTGACCGTGACCCTGGCGTTGCGCTTGACCTTCGTGGTGGTGACCGCGTTCTCGAGGACCCCGTCCTCGTCCTTGGCCAGGGCGCCGACGGCCACCTTCCAGGTGCCGGCCAGCTCGTTCTTCCAGAGGTCGACCACCGGGTCGAACGTGAAGGTCAGCTTGCAGGTCGAGACCGCGGGAGACGTGGAGGAGACGGAGCACTTGGCCCGGTCCTCGTTCTGCACCACGCCGCCGTCCACAGTCCCGGGGGTCTCCAGGTCGGTGCCGTGCCAGAGCACGGCGAACACGTCGTCGATGCCGGACGGGTCGGTGGCGGTCACCGCGACGGTGACGGTCTTCGTGGCGGTCGTCCCGAGGACGATCTCGTTGCCGCCGTTGACGACGACCTTGGTGATCCTGGTATCACCCACGACCTCGTCCGCCGCCGCCTTGGCGGCGAAGGTCCGCAGATCGGAGGCGCCCGGCTTGCCGGAGGCCTGCGCGGCCGGGACGGCCAGCGAGGCGAGGGCCAGGGCGCCGGAAACGGCCGCCACAGTGGCGCGAATACGCATGCGTGAGAACCCCCAGAAGAAGCGACGCCCGTCGTACCCCCCTGACGCGGCGTCTCAAATGGTGAGAGAGAACATACGCGCGAACCGCTGTTCCATGAACACCTTTTCTCCACATGTCCCGGTGTGACGACGGACACTCCGGTCCCTGCCGGCTCAGTCGAACCAGCGGTCCCGGGCCAGCTCCTCCGTGCGGGTCGGGTCCTCCAGGAGCGCGGCCACCTCGAAGCGGCGCTGCCAGGCGCCGGCCGCCCACGCCAGACCGGCGGCGACGCCTTCCAGCGTTGCGGCGTGCAAGGTGCCGTCGGTCCACCGCCAGTCGAGCTCGACGGTGCTGCCGTCGGGGGCCCTGACCAGCAGTTCCTCGTGCTCGACATAGGAGACGGGGACGCCCGGCAGCAGCTCGCGGACCGCGTCCGCGACGTCGTGCGGCTCCCCCTCCGAGACGACCCGGGCGTCGAAGGCCTCGCTGAGCCGGCGCACCTGGAACAGCTCCGCCAGCGCGGCGGCGCGGACCGGCGGCACCGGGAGCAGCGGCACGCCCGCGGTGAGCGGGAGCAGGTCGGGCGCGTCCGCGACGAGGGCGTCCCCGGCGTCGGCCACCCGCGGCTCGCGCCCGTCGACGACGGCCCGCAGCTCATCGGGGAGGGTGACCTGCTCGGGGTCGAGGGTGGCCAGCTCGGAGTAGAGCCGGTGCAGCTGGGCCGGGGTGACGGCGGAGTCCGGGTCGGCGAGACGGGCGAGCAGTTCGGCGCCGCCGCCCGGCTCGTCCAGCAGGGCGGCGGCGGACGTGCGCACGCCCAGGGCACGCAGCACCTGGTCGTCCACGGCCCCGGCCTCGGCGTCCTCGTACAGCCCGGCGAGCAGCGGGTCGCCGCCGGCGGCGCGCAGGCCGACCGGGCGGCGGCCGTCGAGCACCGGGTGGTCGCGCAGCCACCAGGCGGTGTAGGGCCGCACGGACTCCGTGCGGCCGTCCGGCAGCAGGACCCGCACCGGCTGCGTGACCGCGTCGCGCAGCGGCGGCACGGAGAGCATGGCCAGCGCCTGCGGCCACGCGTCGTCGTCGACGAGGTCGAGGTCGCGCACGGCGACGATCTCGGTGGCGACCGGCGGCACGTCGGTGTCCGGCAGCTGGTCGAGGACGTCCTCGCACCAGACGTCGACAGCGTCGAGCAGCCCGGCGTCGTCCGGCTCGGCCCAGTCGCCCTCGCGAGGCTCCAGCTCGTCCGGGTCGAGCACCACGTCGGTGGCCCTGACCAGGGCGAAGGTGGCCAGAACGCCCACCGCGGTCAGCGGCTGCTCGCCCCAGCGGGCGGCCAGGTCCTCGTCGACGGAGCCGAGTTCGCCCTCCCGGATGACCTGTTCGAAGGCGCTGCCCGGCAGCACCAGCTCACCGGCCGGGGCGAGCTCGCCCTCGTCGTCGGTGAGGGCCAGCGCGGCCAGCCACGGCTCGTCGCCGGGGGCGAGGTTCGCGGCGCGGACCAGGCCGAGGACGACCTCGGCCAGCTCCTCCGCGTCCAGCGCGGGCGCGTCCTCGTCCCAGACCTCGTCGGCGTCCAGGGACGCGGCGACCGCCGCGCGCACCTGCGGGGTGGTGAGGACGGCGCGCGGGGTCGCCGGGGTGGCGCCGAGCTTCTCCAGCAGCGGGTGCGCGGCCTGCGGGTCGGCCACCTTCAGGCCCAGCCGGGCCAGCTCCGAGGCGGCGGGCAGGCCGGTGCTGACCGGGGCGGCCTCCTCGGCGTAGACGCTGTCCATCTCGGGCAGCGGCAGCAGCACCTGGCGCGGGCCGACGACGGTACGCCCGTCGGCGAGGGGTACGGGCAGCCCGCTCAGCCGGTCCGGGTCGGTGCCGGCCAGCGAGTCGTACAGGCGGTGCCACCAGGCCGCGGGCCGCTCCACCCCGGCGAGCCGGTCGATCGCGTCGCCCAGCGGCAGCCGGGCCACCCCGAGGACACGCAGCTCGGGGCGGCGTTCCAACCCGGGCGGAAGCAGCGTCGGGAAGACCTCCGCCAGCACGCCGACGGTCTCCGCGCCGGTGCCCTCGACGATCTCGGCCTCCACCGGTCGCAGCGCGGGCGGGAGTTCGTCCTCCTCACCGGTGCCCGTGAGGTCGGCGGCGCGCGGCAGGAAGGCGGTGCGCGGCAGCCGCTCCAGCACGTGGCGGCGCAGTTCCGCGTCCAGCTCGCCCTTGCCGAGCGGTCCGGGCACCAGGTCCACGATGCCCGCGGTGACCGGCCGCCAGTTGGCCAGCAGCCGTACGTACAGCTCGGCCGCCCGCGCGACCAGGAAGCCGGTGAGGGCGCCGGGCGCGGCGCGGCGCCGGCTCGGGTCCAGCGGCAGCGAGGCGATGAGCAGCGCGGGCAGCCCGAGCGGCTCGTCCGTCGGCGTCGGGGCGTGCACGAAGGGCGCCGTCCGCGGCCGCTCGGGCGCGCCGTCCCGGCCCACCGGGACGGCCCAGGTCACCGACCACACCGGACGCAGCCGCTCCTCGACCGGGCGGTCGGCCAGCAGTGCCGCCTCCAGCGGACCCGCCTCGCTCAACGTGCGCCAGCGGGTGGTGCCGCTGACGCTGTCCTCGACGACGGTCAGCCCGTCCTCCTGACGACGGGTCAGCGTCCGGACGCCCTCCGGCGTCTCCACGACCACCTCGGCCAGGCCGGGCAGGGACAGCAGCAGGGCGTCGTCGATCGCGGCGAGCAGATGCGCCGCGAGGTCCGCGGCGGCGCCGTCGCGCAGCGGCAGCACGACGCACGTGTCGTAGCCGTCCGGGGCGGTGCCCTCCGCGGGCAGCGGCAGCCGCAGCAGCGGTACATGGCCGTCCCGGCGGCGCAGTTCGTCGGTGAGCCCGCAGGAGCGCCCCCCGGTCTCCCGCGCGAGGTCGCGGGCCTCGGCCAGCGACCAGCGGACGCCGCCGCTGCGGCTGAGGATCGCGGGCTCGTCGCTGACCGCGAGCACGGCCGAGAAGCCGACACCGAAGCGGCCGACGGCCAGGTCGCCGTCCTCGCGCTTTGCGCTGGCACGCAGCGTCGACAGGGACTCCACGCCCACGGCGTCCAGGTGTGCCCCGGTGTTCGCGGCCGCGAGCACCCCCTCGCGCAGGGTCAGCCGCAGCCGGCCGGCCACCCCGGCGCGGGTCGCCGCGTCGGCGGCGTTCTGGGCCAGTTCGACGACGAGGCGGTCGCGGTAGCCGCCGAGCGCGAGGTCCTCCTCCGCGTTGGCGTCCTCCCGGAACCGGGCGGGCGACGCGGCCCACGCGTCCAGCACGGCCCGCCGCAGCCGTGCGGTCCCGAACGGATCTGCGCCCCGGTCCATCGCGGTCCCGCTCACGTCGTCTTCTCCCTCACGCGCTGTCGCATGCCCTGTGCGAGTGACGCTACCGCGTGCGCCCCCGGCCGGTCGTACCGCGCGGGCGGCACCCGGGGACGACGGGAGCACCGGCACCGGACCGGCGCCCCGGGGGACGGCGGCAGCCCGGACCTACGGGCCGCCCCCACCGCTGGCCCGGCCGCACGGCACCGGTCAGCCCCGGCCGGGCGGCCCCGGCGGCCGGTGCCCGCAGGGGCCGCGCCCCGGCTCGGCCATGGGCGCAGCCCGCGGCGCGGCGCGTGGCAACCGGAGAACCGGAGAACCGCCACCGCGGGCGCGGCCCGTACAGCCGCCGTCAGGCGTCAGCTGTGGCCGAGTTCCTCGGCCGGCGTGGTGTCCTCGACGGAGCCGTGGCGGTCGGGGTGGAGGGGGAGCGGCTCGACCGCGGTCTCGTCCAGGACGGGCGGGGCCGGGCGCGGGGTCTTCGGCATGACCGCGGCCTCGGAGTGCGCGCCGCACCCGTAGGCGAGGGAGACGACGCGTCCGTCGGCCGGGGAGAACTCGTTCGCGCACACGCCGAAGGCCTGCCGCAGGGAGCCCGCGATGGGGACGAGGAAGCCGCAGGAGACGCACTGGGCGGGGGCGGCCTGGGCCATGGGGGCCTTGGGGCCGTACTCGTCCTCCCAGCGGTCCGCGGCGACGTGCAGCCCGTAGCGGGACAGCACGCGCGGCCGCGCCATGCCGATCTCCTCCGCGACGGCGGCGATCGTGCCGACCGTGGGCGCCATCGGCAGGGTCGCCGGGGGGCCGCCGGAGACGTCGGCGTCCTCGGCCTCGACCAGCTCGGCCATCTCCTCGGAGACCGGCGAGTTCGGCGGCGGGACGTCCTCACCGGAGAAGCCGCTCTCCAGGCGCAGGTCCTCCGCCTCGGTGGGCAGCAGGTCGCCGGGGCCGAGGTCGCCGGGACGCAGGCGCTCGCTCCACGGGACCCATTCGGGAGCGAGAACGGCCTCGGGCCCGGGCACCAGGACCGTCTCGTCCAGGGTGATCGCCTTGGCGCGGGAGGCGCGCGTCAGCGTGACCGCCCAGCGCCAGCCCCGGTAGCCGGCCTCGCGGCAGTCGAACAGGTGCGTCACGACACGGTCGGCCTCGGCGACCGCGCCGAGGTGCTCGCCGACCGCTTTCTCGCCGAAGGCCTCGACGGCGGCTTCAAGGGCGAGGTCGACCGCCTCGGCGCACAGGCGGTCAGGGGTACGGCTTCGCATCGCAGCACTCACAAGAATCGATTCTCTCCTACGCCGTCTTACGCGTGCGCCGCCGAGGGTCGGGCGGGGCGGTGGCGGAGCGGACCGGAGGACCGCTTCAAACGCTGCCTGCCCGTACGTCCACGGGCGCACCTGATGACTCCATTCTGCGCGATCGCACGCTATCGGTGCGCGCCCCGTTCGGAAAGCCGCCCGGTAGGGCAGACTGGCGAGCGTGGCACGCACAGTGACGTCCGGCCCGGGACCGGTTCGCAGGGCGGGGAACGCCGTCGCGCGTGCCACGCAGCGTACGTCGTCCGCCGTGGTGCGCCGCGTGCGGCGTCACACGCATTCGGGCGGGGCGGGCGAGTCGGGCCTGGCGAAGCTGATCGAGCTGCACGCGGTGAACTCGGCGGGCGACATGCTGATCACCGTCGCGCTCGCCAGCACGATCTTCTTCTCCGTGCCGACCGGCGAGGCGCGCGGCCGGGTGGCGCTCTACCTGATCGTCACGATGGCGCCGTTCGCGCTGCTGGCCCCGGTGGTCGGACCGCTGCTGGACCGCATCCCGCACGGGCGGCGCGCCGCGATGGCGATGTCGATGCTGGCCCGGGCGATCCTGGCCTGGACGATGGCCGGGGTGGTGTCGACCGCCGGACTGGAGCTGTATCCGGCGGCCTTGGGCGTGCTCGTGGCGTCGAAGGCGTACGGCGTGGTGCGCAGCGCGGTGGTGCCGCGACTGCTGCCGGCGCGTACGACGCTGGTGAAGGCGAACTCCCGGGTGAGCCTGACCGGCCTGCTGGCCACGGCCGTGGCGGCGCCGATCGGCGGGCTGCTCCATCTGATCGGGCCGGGCGTGCCGCTGTACGGGGCCTTCGCCGTCTTCGTCTGCGGGACGCTGCTCTCCTTCTCCCTCCCGCACAAGGTGGACTCCGCCAAGGGCGAGGCACGCGCCGAGCTGAGCGCGGGCGAGGACGTCGAGCCGCACCGCGTGGGCCGGCAGTGGCGGGAGAAGCGGCCCGGGCTGCGGAGCGTCGGCGGTCCGGTGCTGCACGCCCTGCAGGCCAACACGTCGCTGCGGGCCCTGTCGGGGTTCCTGACGCTCTTCCTCGCGTTCCTGCTGCGCGAGCATCCGCTGGGCGGCCTGTCGGGGCCCGTGTCGCTGGGCCTGGTCGCCGTCGCGGCGGGCACCGGCAACGCCTTCGGCACCGCGCTGGGCTCCTGGCTGCGCGCCCGCGGGCCCGAGCGGATCATCATCAGCGCGCTGGCGGCCGCCCTGGCGGCGACGTGCCTGGCCGCGGCCTGGTACGGGGTGCTGACCATCGCCGTCGTCGCGGCCGCGGCGGGCATCGCGCAGGCGCTGGGCAAGCTCTCGCTGGACGCCCTCATCCAGCGCGACGTGCCGGAGGAGGTGCGCACCTCGGCGTTCGCCCGCTCGGAGACCGCCCTCCAGATGGCCTGGGTGATCGGCGGCGCCATCGGCATCGTCCTGCCGCTCAACGGCACGCTGGGGATGGCGGTGGCGGCGGCCCTGGTGGCGCTCGGCGTCGCCTTCTCGGTCCGCGGCCTGATGACGGGCGCCCGGGGACGGGCGGCACGTCCTCGCGCGGTGTGAGCGGGGTGGGCCGGGGGACACGAGCGGGCCCCCCGCGTAGCGGGAGCGTGACCGCCCGGTAGCCTCACCTTCATGAGCAATCGCCGCCGTGCCGCCGCCCTCGGTGCCGTGTCCCTCGGGCTGATCGCCCTCTCCGCCTGCGAGAAGCCGACCCCCCTGGCGACCGTCACCGTCGGCGACAGGACCGTGACCACCGAGGCCACCAGCAAGTGCTACCTCGACGGGAAGAAGCTGACGGAGCAGGCCTTCCTGTCCTGCCTGCAGGGCAAGCCCGAGAAGACCATCACGGTCCGGCCCGGTGACAAGGTGCGGATCGGCGTCGACCCCGCGATCGCCGAGAAGGGCTGGGTCGTGGCCGCCGGCACCTCCGGCAAGTCGGGGCTGCTGAAGGACACCACCTACCGCTCCTTCGACGCCGAGACGCTGCTCGCCGACGCGCAGTCCGGTGCCGCGGCCAGCGAGGTCACCCTCAACATCATCGAGACCGGCAAGGCCCAGGACTACCTCGGCGTCTGGCAGTTCAAGCTGAAGACGGCGGACTGAACCGCCCGCGAACGACGGACATGACGCCCCGCCTGCTCGTCGTCACCGCCGTCCCGGCGGAACGCGACGCGGTCGTCCGCGGCCTCGGCGGCACGGCCGCCGAGGCACCTGTACCCGGTGGCCGTGTCCTGCTGCGCACCGCGCTCGCGGACGTGCTGGCCGCGGGGGTCGGACCGGCGGCGGCCGCGGCCGGCACCGCGGCCGCGCTCACCGCGGCCGAGTACCGGCTGGTCGTCTCGGCCGGGATCGCCGGCGGCTTCCAGCCCGGTGCGCCGGTGGGTTCGGTGGTCGTCGCCGACGTCGTCGTGGCGGCCGACCTGGGCGCGGAGGGCCCGGGGGGCTTCCTCCCGGTCGCCGAGCTGGGCTTCGGCACCTCCGAGCACCGTCCGCCCGGACCGCTGTCCCGCCGTGTCGCCGACGCGCTCGGCGCGGGGTACGGGCCGGTCCTGACGGTGTCGACGGTGACCGGGACGGCGGCACGCACCGCCGAGCTGACGGACCGTCATCCAGGGGTGCTGGCCGAGGCCATGGAGGGCTTCGGCGTCGCGGAGGCGGCCGCGGCACACGGGCTGCCCGTCCTGGAGGTCCGCACGGTGTCCAATCCCGTGGGTCCGCGTGACCGCGCGGCCTGGCGGATCGGGGAGGCGCTCGACGCGCTCGCCGACGCGTTCGCCCGGCTCGGGAAGCAACCCGCCGTACTCGACGTTGGAGACCGGACATGAGCCAAGAGCGCGCACTGCGGTTCGCCTACTCCCCGTGCCCCAACGACACCTTCGTCTTCCACGCCTGGGCGCACGGCCTGGTCCCGGGCGCGCCGCCGATCGACGTGACGTTCGCGGACATCGACATCACCAACGGCATGGCCGAGCGCGGCGAGTTCGACGTGCTGAAGGTCTCGTACGCGGTGCTGCCCTATGTGCTCGACGAGTACGCGCTGCTGCCCGCCGGCGGCGCGCTGGGCCGCGGCTGCGGCCCGCTCGTGCTGACCAGGGACGAGGGCACGGGCAAGGGCGCCGACCTGAGCGGACGGACGGTGGCGGTGCCGAGCGAGCGCTCGACGGCGTACCTGCTGTTCCGGCTGTGGGCGGCCGCCGAAGTGCCGGGCGGTGTCGGGGAGATCGTCGTCCTGCCGTTCCACGAGATCATGCCCGCGGTGCGGGACGGCCGGGTCGACGCGGGCCTGGTGATCCACGAGGCGCGCTTCACCTACCAGGACTACGGGCTGCACAAGCTCGCGGACATGGGCGAGCACTGGGAGCAGACGACCAGCCTGCCCATCCCGCTCGGCGCGATCATCGCCAAGCGCTCGCTGGGCGAGGAGCGGCTGCGCGAGCTGGCGGCCGCGGCCCGCACCTCCGTCCACATGGCCTGGGACGAGCCCGAGGTCTCGCGCGACTACGTCATGGAGCACGCGCAGGAGATGGACCCGAAGGTGGCGGACCAGCACATCGGGCTGTACGTCAACGAGTTCACCTCGGCGCTCGGCGAGGAGGGCTACGCGGCGGTCCGCGGGCTGCTCACCCGGGCCGCGGCCGAGGGGCTGGTACCGCCCCTCGGACCGCACGCGCTCGATCTGTGAGCGGATGCCCGGGCGGAGGTCAGACGTCCAGCTGGTCGGCGACGACGCGCAGCACGGAGGCGATCTTGTGGCCGTGGGCCTTGTCCGGGTATCGGCCGCGCTGCAGCGAGCGGGCGACGTCCTCCAGCAGCGTGGTGAGGTCCTGCACGATGGGCAGCAGTTCGTCGGGCTTGCGCCGCTGCGCGGCCGCCACGGACGGCGCCGGGTCCAGCAGGGTCACCGACAGCGCCTGGTCACCGCGTTGCCCGGCGACCACCCCGAACTCGACTCGCTGCCCCGGCTTCAGCGTGGCCACGCCGTCCGGCAGGACGGAGGAGTGGACGAAGACGTCACCGCCGTCGTCGCGGGAGAGGAAGCCGAAGCCCTTCTCGCTGTTGAACCACTTGACCTTGCCGGTAGGCACGTCCGACCTCGTCCTCGCTGTAGACAGAAAAAAGCTCTTGGATAGCAAGACAGCGGGTCCCTTGGCAGACCCGCCGCCATAAGGCTAATGGCCCAGGGGCGTGTGACAAGACTTCGTGGTCCTACTGCTCCAACCGGCATCCGGCCGGTGCGCAGCGACTTCCCCCGGCGATCTACCCTGGTCGGGTGACCAACGAAACCCGGAAACCCGGCGATCTCCTCGTGCGCGCCGGCGCCGCCGTCTTCGTCCTCGGCGCACTCGGCACTCTGGCCACCGTGGCCCCGCTCTTCCTGGGTTCCGACCCGCTGCCGACCGCCGCCTACCTGGTGTCGATGCTCATGGGGGTCGGCTTCGCGCTGGCCCTGGCCGGGCTGCTGCGCTCCGCGCGGGCGCAGAGCCGTCAGGCGACGGCGTCTGGGTCCGGGGCGTAGGAGGCGAACCAGGCCGGGAACTCCGTCAGGTCTGCGAGCACGACGTCCGCACCGGCGGCGCGCAGTTCGTCCGCGGCGACCGGGCCCGTGGCCACCGCCACGGACAGCGCGCCGGCCGTACGGGCCCCGACGACGTCGCCGACGTGGTCCCCGACGTAGACCGCCGCGCCGTACTCGAGCAGGGCCTCCGCCTTCGCCTCGGCCCACAGCCAGCCGCGCACCTCGTCGACCTCGATGCCCAGGTGCGTGAGGTGCAGCTTGGCGTTCGGCTCGTGCTTCGCGGTGACCACGACGGCCCGGCCGCCCGCGGCGTGCACGGCGGCGACGGCCTCGCGCGCCCCCGGCATGGCCGGGGTCGGGGCGACGGCGCACTCGGGGTACAGCGCGCGGTAGCGGTCGGCGACCGCGGGAATGTCCTCCGCGGGGAACCAGTGCGCCAGCTCCCAGTCGAGCGGCGGCCCGAGGCGGGTGACCGCGAGCGCGGCGTCGACGAAGACCCCGGTCTCCTCGCTGAGGCGCTCATACGTGGCCCGGATGCCGGGTCGTGAGTCGATCAGGGTCATGTCGAGGTCGAAACCGACCGTTATCGGGGACGGGGATGTCGGCAGGGAGGCGGGCATGGCAGTCACTCTAACGAGGCGGCCGCCCGGCCCCGCTCCCCCTCCACAGCAGGAAAGCGGCGGAGGCGACCGCCGCGATCCGCACGACCGTGGGCAGCACGTCGGCTATCGCGGAGTCCAGGCCCCCCTCGGGTATCGGCTCGCCCCACCGGCCTGCGAAGCGGCCCCAGATCCAGACCAGCGCGGCCCCGGCGATCAGCCCCGGCAGGCCCAGCGCCGCGAACCGGGACGCGCGCCGGGACAGGCGGCGTGAACCGTACGCCACGGCCCAGCCCGCGAGGAGGGCGATCCAGGAGCCGAGGACGGCGCCGGCGAGCAGCAGGAGCGCGGCGGCCGTCTCCAGGAGTCCGGCCCGCCACCGCCTGCGGCGCTTGACCGCGGCCGGGGCGGATTCCGGCCGGGCCTCGGGCTCGGGCGCGGGCGCGGGTTTCTCCGGACCGGCGTCGGCGGCGGCCTCCGGGTCCTCCTCGGGGGTGAGGGGGATGAGCAGGCCGCCGGTCATGCCGGGCAGCCCGTCCACTTCGTCCCCTGGCCGGGGCCTGCGCGCCGGCGACGGGGACGGGGCCTGCGTGCGCTGCTCGGGCAGCCGCCACCATTCCGGCTCCGCCGGTGCGGGCGCCTCCGGGGCGCGGGGCGCGGGCACCGCGGCGGCCTCCTGCACCACCGCGTCGGGTGCGCCCAGCCGGCCCAGGATCCGCCGCACCGCGGCGGGGCTGTCGCTGCCGTGCCGCTGCCGGTCGATGTCCTGGCGCAGGCGCGCCACCAGGTCCCGCCGGCGGTCCGCCGGCAGGGCGGTCTGTGCCAGGTCCCCCACCTTGCTGAGGTAGTCCAGAACCAACCGGTCGCTCTCCTCCGCACCCATACGCCGACGCTACCGCCCTCCGGGCGTTCCCCGGTGCCGGGTTGCGGGGAGCGGCCGGGGAGGAGGGTGGACGGCATCCGACCCGGCCCGACTCCGGGGAAGGGTGGACGCACCCGGCCTACCGACGGTGCACATCGGCCTGCCCACCCACGCCCGGCTGCGGCTTGGGGAAAAGCAGAACGACGCCCACGGTGGGTTGGGGGCGGGCAGGGCTAATGTGGGGGAGATGAGCACTGACGGCCCCGCGGCGGCGCCGCGCACGCTCGCGGAGGATCTGCGCGCCCGCGGCGACGACGCGCTGTCCGCACTGCTCCGGGCGCGCCCGGACCTGCTGAACCCGGTCCCGAACGACCTCTCGCAACTCGCGACCCGCGCCGGCACCCGTGCCTCCGTCGTCCGCGCCCTGGAGCGCCTGGACCGGTTCACGCTGCAGGCCGCGGAGGCCCTGGCCGTCGCACCGGACGGCGCCCCGTACGACGCGCTCGCCGCGCTGATGGGCCCGGAAGCGGCGGAGGCGCTGCCCGGGGCCGTGGCGGCGCTGCGGGCGCAGGCGCTGCTGTGGGGCGGCGACGACCGGCTGCGCCTGGTGCGCACCGCGCGCGACATCCTGGCCCCGGCCGCGGGGAGTCCGTCGCCGACCGGGCTCGGGCCGACAGTGGCGGAGGCGACGTCCGGCATGTCGCCGACACGGCTGCAGCAGATCCTCGCCGTGCTGGGACTGCCGCCGACGCACGACCCGGTGAGCGCGGTGGGCTCGGTGACGGCGCTGTTCGCCGACCGGCCGCGGATGGCGGCGCTGCTCGACGGGGCGCCCCCGGAGGCCGGGGCGGTGCTGCGCAGGCTGACGTGGGGCCCGCCGTACGGGGAGGTGGCGGACGTGACGGTGCCGCCGCCGCCGGTTGCCTGGCTGCTGGAGCGGGGGCTGCTGCTGCCGGCCGGGGCGCGCAACGTCGTGCTCCCCCGCGAGGTGGCCCTGCATCTGCGCGAGGGCCGGGCGCACCGCGCTCCCGAGCCGGTCGCGCCGGACGTGGCGCCGAAGGAGCACGATCCACAGGTTGTGGACAGGACGGCCGCGGGCCAGGCCTTCACGGCGGTGCGCACGGTCGAGGAGCTGCTCAAGCAGTGGGAGACCGGCGGTCCCGCGGTGCTGCGCGCGGGCGGGCTGAGCGTGCGGGACCTGAAGCGGGTGGCCACGGCGCTGGACGTGCCGGAGCCGCTGGCCGCGTTCTGGCTCGAGGTGGCGTACGCCGCCGGCCTGGTCGCCGCGGACGGGGAGGTGGACGAGGCCTACGCGCCGACCCCCGCGGCCGACGGGTGGCTGTCGCTGCCCGCCGAGGACCGGTGGGCGGCCCTGGCCACGGCGTGGCTGGCCGCGACCCGCGTGCCGGGTGTCGTCGGCACGCGGGACGTGAAGGGCCGCGCGCTGGCCGCGCTCGGCCCCGACCTGGACCGTTCGCTCGCCCCCGAGGTGCGCCGGCGGACGCTGGAGCTGCTGGCCGCGCTCCCCGAGGGCGCCTCGGCGGACCAGGACGCGCTGCTGGTCCGGCTGCGCTGGGAGCGCCCGCTGCGGGGCGGCGCCGCGATGGACCCGCTCCGCGCCGACCTGGTGCGCTGGACGGCAACGGAGGCGGAGCTGCTGGGGATCACCGGCCGCGGGGCGCTGTCCGCGCACGGCCGCGCGCTGCTGCGCCGCTCCGGGGACGCGGCGGCCGCGCTGCTCGGGCCGCTGCTGCCCGAGCCGCTGGACCATGTGCTGCTCCAGGCCGACCTGACGGCGGTCGCGCCGGGCCCGCTGCAGCCGCACCTCGCCGAGACCCTGCACGTGCTGGCCGACGTGGAGTCCAAGGGCGGCGCGACCGTGTTCCGCTTCACCCAGGGGTCGGTGCGCCGGGCGCTGGACGCCGGGCGCACCGCCGCCGACCTGCACGCCTTCCTCGCGGCGCATTCCCGCACTCCCGTGCCACAGCCGCTGAGCTACCTCGTGGACGACGTCGCCCGCCGGCACGGCCGGCTGCGCGTGGGCGCAGCCTCGGCGTACGTGCGCTGCGACGACGACGCGCTGCTGAGCGAGATCCTGGCCGATCGCCGGACGGCCGGCCTCGGGCTGCGCCGCCTCGCGCCGACGGTGCTGGCGGCGCAGAGCGACCCGGCGACCCTGCTGGAGCGGCTGCGCGCGCTGGGCCACGCGCCGGCGGCCGAGTCCGCCGAGGGCGACGTGCTGATCACCCGGGCGGACGCCCGGCGGACCCCGCCGCGCAGCGCGCCGGTGCCCGTGGTGGACGGGCCGCCGGTCCCGGACGGGACCCTGCTCGGGGCGGCGGTGAAGGCGATCCGTGCCGGTGACCGCGCCTCGACCGCGGTCCGCCGGGAGCCCGCGGACCGGCCCGGCGGGGGCGGTGGCAACGGCGACGGCCGGCTTCCGCGCACGGCGGCGGCCGAGACCCTGGCGACGATGCAGGCGGCGGTGCTGACCGGCGAGTCCGTGTGGATCGGCTACGTCAACGCGGAGGGTGCGGCGAGCCAGCGCGTGATCGGCCCGATGCGGGTGGAGGGCGGTTTCGTCACCGCGTACGACCACACCGCCGACGAGGTCCGCACCTTCGCGCTGCACCGGATAACCGGTGTCGCCGAGCTCGCCGACGACCTGGCCTGACCCTCCCCGGGGCGGTCGCGAGGCGGCCGCGGGCCGCTCCCCGGTATCGATCCCGGGGAGCGGGGCGTTTCCCTCCCGGGATGCGGGACCATGGATAGTTCAGCCCGGCCCCCTTCCCGGTCCCGGCCCGCCCATTCGCGGAGGTTTGTGTGTCCTGCCTGATCGTCCAGAGCGACAAGACCCTGCTCCTGGAGGTCGACCACGAGCTCGCCGACGAGTGCCGGCGGGCCATCGCCCCCTTCGCGGAACTGGAGCGGGCGCCCGAGCACATCCACACCTACCGGATCACCCCGCTCGGGCTGTGGAACGCCCGCGCCGCCGGGCACGACGCGGAGCAGGTCGTGGACTCGCTCGTGCAGTACTCCCGCTACCCGGTGCCGCACGCGCTGCTGGTGGACGTCGCCGAGACGATGGCCCGCTACGGCCGGCTGACGCTGAGCAAGCACCCGGCGCACGGCCTGGTGCTGACCACCACGGACCGTCCGGTGCTGGAGGAGATCCTCCGCTCGAAGAAGGTCGCGCCGCTGGTGGGGGCCCGGCTCGACCCCGACACGGTGGTCGTCCACCCCTCCGAGCGCGGCCAGATCAAGCAGGTGCTGCTGAAGCTGGGCTGGCCGGCGGAGGACCTGGCCGGTTACGTGGACGGCGAGGCGCACCCGATCGAGCTGGCCCAGAACGGCTGGAAGCTGCGCCCCTACCAGGAGCAGGCGGTGGAGGGCTTCTGGCACGGCGGCTCGGGCGTGGTCGTGCTGCCCTGCGGCGCCGGCAAGACGCTGGTGGGCGCGGGCGCGATGGCGCAGGCGAAGGCGACGACGCTGATCCTGGTGACGAACACGGTCTCCGCCCGGCAGTGGAAGCACGAACTGGTCAAGCGGACCTCGCTGACCGAGGACGAGATCGGCGAGTACAGCGGCACCCGCAAGGAGATCCGTCCGGTCACCATCGCCACGTACCAGGTGCTGACGACCAAGCGGAAGGGCGTCTACTCGCACCTGGAGCTGTTCGACTCCCGCGACTGGGGCCTGATCGTCTACGACGAGGTCCACCTGCTGCCCGCGCCGGTCTTCAAGTTCACCGCGGACCTGCAGGCACGTCGCCGGCTGGGTCTGACGGCGACGCTGGTACGCGAGGACGGCCGCGAGTCGGACGTCTTCTCGCTGATCGGGCCCAAGCGCTTCGACGCGCCGTGGAAGGAGATCGAGGCGCAGGGGTACATCGCGCCCGCCGACTGCGTGGAGGTGCGGGTCAACCTGACCGACTCCGAGCGGCTGGCGTACGCGACCGCCGAGCCGGAGGAGAAGTACCGGTACTGCGCCACGACCGCGACCAAGCGCAAGGTCACCGAGGCGCTGGTGGCCAAGCACCAGGGGCAGCAGACGCTGGTGATCGGCCAGTACATCGACCAGCTCGACGAGCTGGGCGAGCACCTCGGCGCGCCGGTGATCAAGGGCGAGACGACGAACGCGCAGCGCGAGAAGCTCTTCGAGGCCTTCCGGCAGGGCGAGATCTCGGTGCTCGTGGTCTCCAAGGTCGCCAACTTCTCGATCGACCTTCCGGAGGCGACGGTCGCCATCCAGGTCTCGGGCACCTTCGGTTCCCGTCAGGAGGAGGCGCAGCGGCTCGGCCGGGTGCTGCGGCCGAAGGCGGACGGCCACGAGGCCCGCTTCTACTCCGTGGTCGCCCGCGACACGATCGACCAGGACTTCGCCGCGCACCGGCAGCGCTTCCTGGCCGAGCAGGGCTACGCGTACCGCATCGTCGACGCGGACGAGCTGCTGTAAACGGCCGCATCCGGGGCGGCCCGCCGCGTCAGTCGCGCGCGGCGGCGCCGTCCTGGCCCATCACCACGACCCGGAAGGTCGTGGCGACGAAGACCCGGACCACGCGCAGGGCGTCCCCGACGGGGTGGACCGGATGCCGGTGCCCGGTGTCCTCGGCGATGGCGGTGCTGCCGTGGACGCGGGTGTCCGCTGGTCGTGCCATGACCCCAATGTACGCATGTGTGACGCTTTGGGCAGAGGTCGGGGCCACGGACGGGCGGAGAAGCGGTTAGCGCCGCCCGTCGCCGAGGCGTAGGATCCCTCGTCTTGCCGCCCGCCCCCCAAGGGGGCGGCGCCACCGACCGGACGGAAACCGGTCGGCCCGAGTCGTGATCCGTATCAGGACAGCGCCCCGCCCCGCGCCGCCGTGCGCGCCGGTCCGGGGCCGGCTGAGCCATGCCCTACGTGCCGCCGGAGGCAACCCGTGCCAGGGGAACAGTCCCTCACCGCCGACAACCCGCTCGACCGCGAACGCTCCCACCTCGCCGCGTCCCGTTCCGCCCTGCGCGCGATGCGCGCCGACGTCGAGGCCCTCGACATCCGGGACGTGACCGCCAACTGGGTGAACGCCGCGGTGCTGCAGTCCGAGATCGACGCCCGCATCAAGGCGCTCGCCGATCTGGTGCACACCCCGCTCTTCTTCGGCCGCCTCGACTACGAGGAAGGGGAGGCCTTCGGCGGTGAGGAGGTGGGCCACCGCTTCTACATCGGCCGCCGCCACGTCCACGACGCCGACGGCGACCCCATGGTCATCGACTGGCGCGCGCCGGTCTCCCAGCCCTTCTACCGGGCCTCCCGCACCGACCCGCAGGACGTCGCACTGCGCCGCCGCTTCGGCTACACGGGCGGTGAGCTGACCGCCTACGAGGACGAGCACCTCACCGACCCGGCCGAGGCGCAGACCTCCAGCAAGCTGCTCCAACAGGAGATCGAGCGCCCGCGTGTCGGCCCGATGCGGGACATCGTCGCCACCATCCAGCCCGAGCAGGACGAGATCGTCCGAGCCGGGGTCGGCGGCACCGTGTGCGTGCAGGGGGCGCCCGGCACCGGGAAGACCGCCGTCGGCCTGCACCGGGTGGCGTACCTGCTCTACGCGCACCGCGAGCGGCTGGCCCGCGCGGGCACCCTCGTCATCGGCCCCAACGCGTCCTTCCTGCACTACATCGAGCAGGTGCTGCCCGCCCTGGGCGAGCTGAGCGTCAAGCAGGCCACGGTCGACGACCTGGTCGCCCACGTCCCGGTCAAGGGCACCGACCCGGCGACCGCCGCGGGCGTCAAGGGCGACGCGCGCATGGCCGAGGTGCTGCGGCGCGCGGTCCGCTCCGGCATCCGGATGCCCACCGAACCGGTGGTCGTGGTGCGCGGCTCACGCCGCTGGCGCATCCCGGCTTACGAACTGGAGGAGCTGGTACGCGAGCTGATGGAGCGTGACATCCGCTACGGCGCCGCCCGCGAGGCGCTGCCGCAGCGGATCGCGCACGCCGTGCTGGTCCGGATGGAGGCGGCCGGTGAGGCCCCCGACGACCGGGTGCAGGACGCGGTCGCGCGCAACGCGGCGGTCAAGGCCGCCGTGAAGGAGCTGTGGCCGCCGGTGGACCCGGCGAAGACGGTGCTGCGGCTGCTGTCCGACCCGGAGTTCCTGGCCTCGTGCGCGGACGGCGTGCTGACGGAGGAGGAGCAGAAGGAGATCCTCTGGGAGAAGCCGGCCCGCTCGGTCGCCTCCGCGAAGTGGTCGGCCGCCGACGCCGTGCTGGTCGACGAGGCCAACGACCTGGTGCACCGCACGGCCTCGCTCGGCCACGTCGTGCTCGACGAGGCCCAGGACCTCTCCCCCATGCAGTACCGGGCGGTGGGCCGCCGCTGCTCCACCGGCTCCGCCACCGTCCTGGGCGACCTCGCCCAGGGCACGACCCCGTGGGCGACCGGGAGTTGGCAGGAGGCGCTCACCCACCTCGGCAAGCCGGACGCACGGATCGAGGAGCTGACCCAGGGCTTCCGCGTCCCGCTGGAGGTCATCGCCTACGCCTCCCGGCTGCTGCCGGAGATCGCACCCGGGCTGAAGGAGGCGACCTCCGTCCGCGAGAACCCGGGCGCCTTCTCGGTGACCGAGGTCCCGGTGGACGGGCTGACCCCGGCCGTGCTCGCCGCCTGCCGGCAGGCACTGGACCGCGAGGGGTCGATCGGCCTGATCGCCGCCGACGCGCGCCTGCCCGCGCTGGCCGAGGCGATGGCGGCGGCCGGGCTGCCGTACCGGACCCTCGGGGTGGGGGTCCCCCCGGCGGAGCCAGGGGGAGAGACCACCTCCGAGGTCCGCCTCACGCTGGTCCCGGCCTCCCTGGCGAAGGGCCTGGAGTACGACTACGTGGTCCTGGACGAGCCCGCCGCGGTCGTCGACGGCGAGCCCGACGAGCGCACCGGCCTGCGCCGCCTGTACGTCGCTCTCACCCGCGCGGTCTCGGGCCTGGCCGTCCTCCACGCGGCGCCCCTGCCGGAGGCCCTTCGACTACCTTGATATACGAATGCGGCCATGGAGGTGGCGAACATGCGCACAGTGATCGACGTGGATGACGCACTGCTCCAAGAGGCTGCGGAGATACTGGGCACCACGACGAAACGGGCGACGGTCAACGGAGCGCTGGCGGAATTCGTGGCCGCCGCCAAACGGCGGCGGTTCATCGAGATGCTCGACGAGGGTGCCTTCGACGATCTCACGGACGCCGAAGTGACGGCAGACGCGTGGCGGTGACCCGGTATCTGGTCGACAAGAGCGCCTGGGCGCGCGCGAAGCAACCAGTGGTGAGAACGGCTCTGCTGCCCCTGCTCGAGCGCGGCCTGATCAGCACGTGCGCCGTGGTCGACCTGGAGATCCTCTACAGCACGCGCAACGCGACCGATCATGCCCGCGCCCGTTCCGCCCGCAGCGGTTTCGAATGGCTGCCGCTGACCGACGAGATCGGCGCCCGCGCCATCGAGGTCCAGGCACTGCTGGCCGAGAAAGGGCATCACCGCGCCGCTTCGATCGCGGATCTGCTGATCGCCGCCACCGCCGAGCGGTACCGGGTCACCGTCCTGCACTACGACGCGGATTTCGACACCATCGCGGCCGTGACGAACCAGGCGGTCCAATGGGTCGTGCCGCCCGGCTCGGCCGGCTGACCGACGGAGCGGGAGATCACGTGGGGCACCCGGGCACCTGGACAGCCCCCGCCCTCACCCGCGGCCGTCGGCGACGGCCGCGAGCAGTGCCGCGCGCAGATGGCCGTCCGCCTCCGCCAGGAGCCGGGCGGCCGACGGGGCGTCCACGCCGCCCAGGATGACGAGGACCGCGTTCTTGACCTCGCCGCCGGCGGCGGTGAGCGCCGCCTCGATCTCGTCCTCGGGCGCTCCGGTGGCCAGGGCCACGATCCGGCGGGACCGGGCGCGCAGCTTTTCGTTGGAGGCGCGGACGTCGACCATCAGGTTCCCGTAGGTCTTGCCCAGCCTGATCATCGTGATCGTCGACAGCATGTTGAGGACGAGCTTCTGGGCCGTACCCGCCTTCAGCCGGGTGGAGCCGGTCAGGAACTCCGGGCCGGTGACGACCTCGATGCCGTGGTCGGCCGCGGCGGCCAGCGCGGAGCCCGGGTTGCAGGACAGCCCGACGGTCAGCGCGCCCAGGGCGCGGGCGTGCTCCACCGCGCCGACGGCGTACGGGGTGCGACCGGAGGCGGAGACGCCGACCACGGTGTCGTCCGGGCCGATCCCGAGCGCGTCGAGGTCGGCGGCGGCCAGTTCCCGGCTGTCCTCGGCGCCCTCGACGGCGTCCACGATCGCGGTGGGCCCGCCCGCGATGAGCCCGCGGACCTTGCCCGGCGCGGTGTTGAAGGTGGGCGGGCACTCGCTGGCGTCGAGCACGCCGAGCCGTCCGGCGGTGCCCGCGCCCGCGTAGACCAGGCGGCCGCCGCGTGCCATGCGCGCGGCGATGCCGTCGACGGCGGCGGCGATGGCGGGCAGTTGCTCCGCGACGGCGGCCGGGACGGTGGTGTCCTCCGCGTTCATCAGCCGGGCGATGTCGAGCGTCGGGAGCCGGTCGACCTCGGCGAGCTCGGCCCGGAAGGCCTCGGTGGCGAGGTGGTCCAGCTCGCGGCGGAGCTCGGTGTGCGTCATTGCGGGTGGTTCCTTCGCGGGCTGTGGCGGTGGGCGAGGGCTTCGTACGAGGCGGACAGGGCCGGGGCGGCGGTCTCGTACGTGCGCTGGGCGACCCCGACGAACAGGCAGTCCACCACCAGCAGCTGGCTGGTGCGGCTGGCCATGGCGGCCGGGCGCAGTTCGCTCTCCCGGCCGCTGGAGGTGAGCAGCACGTGGTCGGCGTAGTGGGTGACGGTGCCGTCCGGCCGGCCGGTCACGGCGATCGTGGTGGCGCCCCGCTCGAAGGCGGCCCGCAGCGGTTCGACCACGTCGTGGGTGTGGCCGGAGTGCGTGATCGCCACGGCGACGTCGCCCTGCCGCAACTGGACCGCGTTGGTGAGGGTGAGGTGCGGGTCGCCCAGGGCGTGTGCGACCCGGCCGATCCGCAGCAGCTTCTGCACCAGGTCCTGGGCGACCAGGCTGGACGCCCCTATCCCGTAGACGTCGATGCGGCGGGCGGCGGCCAGCGCGCCCACCGCCGCCTCCAGCTGGACCACGTCCAGCTGCGCGGCGGTGTCGGCCAGGCACCGCTGCTCGTCCAGTGCGAGCTTGGCGACCACGTCGGCCAGCGGGTCGCCGACCGCGATGTCCGGGGTGACGGCGGGCGGGGCCCCCGCCTCCTCGCGAGCCGCCAGCGCGGCCAGCGCGAGCCGCAGATCCCGGTAGCCGGGGTAGCCCAGCAGCCGTGCGGTGCGCACCACGGTGGCCTCGCTCGTGCCCGTACGGGCCGCGAGCGCCGTCACGGTCAGCCGGGAGCAGCCCGCCGGGTCCGCGGCAACGGCCTCCGCGACGCGCTGCATCGACCGGGTCATGGACGGGGCCATGGTCCTGACCTTGGCGGCCAGACCCCCGGCATTGAAGGTTTCCTTCATCTTCTCGGCCACGGACGAAAGCTATTTTCAGCTCCGGACGGCGTCAAGAACGCCTGCGGCGGCGGTTGGTCCACAATGGGGGCCATGGATCCTGACGCACCCGGCTCCTCCGCCGGCCTGGAGGCGGCCCTGCACGGTGCCCGCGCGCTCGTCCTCGCCGACCTGACCGCGACCGGCGTCGCCGACGCGGAGGTCGTCTCGCTCGTCGAGGAGGCCGTCACCCAGCGCCGCTGGTGGGTGGAGCAGTGGCCCGACGGCGCGGGGTTCGTCGCGGGGCTGGTCGCCCAGGACGTCAAGGACGCCCTGCTGGAACGGATGGGCCGCTGGCCGCTCTGCCCGCGCTGCGCGGACCCCCACGCCCTCGACGTGGAACCCGAACTCGGCCCCGATCCGCACTGGGTGTGCGAGTCGCTCGGCGAGGCCGTCGCCCCCGTCGGCGGCCTGTCCTCCGCTCTGGGCGGGCCGCGCTGACGTGACCGTCTACATCGACCCGCCGACCTGGCCGGGCCACGGCCGCATGTGGTCGCACATGGTGAGCGACACCTCGTACGAGGAGCTCCACACCTTCGCCGACGTCATCGGCGCTCCCCGCCGCGCCTTCGACGGCGACCACTACGACGTCCCCAGCGAGCGCTACGCCTCCGCCGTCGCGGCGGGCGCCGTCGAGGTCGGCAGCAAGGAACTGCTGCGCCACCTCACCGAGGCGGGCCTGCGCCGCCGCAAACGCAGGCCTTCCGGGGCCTGACCAGCCAGGTCGTGTCGGCCCAGGGCGTGGGTGGGGCCGTTCCGGAGTCCGGCTCATGATCTTGTGACAGGATCGCCGGATGCTACGACTAACCGACTTCATCATCGATTGCCCGGACACGATGAAGCTGGCGGCCTTCTACTCCGGCGTGACGGGCCTCCCGGTCAAGGAGGGCAGTGACCAGGACTGGGCCGGTATCCGGTTCGGCGAGATCGAACTGGCCTTCATCCGGGTGGAGGACTACCGCGCCCCGCAGTGGCCCGACAGCGAGCACCCCAAGCAGTTCCACCTCGACTTCGAAGTCGACGACATCGAGGCCGAACAGCGCCGCGTCCTGGCCCTCGGCGCGACCCTGCAGCGGGACTGCACCGGCCCCGACGGCTACGGCTTCCGCGTCTACACCGACCCCATCGGCCACCCCTTCTGCCTCTGCCGCAACAAGGGTGTCGTGTGGACCGAGCAGGGCATCGTCTGGCCCGGGCACGACCAGTAGGACGCTCCGAGCCCGGCCGCACCGGCGCCCGCGCTCAGAGCGGTTCGCCCTCCAGCCGCCCGGCGGGGAGCCGGCGACCGCACATCGCCAGGGCCAGGTCCTCGCCGCTGCCCCGCAGTTCGGGGCCGGAACCGTACGACCAGTCCAGATCGGTGGCCCGCAGCTGCCGGCCCTCGACGGCGACGCCGAAGTGCGCGTGCCCGCCGCCCGCGGTGAGGTCGTCGAGGAGGATGCCGAGGGTCTCCCCCGGCACGCGGCGCCGCGTGCCGAGCGGCACGGTGACGTCCAGCCCGTGGATCACCACGTGGTTGAGCGCGCCGTGGGCGCCGCCGCCGGGGGGCTGCCACCGCCCCATCGCCTCGGAGCGCAGACAGCCGACCAGCTCCCCGGTGGGCAGTGCGCCGTCCCGCCCGGCGACGGCGTCGGACAGTCGGGTGAAGTCGAAGCCGTGCCCGGCGAGGAGCGCCATGAAGTCCTCCTGCGAGTAGCGCGCCGCCATCGTCATGTGCGCCACGACCTCGCGCACCCGCCAGCCGTCGCAGAGCGAGGGGGTGTCCCACCACGCGGCGGGGGCCCCGTCGAGCAGGTCGGCCAGGGCCCGGAACTCGGCCGCGACGGCGGCCTGCACCTGCGTGTCGTCGGTCATCGCTGCCGTACCCCTTCGTCCGGTTCCGCGGGCGGCCGCCCGCACCGGGAAAGACCGCCCGCACGCGCCGAAGTCATCGGTGGCCACCGTCCGCGGTCCCGTCCACGTCGCCGGGGGCGAGCAGTTCCAGCTCGGTGGTGAGGTTGCGGCGGGCGGTGGCCTCCCAGCGCTCGTACCCCTGCGGGGTGCGGAACAGCCGGGGCAGCCGCAGGAGCTGCCGCAGGACGTCGGCGCGGCCGGCGCGGAAGGCGTCGTCGGGGACGAAGCCGTACTCCTCGCGGACGGCCGCCGCGTACTCGGCGTAGCCGGTGGGGTCGCCGGCGAGGACGGCCAGGTCGGCGTCGCAGAGGACCTCGCCGTCGCGGTCGCCGTCGGCGGGGTGGTGGGTGACGGTGAGCCGGACGAGGCGGGCGACCTCGGCGGTGATCGTGTCGGGAACCCCGGCCTCGGGCAGCGCGCGCTCGGCGAGCCGGGCGCTGCGCTCCTCGTTCTCCGAGCGGTCGGGCCGGTAGACGGCGTCGTGGAACCAGGCGGCGAGCAGCACGGCGTCCGGGTCCTCCGCGTGCCCGGCGAGGACCTCGACCTGGTCGAGGACCGCGGTCAGGTGGGTGACGGTGTGGTAGCGGCGGTGCGGCTCGGCCCAGCGGGCGATCAGGTCCTTGCCGTAGGGCACCGGGTCCACGGACTCCGTCTGGCAGCGGCGCAGCAGGTCGCACCAGCGGGCGAGGAGGGCGGAGCCGGTTTCGGGTGCGGTGTCAGCCATGAAGGTCATTGTGGGGTACGGGGGGTCGCGGGTACGCGTGCGCATGTGACACCCTGGAGATATGTCTAGACCAATTTTCGAAGTGATCGCGCTCGACGCCCACGACGCCCTCGCGGCCCGCGCGGGTGGCGCGGACCGCCTCGAACTGGTCACCGACATGGCGGCGGACGGCCTGACGCCGTCCCGGGAGACCTTCGCCGCCGTCCGGGCCGCGGTGGACATCCCGGTCCGGGTGATGCTGCGGGCCCGCGCCGACTTCGCCGTGGGCGGCGCCCGTGAGGCGGACGCGCTCTGCGCGGCCGTGGCGGCGCTGCGCGGCGAGGGCGCCGACGAGTTCGTGCTGGGTTTCCTCGACGGCTCGGGCGCGCCGGACCTGGTGGCCGTGCGGCGGCTCGTCGACGCGATCGGTCCCGGTGCCCGCTGGACCTTCCACCGCGCCCTCGACCACTCCGCCGACCGGGAGGCCGTGCGCTCCGCGGTACGCGGGCTGCCCGGACTGGACACCTTCCTCACCGCGGGCTCCGCACACGGCGTGGACGACGGCCTCGGCCGGCTGCTGGCGGAGGCGGGGCGTCCCGGCGAGCCGCAGCTCATGGTGGGCGGCGGGCTCCGCGCGGAGCACCTGCCGCGGCTCCTCGCCGCCGGCATCGACGCCTTCCACGTCGGGGGCGCGGTCCGCCCCGGCGGCTGGGCCGGGGCGGTCGACGCGCGGGCCGTGCGCACCTGGCGCGAACTGCTGGACGCGCCGGTCGCCGTCCCCTGACCGGACGGCACCCGCGAACGCCCGAGGGCGGTACCCCCTGCGGGGTACCGCCCTCGGTCTTCTGCCGTGGTGCGGAGTCCTGGTCCCGGAGGATCAGAAGTCCATGTCACCGCCGGGCATGCCGCCGCCGGCCGGGGCAGCGGCCTTCTCCGGCTTGTCCGCGATGACGGCCTCGGTGGTGAGGAAGAGCGCGGCGATGGAGGCCGCGTTCTGCAGCGCGGAGCGCGTGACCTTGGCCGGGTCGATGATGCCCTCACCGATCAGGTCGACGTACTCGCCCGTGGCGGCGTTGAGGCCGTGGCCCGGGGTCAGGTTGCGCACCTTCTCCACCACGACACCGCCCTCGAGGCCGGCGTTGACGGCGATCTGCTTCAGCGGGGCCTCGAGGGCCAGCTTCACGATCGACGCGCCGGTGGCCTCGTCACCGTCGAGCTCGAGCTTCTCGAACACGTTGGACGCCTGGAGCAGGGCCACGCCACCACCGGCGACGATGCCCTCCTCGACGGCGGCCTTGGCGTTGCGCACCGCGTCCTCGATGCGGTGCTTGCGCTCCTTGAGCTCGACCTCGGTGGCGGCACCGGCCTTGATGACGGCCACGCCGCCGGCCAGCTTCGCCAGACGCTCCTGGAGCTTCTCGCGGTCGTAGTCCGAGTCGCTGTTCTCGATCTCGGCGCGGATCTGGTTGACGCGGCCCTGGATCTGGTCCTGGTCGCCGGCGCCGTCCACGATCGTGGTCTCGTCCTTGGTGACGACGACCTTGCGGGCGCGGCCGAGCAGGTCGACGCCGGCGTTCTCCAGCTTGAGGCCGACCTCCTCGGAGACGACGGTGCCACCGGTGAGGATGGCGATGTCACCGAGCATGGCCTTGCGGCGGTCGCCGAAGCCCGGGGCCTTGACCGCGACGGACTTGAAGGTGCCGCGGATCTTGTTGACGACCAGGGTCGACAGGGCCTCGCCGTCGACGTCCTCGGCGATGATCAGCAGCGGCTTGCCGGACTGCATGACCTTCTCCAGCAGCGGGAGCAGGTCCTTGACCGCGGAGATCTTGGAGTTGACGATCAGGATGTACGGGTCGTCGAACGACGTCTCCATACGCTCCAGGTCGGTGGCGAAGTACGCCGAGATGTAGCCCTTGTCGAAGCGCATACCCTCGGTGAGCTCCAGCTCCAGACCGAAGGTCTGGGACTCCTCGACGGTGATGACGCCTTCCTTGCCGACCTTGTCCATCGCCTCGGCGATGAGCTCGCCGATCTGCGGGTCGGCGGCGGAGATGGAGGCGGTGGAGGCGATCTGCTCCTTGGTCTCCACGTCCTTCGCCTGCTCGAGCAGGGCGGCGGAGACGGCCTCGACGGCCTTCTCGATGCCACGCTTCAGCGCCATCGGGTTGGCGCCGGCGGCGACGTTGCGCAGGCCCTCGCGGACCAGCGCCTGGGCGAGGACGGTCGCGGTCGTCGTGCCGTCACCGGCGACGTCGTCCGTCTTCTTCGCGACCTCCTTGACCAGCTCCGCGCCGATCTTCTCGTACGGGTCCTCGAGCTCGATCTCCTTGGCGATGGACACACCATCGTTGGTGATCGTGGGGGCGCCCCACTTCTTCTCGAGGACGACGTTGCGGCCCTTGGGGCCGAGGGTGACCTTGACGGCGTCGGCGAGCTGGTTCATCCCGCGCTCGAGACCGCGCCGTGCCTCCTCGTCGAACGCGATGATCTTGGCCATGTGAAGTGGTCCTCCCGGACTTGGGGTCCCCCCGCGGCACACGGCTGCGGGGAAGGATTACTCCAGGACCGTGCTGGCGCCCGCGACGGACGGCCTGCCCTCCCGCCGGTTCCTTTCCGGCGGTCGAGCGGGCCTCACCCACTCGGTCCTTTGTCACTCTCAACGTCAGAGTGCTAACGCCAATGATTAGCACTCGCCCTAGGAGAGTGCAAGCCGCTTGGCCGGTGCCGTGGACAACCCGCAGGTCCCGGTCGGCGGGCCGCCGGACAGCACGAAGGCCCGCCCCTGTGCGGGGCGGGCCTCGACGCGTACGTTTGAGCGGCCGTACGCGAAAGTGCTCCGTGGCCGATGC
Organism: Streptomyces sp. BoleA5; assembly: GCF_000373665.1. Lineage (NCBI taxonomy): Bacteria > Bacillati > Actinomycetota > Actinomycetes > Kitasatosporales > Streptomycetaceae > Streptomyces > Streptomyces sp. BoleA5. The sequence goes on from NZ_KB892102.1 coordinate 381,240, forward strand.
GCGGCGCGTCAGCCGGCTGCGAGACGGACCATGTCCGCCTGCGGCCCCTTCTGGCCCTGCGAGATCTCGAACTCGACCCGCTGACCTTCCTCGAGGGTGCGGTAGCCGTCCATCTGGATCGCGCTGTAGTGCACGAAGACGTCCGCACCACCGTCGACCGCGATGAAGCCGTAGCCCTTCTCCGCGTTGAACCACTTGACGGTGCCCTGAGCCATTCCTAACTCCCCTATTGCTGGCCCTTCGCAGACCCGCACCTCGCGGACCCGGGTCAGACCTCACCCCCTACAGCCAAGGGGGCGTGCGCCGGAACGCGTCGACCGCGGCTGAATGTATCTGCCCGGACGCTGTCTGCAACAGGTCAATCGGACGAGAATTCCGGGCACGAAGAATCGGAAGAAGAGCCTGATCGGCGAATAATCCGGGGCAACTCGGACCGGACATAAGCGGCCAACAAGACAATCGCTGCGGGAATTTGGCGATAAATCGCTGACAAGGCCGCCCCGGGGAAGGGGGGTCGCGCAGAGCGTTGCAGGGGGTTGCGAGCCGTTCAGGGCAACTGTACAGGCCTTCAACTACCCCTCGAACACACAGGGGTGCCGGGAAGTCCCCGGCACCCCTGTCGCCTCCGCGGGCCGCGCGGCTCAGCAGCCGCCGGCCACCGCCGGGATGATCGAGACGGACGCGCCCTCGCCCACCGTGGTCTGCAGGCCCTGGGAGAAGCGGACGTCGTCGTCGTTCACGTAGACGTTCACGAAACGGCGCAGCTTGCCCGTGTCGTCCAGGACCCGCGCGGAGATGCCCGGGTGGTTCTGCTCCAGCGAGTCGATGACGTCGGCCAGGGTGCCGCCCTCGGCGGGGACCTCGGCCCGGCCGCCGGTGTAGGTGCGGAGGATGGTCGGGATGCGGACGGTAGCGCTCATGATGCGGGGTTCACCTTCAGTCTGGGTCAGCCGGTGCGATGGGATCAGCCGGCCAGGCCGGCGGCGCGGAACGCGTCGAGGCTCGGGCGGATGGTGGCCGTGGGGCGGGAGGTCGGGGCGACGGCGTCCAGCGTCTTGAGCCCGTCGCCGGTGTTGAGGACCACGGTCTCGCCGGCCGGGTCGAGCTGCCCGGTCTCGATGAGCTTGCGCAGCACGCCGACGGTCACACCGCCGGCCGTCTCGGCGAAGATGCCCTCGGTCCGGGCGAGCAGCTTGATCGCGTCCACCACCTGCTCGTCGGTGACGTCCTCGACGGCGCCGCCCGTGCGCCGGGCGATGTCCAGCACGTACGGGCCGTCGGCCGGGTTGCCGATGGCGAGCGACTTGGCGATCGTGTTCGGCTTCTGCGGGCGCACCACGTCGTGGCCGGCCTTGAAGGCGGTCGAGACCGGGGAGCAGCCCTCGGCCTGGGCGCCGTAGACGCGGTAGGGCTTCTCCTCCACCAGGCCGAGCTCGGTCAGCTCCCGCAGGCCCTTGTCGATCTTCGTCAGCTGCGAGCCCGAGGCGATCGGGATGACGATGTTGTCCGGCAGGCGCCAGCCCAGCTGCTCGCAGATCTCGTACGCGAGCGTCTTGGAGCCCTCGCCGTAGTAGGGGCGCAGGTTGACGTTGACGAAGCCCCAGCCCTCGCCGATCGGGTCGCCGATCAGCTCGCTGCAGAAGCGGTTGACGTCGTCGTAGGTGCCCTCGATGCCGACCAGCTCGCCGCCGTAGACCGCGGCCATGACGACCTTGCCCTCCTCCAGGTCGTGCGGGATGAACACGCAGGAGCGGAAGCCGGCCCGGGCGGCCGCGGCGCCCACGGCGCCGGCCAGGTTGCCGGTGGAGGAGCAGGACAGCGTGGTGAGGCCGAAGGTGCGGGCGGCCTCCAGGGCGATGGCGACGACCCGGTCCTTGAAGGAGTGGGTCGGGTTGCCGGAGTCGTCCTTGATGTGCAGGCCGCCGGTGACGCCCAGTTCGCGGGCGAGGTTGTCGGCCTTGACCAGCTTGGTGAAGCCCGGGTTGAGGTTGGGCTTGGAGGCCACGTCCGCGGGGACGGGCAGCAGCGGCGCGTAGCGCCAGATGTTGTTCGGCCCGGACTCGATCCGCTTGCGGAGGGTCTCGGGGTCGCCGCTCGGAAGGTCGTACGCCACTTCGAGCGGGCCGAAACAGGCCTCGCAGGCGAAGAGGGGCTCCAGCGGGAAGCGCTCGCCGCACTCGCGGCAGGAGAGCGCGGACGCGGGGCCGAAGGCGGAATCGGTGGACGCGGATGCAACGGTCTGCGCAGCCATGTCAGGCGAGGCCCTTTCTCCTCATCTTCCTCACGACGCATCTCGCCGTGAGACGGAATTGGCACCTTCCCCACCTGGACCTCGCGGTCGGCGGGAGGGTTGCCGGGGCTTCAACGGGCCGTTCCCTCTGCCCCTCTGGATGAGCGGTATGGCGCCGGGCGTACTGCCCGGGCATTTGTCGGACGGGGCGCGATCACCGTGGACATACGATGGTCGTGCCTCGTGTTCACGACTGTAACCGACGACCTCGAACCTGGTCATGGGCCGTCCGTCCTGCGAGACGGGCAGAAACGGAGCAACCCGGTGCTCGACGAGGTGGCCGGCTGGCTGCAACGACGGTCCTGGACCGCCGACCACAGGCCGCTGCCGCAACTGCTCGCCGCCAAGCGCGCCGCGGGCGCGCGCGGCACGGTCAGCGTCGTGCTGCCCGCCCTCGACGAGGAGGCCACGGTCGGGGAGATCGTCGGGACGATCCGCCGCGAGCTGATGAGCGAGGCGGTGCCGCTGGTCGACGAACTCGTCGTGCTGGACTCCGGGTCGACCGACCGGACCGCCGAGGTCGCGGCGGCCGCGGGCGCGGTCGTCGTGCACCGGGACGAGGTGCTCCCGCGGCTGCCCGCGCTGCCCGGCAAGGGCGAGGTGCTGTGGCGCTCGCTGCTCGTGACGCACGGGGAGATCGTCTGCTTCGTCGACTCCGACCTGCGGGAGTTCGACGCGCGGTTCGTGTCGGGGATCGTCGGGCCGCTGCTCACGGACCCGGATCTGCGGCTCGTCAAGGCGATGTACGACCGGCCCCTGGAGACCGGCGGGACGGTCGTCCCGGCCGGCGGCGGACGGGTGACGGAGCTGGTCGCGCGACCGCTGCTCAACCTGCACTGGCCGCAGCTGGCGGGGTTCGTCCAGCCTCTCGGCGGGGAGTACGCGGCGCGGCGCTCGCTGCTGGAGGGGCTGCCGTTCCCCGTGGGGTACGGGGTGGAGCTCGGGCTGCTGGTGGACGCGCTGGGCACGGTCGGGCTCGACGCCCTGGCGCAGGTCGACGTCGGCGTCCGGCACCACCGGCACCAGGACGGCCAGGCCCTGGGCCGCATGGCGGCGGCGATCTACCGGACGGCGCAGATCCGCCTGGCACGCGGCCATCTCGTGCGGCCCTTCCTCACGCAGTTCGACCGCGCACCGGGCGGCGGTTTCGAGCCGCACGTCCACGAGGTCGCGACGGAGGAGCGCCCCCCGATGCGCACGATCCCCGAGTACGCCCAGCGCCGCGCGGTGGCCTGATCCCAGGCGGTACCCGCGACGGAGCCGCGACGGGACGCGGCCGGAAAACCCCCGGCTGGGCTAGCTCGTACGTTTGCGGTCCGGGATGCGTGGCTAGGCTGGCCGCATGGTCGCATCGCATGCCGCGCGCGTTCTGGTCGCGTCCAACCGCGGCCCCGTGTCGTACAGCCTCCGCGAGGACGGCACGCTCACCGCCCGCCGCGGCGGGGGCGGACTCGTGTCGGGCCTGAGCGCCATCGGGCCGGACGCGGACGCCGTCTGGGTCTGCGCGGCCCTGGGCGACGGGGACCGGGCCGCCGTACTGCGCGGCGCCGGGGGCACGGGCCGGCTGCCCATCGCCGACACCGGCGGGCAGCACGTACGGATGCTGGACATCCCGGCGGACACCTTCGCGTCGGCCTACAACGGCATCGCCAACTCGGTCCTGTGGTTCGTCCACCACATGCTGTTCCAGACCCCGCTGGAGCCCGTCTTCGACGAGGACTTCCGGGACCAGTGGGCGGCGTACGTGGCGTACAACGCCGCCTTCGCCGACGCGCTCGCCGAGGAGGCCGGCCAGGGCGCGGCCGTGCTGGTGCAGGACTACCACCTGGCGCTGGTGCCGCAGCTGCTCCGCTCGCGCCGCCCCGACCTGCGCATCGGCCACTTCTCGCACACCCCGTGGGCCCCGCCGGACTACTTCCGCCTGCTGCCGGACGACGTCGCCGCGGAGGTGCTGAGCGGCATCCTCGGCGCCGACCGGGCCTGTTTCCTGACCCACCGCTGGGCGGACGCCTTCGCCGCGTGCTGCGCGGACGTGCTGGGCGCCTCCGTCATCCGCGACGCGGGCAGCCTGACGATCACCCACGGGGGCCGCACCACGCGCATCGGCGTGCACGGCCTCGGCGCGGACGCCGACTTCCTGCGGGAGCGGGCGCACCGACCGGACGTGGACGAGCGCCTGGCGGTGCTGCAGGAGGCGGTGGGCGGCCCGGACCGCAAGGTCGTCGTGCGCGTGGACCGCACCGAGCTGTCGAAGAACATCGTGCGCGGCCTGCTCGCGTACGCGCAGTTGCTGCGCGACCACCCCGAATGGCAGGGGCGCGTGGTGCACATCGCCTTCGCCTACCCCTCCCGCCACGACCTGGCCGTCTACCGGGAGTACACGGACGAGGTCTCCGACCTGGCCGAGGAGATCAACGAGGAGTTCGCGACGCCGGGCTGGCAGCCGGTGGTCCTGCACGTCAAGGACGACTTCGCGCGCTCCCTGGCCGCCTACCGCCTGGCGGACGTCGCGCTGGTCAACCCGATCCGCGACGGAATGAACCTGGTGGCCAAGGAGATCCCGGTCGTCTCCGACGACGGCGTGGCGCTGGTGCTCTCCCGCGAGGCGGGGGCGTACGAGGAGCTGGGCGACGACGCGTTCGTGGTCAACCCCTACGACATCCGGGCCACGGCCGACGCCCTCCACCAGGCGCTGTCCGTGTCGCACGGGGAGCGCGCCGAGGCCACCAAACGACTCGTGGCGGCCTCGACGGCGCTCCCCCCGCAGCAGTGGTTCCTGGACCAGCTGCGGGCACTGGGTTAGCCAGGACGGCCCCCCGGGTGGTCTCAGGCGCCGAAGACCTTCAGGATCTCGGCCACGAACTGCTCGGGGCGCTCCTCGGCGAGGAAGTGCCCGGCCCCCGGGAACTCGACGTAGGTGACGTCGTCCACCATGAGGTCCACCATGGCCGCGGAGACCGGCATCAGCTTGCCGCTGAAGTACACCAGCGGCATGGAGAGCTTCGGGTAGCCGTTGTAGTCGATGATGTCCTGGTAGAGGGTCTCGAACCACCGGTTGGTGGCCTCGATCGACTCGGGCGTGTCGTAGCCGGCGGCCGCGGCGGACCGGACGTCCTCGGTGAAGACCTCGGGGCTGTCGCCGCCGATCTTCGCGATGTTCCAGTCGATGATCTCGCGGCCCTTGCCGGCGTACAGCTTGGCGGGAAGCTCGGGGATCTGGCCCATGACCCACCAGAACGGGAAGAGCATCTCCCGGGCCTCGGGCGGCTGGACCATCGAGAACTTGTACATGCCGTCGTTGGGGTGGACACCGTCGGCGACGATCAGCTTCTTGACCACCTCGGGGTGGTTGACGGCCAGGCTCCAGGCGACCATGCCGCCGATGTCCTCGCCCTCGATGTAGGCCTGCTCGTAGCCGAGGGAGCGGATCAGCTCGTAGACGTCCTGGGCCATGTTCTTCTTGTCGTACCCGGACTCGGGCTTGCCCGAGTCGCCCATGCCGCGGATCTCGACCACGTGGACGCGGAAGTGCTCGGCGAGCTTGGGCATCACCCGGTGGTAGTAGTACCAGGTGCGCGGGTAGCCGGTCATGAGGAAGAGCGGCTCCCCCTCCCCGCCGACGACGTAGTGCAGCTTCGTGCCGTTGACGTCGGCGTAGGCGTGCTCGTAACCCTCGGGCGTGTTGGACATGGTGAGGTTCTTCTCCTTCAGGGGTGCTGTGATGATCGGGCGCAGCCTCTTCGGGCTGCGCGCATGGCGGCCGCGGCCGCGGGGCCCAGGCCCTGCCGGCTTAGCCCTCCTCGGGCGCCAGCACGTTGCCGAGCTCCTCGACGAACGCCAGCATTTCCGGGGTGTAGCGCTCGATCGGCCACAGTTCCGGGCCGTGGCCGGGCAGCGGTTCGTCGCCGTACCGGAGGAAGAACTCCTCCTGGCCGCCGGGGGTGAACAGGAAGAGCATCCGCGCGTCGCGCGTGCCCTTGTTCGTGAAACGGTGCCGCGTACCGCGCGGCACGAAGACGAAGTCACCGGTCCTGATGTCGAAGACCTCTTCGCCGTTCAGGAACTCCAGTTCGCCGTCCAGGATGTAGAACGTCTCGTCACCGGTGGTGTGGATGTGGGCGATCGGGCCGCCGCCGGGGGGAACGGTGGCGAGGACGAAGCCGAGCGTTCCGTTCGACTGCGCACCGGAGATCTTGATCGTGTACTCGTCCCCGGCGACCCACTTGACGGGCCCCTCCCCGTCGGGGACGTAGATCGCGGTGCTCTCGTACTTCTTGGGGCCTGCTTCTGACAAGGGAATCGTTCCTTTCCCTGGCGATGGAGCACCGGCGGCCATGCGCGCGGAATCAGCGGTGCAGTCCGTGCCATCGCAGCGTCCGACCAACCGAGATGCTTGACTCGTCAAGTAGATGCAGCCGACCTCCGACCTGTCAAGTCGCCCTCGACCCACCTCGAAGTGGCCCGAGTCACCCCAGATCTACTTGACGTGTCAAGTAGATAGGTAGGTTAATTGCTTGACGAATCAAATAGATCGGGTTGCGGCCGCCACTGACGGCCATCCGCCCTCCAGCAGGAAAGGTCTCCTCATGTCCCCTGCGACATCCACCGGCACCCCGGCACATCTCCCCATCCTGGCCCACTGGATCGACGGGCAGGCGGTTCCCGCGAAGGGGCCCGGCCTCGACGTGGTCAACCCCGCCACCGGCACGGTCATCGCCTCCGCACCCCAGGGCACGGCCGAGGACGTCGACCGCGCGGTGGGCGCGGCGGCGGCCGCCTTCCCCGCGTGGTCGGCCACCGACCTCGCCCAGCGGGTCGCGGCGATGCGCCGGATCGCGGACGGTCTGGAGCAGCGCACGGAGGAACTGGCGGCGGTCATCACCGCCGAGATGGGCTCTCCGATCTCCTTCTCCCGGCAGGCGCAGGCCGGCTTCCCGGCCCACGCCATCGCCGCCGCCATCACCGTGGCGGAGGAGTTCACCTGGTCGGAGCAGATCGGCAACTCCATGATCGTGCGGGAGCCGATCGGGGTCGTCGGAGCCATCACCCCGTGGAACTTCCCCCTGCAGCAGATCGTGACCAAGGTCGTCCCCGCGCTGCTGGCGGGCAACACCGTGGTCCTGAAGCCGTCCGAGGTGACACCCCACACGGCGCAGATCTTCGCCGAGGTGACCGCCGAAGCCGGCCTCCCGGCCGGAGTCTTCAACCTCGTCCACGGCACGGGACCCGTCGTGGGCGAGGCCATCACCCGGCACAGCGGCGTCGGCATGGTGTCGTTCACCGGCTCGACCGCCGCGGGCAAGCGCGTCGCCGAGGCCGCCTCCGCCACCGTCAAGCGCGTGTCCACGGAACTCGGCGGCAAGGCCGCCTACATCGTCCTCCCCGAGGCCGACCTGGACGAGGCCGTCAACCAGGGCCTCGCCATGGCCTGGGTCAACGCGGGTCAGGCGTGCGGCGCCTGGACGCGCATGCTGGTTCCGGCCGCCGCCCACGACTCGATGGTGGAGAAGCTGCGCGAGGCCGCCACCGGTTACACGACGGGCGACCCCACCGACGAGGCCACCACCATCGGCCCGCTGGCCTCCGAGGCCCAGCGGGAGCGCGTGAACGCGTTCATCGAGAAGGGCATCGCGGACGGCGCCACCCTCGTGGCCGGCGGCCCCGACCGCCCCGAGGGCCTGGAGACCGGCGCCTACGTCCGGCCCACCATCTTCGCCGACGTCGACCCGGACTCCGTCATCGCCCGTGAGGAGATCTTCGGGCCGGTCCTGACGGTGATCCCGTACAGCGACGACGACGAGGCCGTCGCCATAGCCAACGACACCGTCTACGGGCTCAGCGCCGCGGTCGCCGGCGACAGGGACCACGCGCTGGCCCTCGCCCGCCGGATCCAGGTCGGGCAGGTCACCGTCAACGGCGGCGACTACAACTTCATGGCTCCCTGGGGCGGCTACAAGCAGTCCGGGAACGGCCGGGAGCTCGGCCGCGCCGGTTTCGAGGAGTTCCTCGAGACCAAGGCCATCAACATCTGACGTCCCGTCCCGGCCTCCTGCCCCGCGCCGCCCGTTCGGCCGGAGCGGGAGGCCGGACCGCCTCCACGGCACCGGCCCGGTCCGACCGGACACCACGACGGGCCGCGACCGCCCGCGCCGAGGACGAAACCAGCACATTCCCACGAGAGGTGCCGCAGGACCGATCCTCCTGGCGGCCGCTCCAGGAGCGGAGACCTTCCATGTCCCAGGACACCAGACGCACGCACCACCAGGTCATCTTCGTCGTACTCGCGGCGGGAATCCTGGCCTTCTCCCTGCTGCAATCACTGCTCACCCCGGTGCTCCCCACCGTCCAGGGCGCGTTGCACACCAGCCAGTCGACCGTGACGTGGGTCCTGACCGCGTACCTCCTCTCCGCGTCCGTCTTCACGCCGATCATGGGCCGCATCGGTGACGTGGCGGGCAGGAAGCCCGTCTTCATCGTCGCCATGGCCGCGCTCTCACTGGGTGCGCTGCTGGCGGCGCTCGCCGGGAACGTCACGGTGCTGATCGTCGCCCGGATCGTCCAGGGCGTCGGGGGCGGGGTACTGCCCCTGGCCTTCGGCGTGATCAGGGACGAGTTCCCCAAGGAGAAGGTCCCCGGGGCGGTCGGGCTCATCGCCTCGCTGACCGCGGTCGGCGCCGGAACCGGTGTCGTGCTCGCCGGACCGATCGTCAACGCCCTGGACTACCACTGGCTGTTCTGGATCCCCATGGTCCTCACCGCCGCGGCCGCGGCCGCCGCCCACCTCCTGATTCCCGCGTCCTCGGTGCGCACCCCCGGACGCATCAGCTGGCAGCCCGCCCTGCTGCTGTCGGCGTGGCTGGTGGCGCTGCTGATGGCCCTCAGCAAAGCGCCGCGGTGGGGCTGGGGATCGGGAAGGGTCGTCGGCCTGCTGGTCGCCGCCGCCGTGCTGGGGTTCCTCTGGGTCCAGGTCGAGAAGCGGTCCGCGGCCCCGCTGGTGGACATGCGGATGATGCGGCTGCCCGCCGTGTGGACCAGCAACCTGGTCGCGCTGCTCCTGGGCATCAGCATGTACGCGCTCTTCGCCTTCGTCCCGCAGTTCGTACAGACTCCCGTCGCCTCCGGCTACGGCTTCGGGGCCAGCGTCACCCAGTCCGGCCTGATCCTGCTCCCGCTCACCGTCATGATGTTCCTGTCCGGCCTGGCCAGCGGCCGCCTGGCCGGGCGGATCGGCGGCCGGTCGGTGATCGGGCTCGGCCTGCTGACCAGCCTGGCCGCGGTGGCGGTGCTCGTCTTCGCGCACGGTGCGAAGTGGGAGCTGTACCTCGCGACCGGGCTGATGGGCGCCGGCTTCGGCCTGGCCTTCTCCGCGATGTCCAGTCTCGTCGTCGGCGCGGTCCCGCCGGAGCAGACCGGCGTAGCCGGCGGTATGAACACCAACATCCGCACCGTGGGCGGTGCCATCGGCGCCGCCCTGATGACCAGCGTCGTCACCGCCGACCTCGCGCCGACGGGGCTGCCCCGGGAGTCCGGCTACACCCACGGATTCGCCATGCTCGGCGGTGCCCTCGTCATCGCCGTCCTCGCCGTCCTGCTCATGCCCCGGGGCAGCGGGAGCAACGGTTCACCGGTGCACCGCCGCGGCACGGCACACGGCGGGGACACTCCGGACGGGCCCGCACCCGCCCTCGGCGGGGCCGCCGTCGCCGACGGCGGCGGATCCGGCCGCTGACGGCGGCTCACGCGGGGCCCGATCGCCCCGGTCAGCGGACGCGTGAGGGAGCCCGCCGGCTGATCCCCAGCCGGATGCGCCCGCCGGTCGTGCCCAGGGCCAGGTACAGCTCCACCTCCGGCAGCGGTGCGCGGCGGGCGAGCGGGTCGAGCCCCACGACGAGCGCGACCGGTCCGCCGCCCGCGACGAAGGCGGACCACCGCTCACCGGCCGCCACCTCCAGCAGCGCCCCGCCGTCCGCGCCGCGCACCACCGCCCGGCCGGAACGGCGGACGGCGATCCGGTCGCCGAGTTCGGGCAGCCGCCGCCCGGGCTCGGCGAGCCCGAGGAGCGCGGCGAGTTCCGCCGTGCCGCGCCCCTGCGGGTGCGCCAGCAGCAGGAAGGCCACCGGCCCGAACGCCGTGTCGTCCAGCCAGGTCCACGAGGCGGGCCTCACCGCAGCACCACCCACACCTGCTTGCCGTCGGGCGTCGGCCGTACGCCCCACCGGTGGGCCGCCGCCGCGATCAGGTGCAGACCGCGCCCGCGTTCGGCGGCCCAGTCCGGCGGCCCGGGTGCCGGGACCGGCAGGACGGGCGACCGGTCGCTGACCGTGGCCCGCACCCCCTCCGCGGCGAGGTCGTCCAGGGTCAGCTCGCACTCCGGGGAGCCCGCGTGCCGGTGCACGTTGGCGAGTATCTCCGTGACGCACAGCGCGGCGGCGGGCGCCAGGTCCTCGCGCCCCCAGGCGCGGAGCTGTTCGCGTACGGCACGGCGGACCTCGGCGATGCGGGCGGGCTCGGCGACGACACGCATCGCCGCCGCGGGTGGAGATTCCTGCGTCATGGGTCCAACGGTTCCCTGCCGTGGCTAGCCTGAACAGGGCGGATCTGACCCCTGGTCAGCTGTGTCGGGCCGGTCCGCGGCTGTGTACGGCGTGTGTACCGGGAGGTGGTGCCGTGTCCCCGAAGGGTGAGGGATCGGCCAGCATGCGGATGTTCGGCTCCGTGGCGCGGTCGCTGCGGGAGGCCCGCGGGGTCTCGGCCGACGAACTGGCCGCGCACGTGGGCTACTCGAAGTCGCTGATCGTCAAGATCGAGCGAGGCGAGCGGATGCCGCCTCCGGCGTTCGTGGAGAAGGCGGGAGTCCTGCTGGGCGACGGCGGCGGGGTGCTGCGGTCCGCGGCGTGCCATCTGGAACGGGCGGAGTTCCCCTCCTGGTTCGAGGAGTACGCGGAGCTGGAGCGCGCGGTGGTGAGCCTCTACACCTACGACACGCATGTCATCAACGGCCTGCTGCAGACGGAGGAGTACGCCCGTGTGGTGCTCGGCTCCTACTGCCCGACGCTGGAGACGGAGGAGGTCGAGGGCCGCGTACGCGCCCGGCTGGCCCGGCAGTCGCTCCTGACCCGCGCCCCGGCGCCGCAGCTCGCCTTCGTCATCGAGGAGTGGGTGCTGCGCCGCCCGGTCGGCGGACGGTCCGTCCACCGGAGCCAGTTGGCGCGGCTGCTGGAGGCCGCCGCGTTGCGCCATGTCACGGTCCAGGTGATGCCGCTCTCCCACACGGCGCACGCGGGTTTCGACGGACCGATGCACCTGCTGGAGACCCCGGATCTGCGGCTGCTCGCCTACCTCGAAGTCCAGGGCCGCAGCGTGCTGGTGGACGGCCGGGACGAGGTCAGCAAACTCCACCAGCGCTATGCGATGATCCGCTCACAGGCCCTCAGCGTGGGGGACTCCGCCAGAGTGATCGAGCAGATTGCGGGGGAGCTATGACATCCCGACTCGCCTGGTACAAGAGCAGTTACAGCGGCAGCGAGGGCGGCGCCTGCGTCGAGGTCGCCCATGCCTCCGGCGCCGTGCACGTGCGGGACTCCAAGGACCCCGCCGGGCCCTCGCTGGCCTTCACCGGCGAGGCGTGGACCGCGTTCGTCGCCTTCGTCGCCGACAGCACCGGGACACCGGTAGAGTAACCGGCCGATCACCCTTCGTGCCCAGCGCACGAAGCGGCCCCCAGCGGTGCGCCAACACCGGCCGGGGGCCTACACCTACGAGGCCTGATCCGTCGAGGAGCCCCGCAAATGATTCGTCATGCTATCCCGCCGACCCGTTTCTTCTCCCAGACGCCGAACGACCTCATCCGCCATCCGCGCCTGAACGGCACCGCCGTACGGCTGCTGCAGTGGGCGCTCTCCCTGCCGGAGGGATCCCGGGAGACCCTGCAGTCCATCGGCGAGAAGATGCCGGAGGGGCGCATCGCCCTGCGCCGGGCCCGGCAGCAGCTGGAGGCGGAGGGCTATGTGCACACCCGCCGCACACAGAGCCGTGAGACCGGCCGCTGGACGACCCGGGTGCTCGTCTCCAATGTGCCTCTGCGCGACCCCGCGGAGATCGAGGCGGCCTTCGGGGCTCCGGGTGGCAGCATCCTGACCGCCGGTGCGCCGTCCGTACGGGCCGTCGGCGCATCCCCCAAGGGGGAGAACAAGGAGGTGGAGAACACCTCCCACCCCGAGCCCCCCGCCGACGAGTCGCTGGTCGCCCGCGCGGCGGCCGCGCTGCAGCGCCTCGGGCGGCGGGAGGCCAGGCTCGCCCTCGGCGTCGCCGAGGCCGCCCGGCTGGCCCCGCTCGCCGCCCGCTGGCTGGCCCACGGAGCGAGCGAGCTGGAACTGCGCACCGCCCTGTCCTCCGGGCTGCCGCACACCGTCCACTCACCCGCCGGCTTCGTCGCCCGGCGCCTGCGCGACAAGCTCCCCGCACCGCGCCCCGCCCGCGACCCCGCCGCCCCGGCGGCCCCGCTCCCCGAGTGCCCCGGCTGCGGAGACCCGCTGCCCCCGGGCCGGACCGGCCCGTGCCCGCCCTGCGCCGGAGCCGTTCCCGCCGCTCCGTCAGGCGGTCCGCGCGGCGCCGCCCTGGTCCGCGCGGGCATCGTGCGACAGCGGCCCGGCGCGAAGGCACGGACGTCCGCCGATATCGACTGAGACCCAATTTGATATCTTAGGAGGAAGCATCCGTGCCCGAGGAGGCCCGCATGACCCGTACCGTCATCGACGTCGACGACCAGATGCTGGCGGAGGCGGCCGAGATCTTCGGCACCACGACCAAAGTCGCCACCGTGAACGCCGCCTTGGAAGACGCGATCAAGCGCCGCAAGCGCGCCTCATTCCTCGACTGGCTGGCGGACGGCGGACTTCCCGGCCTCACCGGCGAGGCCGGGGCGGCGCACGACCCGCATCGAGCCGCATGAGAGATCGCTTCCTCATCGACAAGTCCGCTCTCGCGCGTTACCCGAAACCGTCGGTGAGGGCCGTGATCGAACCCCTCCACAACGCCGGATTGCTCGCCGTCTGCGGGGCCGTCGAACTGGAGGTGCTCCACAGCGCACGGTCCAAGGCGGACGCAGACCGCATCCGAGACGGCATGCGGGGTTTCGACTGGCTGCCCACGCCGGACGAGGCCTGGGACCGCGCACTGGACGTGCAGACCCACCTCATTGCCGCCGGGAACTGGAAGGCGCTTTCCCTGGCGGACCTGATCATCGCGGCGACCGCGGAGCGGCACGGCGCGACCGTCCTGCACTACGACGGGGACTTCGACATGATCGCCGGCGTCACCGGCCAACCCGTGCAATGGGTGGTCCCGTCCGGAACGGCCGACTGAGTGACGTTCCGCCGCTCCGTCAGATCGGGGCCCGGACACCGTTCATCCTCTTTGGTCACTCAAAGTGCGGAACACACCGCACAAGGTGACGATGAGCGCAATCGCTTCGACCCGGAGCGAGCTCCTTCCGTCATCTTCGAAGGCAGAGAGATGAACATACGAGCGAAGAAGACCCTGACCGGTCGACCCCGTCGTAATGTGCTTTGGGGTGTCGCCGGAACCATGACGGCCGCAGCCGCGGTCGTCACGACCACCGCATTCGCAGCCCCCCTTGACGCCACGCCCACCACCACCGCGCGCACCGCCGCGGTCGCCGCCAACGCCGCCGGAAACCCCGTCCAGGGCAACGGCAACCGTGACAACTTCGGGCGGCTGAGGACCGCCGAGTTCATGGGTGTCTCCGTCACCGTTCCCTCGGGCGCCACGCAGACCGTCTCGGCGCGCTGCCCCTCGCGCACCGAGGTCACCGGTGGTGGCTTCGTCCTCAGCAACAGCGACCTGAGCGTGCTGACGAGCCAGCGGTCCGGCAACGGGTGGACGGTCACCGTCCGGAACAGGAACGGCATGACCACCCCCGTCCCCACCGCCCGCGCCGTCGTGGAGTGCGCGGCGATCGTCCGGGACAACAACAACTGGTGACCCCTCCCCTACCACCTGCCGACGCCCCGGCCCCCCGTCACACAGGAACGGGGGACCGGGGCGGCCGTGCGCGACCGGGCGTCAGGCGCGCTTGCCCACCGACTCCGCCGCGGAGCAGACGGCGATGCCCAGCACGATCAGGAGGACGCACACGTAGATCTCGTAGCCGTCCAGGAAGCCGATCCGGTGCGTCAGCGCCCACACCCGGAACCAGCCCCCGGTGAGCTGGTAGGCGATGCCGCCGATGCCCTGGGAGAGCAGCACGAAGCCGAGGAAGCCGAGGAATCCCTTCATGCCCCGAGGCTAGGGAGCGGGCGCCCGCGTCGGCTGTCGGCGAAAGTCGCCGATCGCGCGGGGGCTGTCGTCCGAAAGTCTCGACTTGGGGCGCGGGGGTGGTGCCGGCGCCCCGGGACCGTACATTCGGAGGAATGCGACGCGTACGGAAGGGCCTCGTCGCCGACATCGCGGTCTTCCTCGGTGCGGCGGCCTTCTCCGTGCTGTCCGTGGACGGGGTGGGTGCCTCGATCGGCCCCGTCGAGCAGGCCGTCAGCGCGGCCGCGTGCGCGGCCCTGTTCCTGCGGCGGCGGTGGCCCGTGCAGCTGGCGGTGGTGCTGCTGGTGACCGGGTGGTTCGCACACCTGGTCGGCGGCCCGACGGCGGTGGCGGTCTTCACCGTGGCGGCGTACCGGCCGCTGCGCACGACGGCCTGGGTGGCGGCCCTGGCCTTCGCGCCGCTGCCGCTGTTCGTGGCGCGGGGCCCCGACCCGGACCTGCCGGAGACGGGCTCGGCGATGACCTTCTTCGTGATCATGGCGGGTTCGATCGGCTGGGGGCTCTACGTGCGCTCCCGGCGCCAGCTGCTCGCCTCGTACGCCGAGCGCGGGCGGCGGCAGGCCCGCGAGGAGATCGCACGGGAGATGCACGACGTGCTGGCGCACCGGCTGTCGCTGCTGAGCGTCCACGCGGGAGCGCTGGAGTTCCACCCGCGTGCGTCCCCCGCGGAGATCGAACGGGCCGCCGGGGTGATCCGGGAGAGCGCGCACCAGGCGCTGGACGACCTGCGCGGCATCATCGGCGTACTGCGCGAGCCCGCCGGGTCCGCCGCGGCGGACGGCGCGGGCGGGCGGCCGCAGCCCACGCTGGCCGACGTGCCGAGGCTGGTGGAGGAGTCGCGGGACGCCGGGATGCGGATCGTGCTGGAGACGGACGACGACGCCGTGTCGGCGGCGGCCCCCGCCGCCTCCGGGCGCACGGCCTACCGCATCGTGCAGGAGGGGCTGACCAACGCCCGCAAGCACGCCCCCGGCGCGGAGGTGACCGTGCGGCTCGCCGGCGGTCCCACACGGGGCCTGACGGTCGAGGTCAGCAATCCGGTGCCGGCCGCGGCGGCCGTGGTGCCGGCCATCCCCGGCGCCGGGCAGGGGCTGATCGGGCTGACGGAGCGGGCCTCGCTCGCCGGGGGAGACCTGGAGCACGGCCGCTCCGGCGGTGACTTCCGGGTGCGCGCCTGGCTACCGTGGGCGGCGTGAGGATGGTGCGGCTGCTGCTGGTGGACGACGACCCGCTGGTGCGGGCGGGGCTGCGGATGATGCTCGGCGGGGCGCCGGACGTCGAGGTCGTCGCCGAGGCCGCCGACGGCGGCGAGGTCGCGTCGCTGGTCCGGGAGCACTCCCCCGACGTGGTGCTGATGGACATCCGCATGCCCACCGTGGACGGGCTCGCGGCCACCGAGGCGCTGCGGGCGCGGCCCGGCGCGCCGGAGGTGATCGTGCTGACCACCTTCAACACCGACGAGCACGTACTGCGGGCGCTGCGCGCCGGCGCCGCGGGGTTCGTCCTGAAGGACACCGCGCCCCGCGAGATCGTCGAGGCGGTACGGAAGGTGGCGGCCGGCGAACCGGTGCTCTCCCCCGCAGTGACACGGCAGTTGATCGACCAGGTCGCCGGCGCCGACAGCGAGGGCGGCCGCGGCGCACGGTCCACCGCCCGGCGCAGGCTCGCCTCGCTGGGCGAGCGGGAGCACGAGGTCGCGCTCGCCATCGGGGAGGGCCGGTCCAACGCGGAGATCGCGGCCGGGCTCCACATGAGCGTGCCGACGGTGAAGACCCACGTCTCCCGCATCCTCGGCAAGCTCGGCCTGAACAACCGGGTCCAGATCGCCCTGCTCGTCCACGACGCGGCCTTCCCTCCCGGCCGGTGAAGCGCCCCCGGGCGGGGCGCCGCACCCACCAACCCGTGTCCGGCCGGCGGACCCTCCGTGTCGCTCTTGTCATCGACCACCCGGATCGGGAGCCGCTGCACGAACTCCGTCGAACGCCAGGGCGGATTCCCGCCGGCTTCCGTCGCCCGTCGCCCGTCGCCCGTCGCCCGTCGCCCGTCGCCCGTCGCCCGTCGCCCGTCGCCCGTCGCCCGCAAGGCTCAACGCCATGAACCGACTTGAAGGAAACGTGGCGCTGATCACGGGCGGCAGCCGGGGCATCGGTGCCGCTGTGGCGTCAGAGGACGGCCACCGCGTGATCACCAGGGGTCGTGTGGACTCCTGAAGATCGTGCGGTGGCCGCCGGCCGAAGCGTGGAGCGGGCAGGAGGCCGCGCGAGCTTCGCCCCCACCGCGCCTGGCCGCGCGAGCTCTTAGGCCCCGTCCTCGGCGTCCCGTTCCTCCAGGGCGTCCGCGAGGGCGTCGACCAGCGCGACGACGCCCTCCGGGCCGTCCACGACGAGGTCGGCCCGGGCGGCCAGTTCGGCCACCTCCGCGCTGCCACTGCACACCAGCACACCGGGGAGGCCGTCGGCGCGCCGCTTCTCCACGGCGCCGAAGGCGGCCAGGTCGCCCAGGTCGTCACCGGCGTACAGCACGGGACCGGCGCCGACCTCGCGCAGGTAGTCGTTGAGGGCCACGCCCTTGTCCATCCCGGGCGGCCGCAGCTCCAGCACCATCCGGCCCGGCTCCACGATCAGCCCGTGGCGCTCGGCCAGTTCGCGCAGCGGCCCGCTCAGCGACTCGAACGCCGCCTGCGGATCCTGCGTGCGGCGCGTGTGGACGGCCACCGCGCGGCCCTTGTCCTCCACCCACGTGCCCCGCCAGGCCCCGATCGCGTCCAGCACGCCGGGCAGTTCGGCCCGGACCGCGTTGACGCCGGGGTGCGCGCCGGGCGCCTTGACCTCACCGGAACGGGCGTCCCAGCGCTCGGCGCCGTAGTGGCCCAGCACGACCATGTGCTCCAGCGCGGGTACCCCGGCGAATCCTCCGTACCGCACGGCCACGCCCGCGGGGCGGCCCGTCACGACCACGACCGACCCGATGCGCGGGGCCAGCCGGGCCAGCGCGGCGGCGGCGCGGGGATGGGCCCGCGCGGCGTCCGGATCCGGCACGATCGGGGCCAGCGTCCCGTCGAAGTCCAGTGCCAGCACGGCCCTGCGGGGCTCCGCGAGCAGTGCGGCCAGGCCGTCCTTGCCCTCGGGCGTCGTCGGTACCGGCAGTTCGTCCCTGCGGCTGCGGCTCATGCCCCCGACCTTACCGACCCCTGCGGGGGGCGTGCCCGGCGTACGGAAGCATCCCGCCTCTCGCTCCGGCGGTGGTCCCCGGGCCCGTCGGTGGGCGGGTGGTCGGCTGTCGCCGCCGGAGGCGTCAGCGGTTGGTGCGGTGGGTGTCGCGGGTGCGGCGGAGGCGGTTGACCGTGACGGGGTCGTGCGCGAGGGCGCGCGGATCGTCGAGGAGGGCGTTGAGCAGCTGGTAGTAGCGCGTGGGGGAGATGCCGAGGCGTTCGCGGATCGCGCGTTCCTTCGCGCCGGGGCCCGCCCAGGCGCGGCGGGCGATGTCGAGGACGGCGCGGTCCTGTTCCGTCAGCCCGTCCGGGGCGGCCGCGTCCGCCCCGCTCTCGTCCCGTTCCATCCGACAACCATATCCGCGGCGCCGGCGACCCCGCTGGGTGATGCGCCGACCACATGGAGTCCCCACCCTGCGTCACGTGAGGTCTACACCACTCCCCCCGCGCACCGTACGCGATCTCTTTCGACGAGTGGACTAGACCTTTTGTGGGGTAGCGCGCGAGACTGTCCCCCGTGAGACACGTCATCGCCCTCGATGTGGGCGGCACCGGCATGAAGGCCGCGCTGGTCGCGACGGACGGCACGCTGCTTCACGAGGCGCGCCGCCCGACCGGCCGGGAGCGCGGCCCGGACGCCGTGGTCGAGTCCGTGCTCGACTTCGCCGCGGATCTGCGGGCGCATGGCGAAAGCGCTTACGGAGAGCCCGCCGCCGCGGCCGGCGTCGCCGTGCCCGGGCTGGTCGACGAGCGGTCCGGCGTCGCGGTCTACTCCGCGAACCTCGGCTGGCGCGACGCGCCCCTGCGCGACCTGCTCACACGCCGCCTCGACGGCACCCCCGTGGCCCTCGGCCACGACGTGCGCGCCGGCGGCCTCGCCGAGGGCCGGCTGGGCGCGGGGCGGGGCGCCGAACGCTTCCTGTTCGTGGCCCTGGGCACCGGCATCGCCGGGGCGATCGGCATCGGGGGCCGGGTCGAGGCCACCGAGCTGGGGCACATCGTGGTCCGCCCCGGCGGCCCGGCCTGCGGCTGCGGGCAGCGGGGCTGCCTGGAGACCGCGGCCTCCGCCACCGCCGTGGCCCGCGCCTGGGAGGCCGCGGGCGGCGGCCACGGCGCCGGTGCCGCCGGGTGCGCCGCCGCCGTCGAGGCCGGCGACCCCCGCGCGTCGGCCGTGTGGGACGAGGTCGTCGCCGCCCTCGCCGACGGCCTGGTCACCGGGATCACCCTGATGACCCCGGGCACGCTGATCGTGGGCGGCGGGCTCGCCGAGGCGGGCGACACCCTCTTCACGCCGCTGCGGGCCGCCGTCGAGCGGCGGCTGACCTTCCAGCAACTCCCCCTCATCGTGCCGGCGACCCTCGGGGACACCGCCGGATGCCTGGGCGCAGGGCTGCTCGCCTGGGACCTTCTCTCCGTGGAGGTGACCGCTTGACTGCGGCAACTAGCGTGCTGACCGGTGCCCGTGTGGTGCTGCCGGGCGGCGTGGTCGAGGACGGCCGGGTGACCGTCGAGGGCCGCTCGATCGTCGCGGACGACCCGCGCCGGGCGTCCACCCGCGACCTGACGGGACACTGGATCGTCCCCGGCTTCGTGGACATCCACGTGCACGGCGGCGGCGGCGCGTCCTTCTCCTCCGGTGACGCCGAGGCCGTCCTCACCGGAATCGCGACCCACCGGCGGCACGGCACCACGACCCTGCTCGCCTCGACGGTGACCGGGGACCTGGACGATCTCTCCCGGCAGGCCGCGCTGCTGTCCGAGCTGGTCGAGCAGGGCGACCTGGCCGGCATCCACTTCGAGGGGCCGTTCATCTCCCCGCACCGGCGCGGCGCGCACAAGCCCTCGCTGCTGCGCGACCCGCACCCCTCGGACGTCCGCAAGCTGCTCGACGCCGCCCGGGGCACCGCCCGCATGGTCACCCTCGCCCCCGAACTGCCCGGCGGGCTCGACTCGGTGCGGATGCTGGCGGAGCACGGCGTCATCGCCGCCGTCGGCCACACCGACGCCGCGTACGAGGCCACCCTGCAGGCAGTCGAGGCGGGCGCCACCGTGGCGACGCACCTGTTCAACGCCATGCCCTCGCTGCTGCACCGTGAACCCGGCCCGATCGCCGCGCTGCTGGAGGACGAGCGGGTCACCGTCGAGCTCATCAACGACGGCGTCCACCTCCACCCGGCCGTCCTGGAGATGGCCTTCCGCAGCGCCGGCGCCGACCGGGTCGCCTTCATCACCGACGCCATGGACGCCGCCGGCTTCGGCGACGGCCGCTACCTGCTGGGCCCGATGGAGGTCGACGTCGTCGACGGCGTCGCCCGGCTCGTCGAGGGCGGCTCCATCGCGGGGTCCACGCTCACCCTGGACACGGCGTTCAAGCGGGCGGTGACCGTCGACGGGCTGCCCGTCGCCGACGTGGTGCGCGCGCTGAGCGCCAACCCGGCGCGGCTGCTGGGCGTGTACGACCGGATCGGCTCCCTGGAGCCGGGCAAGGACGCCGACCTGGTGGTCCTGGACGCGTCGTTCGACCTCGTGGGTGTGATGCGCAAGGGCAGCTGGGTCGTCGAGCCCTGACGGGACCGCGGGCGGCGGGGTCTGTGCCTGCGGGCGTTCGTTTGGCATGATCCCTTCCCGTCGCACACGCTGCTCGAAGGGATCACGCGGTGATCGTCACCGTCACGCTGAACGCCGCCATCGACGTGACCTACCGCGTCCCCCGGCTGCGGCCGCACACCACCCACCGGGTGTCGGAGGCCGCGGAACGTCCCGGCGGCAAGGGGCTGAACGTCGCCCGCGTACTCGCCGCGCTCGGCCACGAGGCCGTCGCGACCGGTTTCGCGGGCGGCGCCTCCGGGAACCGGCTGCGCGCCTACCTGACCGGGATCGACGGCGTCACCGACGCCCTCGTGCCCACCTCCGGCAGCACCCGGCGGACGGTGGGCGTCGTGGACGAGTCGGGCGGTGACACCACGATGTTCAACGAGCCCGGGCCGACGATCAGTTCGCAGGAGTGGGCGGCGTTCCTCGGCACGTACCGCAAGCTCCTGGACAGCGGCACGACGCGCGCCGTGGCGCTGTGCGGCAGCCTGCCGCCCGGGCTGCCCGTCGGCTGCTACGCCGACCTCGTCCGGGACGCGCGCGCCGTGGGCGTCCCGGTGCTGCTGGACACCAGCGGCGAACCCCTGCGGCGCGGCCTGGCCGCCCGGCCCGACCTCGTCAAGCCCAACGCCGCCGAACTGACCGGGCTCACCGGCGCGACGGAGCCCATGCGCGCCGCCCGCGACGCCCGCCGCCGCGGCGCCCGCGCCGTCGCGGCCTCGCTCGGTCCCGACGGGATGCTGGCCCTCGCCGAGGACGGCACCGTGTGGACGGCCCGCCCCCCGGCGCCCGTCCCCGGAAACCCCGCCGGCGCCGGCGACTCCGCCGTCGCCGCCCTGCTCTCCGGGATCGTCGAGGGCCTCGACTGGCCGCGGCGCCTCGCCCGCGCCGTCGCCCTCTCGGCGGCCACCGTGGCGGCGCCGGTCGCGGGCGAGTTCGACCGCGGGGTGTACGAGGACCTGCTGGGGCGGGTCGAGGTGCTGCGCTCGGGGGAGACGGGGCGTTAAAACTTGTCCGGCCGATCATGAGCGGAGCCAAATAGCGAATGCTGCGGGCCGCCACCGGTCGGCTCGCTCCCCTCCGGCGACGGCCCCGGCTCCCTACAGGCTGGAAGACCTGGTGCTAGTTCTAGATTACGAAGGCTTGGGTCCCCGTAACAGTGCCACCGACGTTGTCAGAGTAGTGGCCCGGATCCAGAGTGAGCAGCTTGGTGCCGGCGCCGCAGCCAGCGGTGACGTGCCAGAACACGATGCGATAGGACGACTGGTTCGAGACGGACCGGGCTGGGGTCAGGCTCCAGGTATCGCAGCCGGGCACTTCGGTGTAAACGGTCCTGGTTCCCGTCCTGTTCAACCCCGACCATCCGCAGACCTTCCCCTTCGGGCAGGTATTGGGGTCAGCTGCCGCAGCTGGTGTGGCAAAGGTGCCGCCCAACAACGCGCCAGCGAGGGCCGCAGTCATCAGGCTCTTCTTGAGCAGGCTCATATAAGACCGACCGGCAATAGGTGGCCGCTGTGCGTCTGAGAGATGGTCTGGATGCGGCACGGGCACGGGCCTACGTGATCATGGAGTTCTCTACGCTCAGTGATCATGAAGGACGCCGTGCCCGCTCTGCCATCTTGCCTGCTTGAACCCCTCTGGAACCAGTTCGCTGCCCTTCTGCCCGTCCGGGGAGAGTTCGTCGCGGACCATCCGCTCGGCTGTCACCGCCGTCGGATCTCCGACCGGAAGGTCTTCGAGCACATCGTGCTCGCGCTGGTCCACGGCTCCGGATACGAACGGATCTCCAGTCCCGGATGTTCTGACCGCACGATCCGACGGCGCGTCAAAGAGTGGGCTGAGCTGGGAATATCCGGTCAGGTGCACGCCCTCGCGCTTGAGGCGTACGACCGGATGATCGGCCTGGGGCTGAGCGAGATCTCCGTTGACGGCTGCATCACCAAGGCTCCTTCCGGGGGCGAGAAGGCCGGACGTTCCCCGGTCGACCGGGGCAAGCAGGGGCTGAAGCGCTCCGTCGCCTCCGACGCGTGCGGTGTCCCTCTCGGGATCGTCTCCGACGGTGCCAACCGGCACGACTCGCCTCTGCTCGGCCCCACCCTGGAAGCCGCGAAAGCCCAGGTCGGCGCGATGCCGATGACGGTCAACGTCAACCTCGACCGCGGTTACGACAGTGCCAAGTCCCGTGCGCTGGTGGCAGAGTTGGGATTCTCTGCCGAGATCGCGCGCAAGGGCGTGCCGGCTCCGATCCAGGCCGGCAAACGCTGGGTGGTCGAACGCACGCACTCATGGATGAACGACTACGGCAAGCTACGGCGCTGCACGGAGAGAAGCGGCAAGGTCGTGGACTTCTACCTCTACCTCGCCGCCACCCTCGTCACGCTCCGCATGCTGATCCGCCGAGCAACGAGTCGCTACCGCTGGGACGACCGACCCACCACTCGACGCCTCACATGATCCATTTGCCGGTCGGTCTAAG